>JBBRWQ010000001.1:0-117625 GCA_038249115.1 Actinomycetales bacterium
CCGCCGGTGGACGCTGGCGGCGTCCAGTTGGCCCTAGCCGTAATTGCTCCACCACCGCCGCCACGTGTGGCCGTTCCGATAACCGGGGCGCTGGGCACTGTAAAGGTAGTGATCGCGTTTGACGGCACCGAGTTCGGGCTGGCGCCGACGGCGTTGACCGCCCGGACTACGAACGTGTACGTGGTGCCGTCGAGCAGACCGCTGACGGTACCGCTGGTGGCCGTTCCCGGGGTGACGGTGACGGGCCCTCCTGTGGCCGGGGTGCTGACGATCACGAAGCTCGTGATCGGCGAGCCGCCATCGTTGGCCGGTGCAACCCAGCTCACTGTCGCTGAGCGGAAGCCGGCGGTGGCCGTGACTCCGGTCGGCGCACCGGGTGCCGTCGGAAGGGGTGCTGGCGTCACAGGAGCCGAGGCGGCCGAGTCCAGACTCGTCCCTGCCGCGTTCACGGCGCGCACCACGAAGGTGTACGACGTGGCGCTGAGCAGACCGCTGACGGTACCGCTGGTGGCCGTTCCCGGGGCGACGGTGACGGGCCCTCCTGCGGCCGGGGTGCTGACGATCACGAAGCTCGTGATCGGCGAGCCGCCATCGTTGGCCGGTGCCGCCCAGCTGACCGTAGCTGAAAGGATGCCTGCCACGGCGGTAACCCCCGTTGGTGCTCCGGGTGCGACGGCTGCGGGGGGTGCAGTGACCGTCACCGCCGCCGAGGGGGCTGAGAACGGACCTGCTGGCGGGGTTGCCGCGGCGTTCAGCGCCTGCACCCGGAAGGTGTAGGAGCCGGCAGCCAGGGGGGTAACGACCAGGCTGGTCGCACCGCCCGCAGCGGGGAACGTGCTCACGGCACCGGTCGCCACACTGCGAGCCTCGACGGTGTAGCTGGTGACCACCTGAGGCAACCTGTTGAGCACAGGAGCCACCCAGGTAACCGTTGCTTGAGCCACACCACCGACGGCGGTAACGGCCGTCGGAGCCCCAGGAGTTCTGGTGTCCGAGAACGAGAGCACCTCGATGTTGCGCAGCGTGTCGGTGCCATCAAGTCCGACGTTGTCCACCACCGTGGTGACCGAACCAGCCGAACCCAACAGCGCCGGGGCGCCCGCGGCGTCGACGGTGGTGACCGTGTAGTCCGCTTGCAGACCTGTGAACAACGCGGTATCCGTGCCAGCGGAGCCGGTCAGGATCTCCCGGACCGCAACGATGTTGCCGGGGTTGACCGTTCCAGCGAAGACCGCCTGCTGGAGGGTCGGACTGCCAGCGACAAGTGCGCCCGTGCCGCCGCCACCGACATGCTGGTACTGGCTGGTCATGGCGCTCTGCCCTGGCTGGTTGACCGAGGCACTGCCAATCTCGACACCAGCGTCATTGCGAACACTGAGGCGGACACTGAGGTACCTGTCACCGTCGATGATGTCGTTGGCGCCGCGACCCTCGATGAGGTCACTGCCGCCGCCACCAAGAAGGATGTTGCCGTCGCCCCACACGTTTTCTGTGGAGTTCAGAAGCGGGCAGTCCTTCGATGCCGACGTGGCTATGACGGAGGTCGCCGGAGTGTTCAGTGGAGGTACCAGAGCGCCGAGACCCGCGATGCGGTCAAGACCGGTCTGGTTCAGCACGTCGCAACCGATGAAGCCGCCACCGCCGACGGCGCTGGGGACGAGGTCGTCACCACGGAGGATGTCGTTCAGGTCTCCACCGGAGAGGGCCTCGACCTCGTTGAACTTGTCCCGAACGCCCACCTGGAGAATGTTCAGCGGGATCAACGGCAGAGCCAGGTCCATGTCCTGCGGCTGGGGGTCGCCCAGGCCGATCTCCCAGTCGTAACCGGAGCCTCCGGCGACCTTCTCCACGCCAGGACCGCTGACGCCGATGTCGTCGCCGCCCTCCATGTCGTAGTCGTCGTCGCCGCCCTGACCGATGAGGATGTCGGAGCCAGGCATCTGCGAGTCGTCCAGGAAGAACAGGTTGCTGCTGTCCCCGATCATGAGGTCCGGCTGGTTGCCGCCCTCTTCCCAGTCGTCGCCACTGTCGCCGAAGGCGGCGTCCAGGCCATCGCCGAGCATGATGAAGTCGTCGCCTGCACCACCGAAGGTCTCGTTGGCATTGGCGCCACCGTTGGTGAAGTCCTTGCCTTCGCCACCCATGATGATGTCAAGGCCCGGGCCAGCATCGATGGCGTCGTTGCCAGGTCCGCCCTTAGGTACGTCGTCACCAGCGAGGTCGGTGATGATGTCGTCTCCCTCGCCACCGAGGGCGATGTCAGCTCCACCACCACCCTCGATGATGTCGTTGCCCAGGCCGCCCCAGAAGGTGTCGTTGTCGTTGCCACCGTAGATACGGTCCGCCCCGGCGGTGCCGTTGTAGACGCTCTGCCCGTTGATCCCGGTGGGGTTGACGGTGTTCCTCGCGCGGTACTGGATGGTGCCGTCAGGCATACGGAGCAGCAGAGCCGTCTCGTCGCACTCCGACGCCAGGTCGTCGGCCACCGTGTTTCCGGAGGCGGCGAAACCGGCAGCCGTGCCAGCCAGGTTCTTCAGCTCGAACTTGCAGTCTGCCGTGGCGAACGCGTCGGCCTTGAGGGACTTCGCGTTCGTGTTGCGCATGACCAGCTCGGCGAACGAGTTGCCCTCGAGCTGCGTCCTCAGGTTCATGCCCGGGGTGCGCGCCAGGTAGTACAACCGGTCGCCGTTCTGAAGCTCGGTCAGCTGGTTCTCGAACACGTAGTTGAATGTGGTTCCCAGCAGGCCGCCGAAGAGGTTGGTGACCTCGGCGAGGCCACCGACCCAGAGGTCGACTGTGTCGAGACCGGATGTTGCAGCCGAGCTGTTCATGAACGCTGCGGCGTCAACAGGAGAAACGTCCCCGGCGAGGACGTTGGGGCTGACGATCAGCCGGGCAGCTTCCCGCTTGGTCGCCAGCGTTGTTGCGCCGGTGATGGTCGGGTGGGTGCCATAGGCCGCCACGAAGTTGACCAGCGACTCGGGGTGCTTGAGGTTCTCCCCGAAGTCGACCCAGCTGGTGTAGGGCCGCAGCTGGCCGTCGTTCGTCGACGCGAACAGCTCGCGACGCAGGACGTTCAACGTGGGGATGCCCTCGGAGCGTGCCCGGGTCATGTTGATCACTGGCAGGTCCAGAGGCAGGCCCAACAGGTTGCTGCGCAGCGTGTCGGTCACGAACTCGTCGAGCTCGTTGCCGACCTGGTCCGACATGCCCATGATGATGCTGCCCGCTGCCTCTTCCGAGGTCAGCACGCCGGACGGCCCACCAGGGACGCTCTGCGTGTACATCGGTGGGTTCAGGAACCCACCGAGCAAGGAGATGTCGTTCTGGTCCCCGGCGATGTCGTCCGAGGTCCCAAACGTCAGGTCGAGACCGGGCAGGTCCTCGTTCCGGCGAGAGATCGTCTCGGTCATCATGGAGTGACCGAAGCGATAGACGGCATGAGCGAACTCAGCCTTGACCGCCGGGTTGATCTCGGTCTGGATGAAGGCGAACGGCTCGAAGGGGTTGATCGCTGGCTGGATCTTGCGAGCAAACTCCTCGAAAACCAGGTGCTGGTACTCCATCTCGGTGACGAAGCGAGCGGCCTGGAAGAGACGCTCACCGTTCCAGCCAGCCGCACCCGTCGCCGACTGCCAGTCCACGAGGTGCGTGAGGCCGGAGGTGTCGGTGGTCAGCACGTTCTTGATGTAGTCCACGAGACGGTCGTGCTCGGAGTGGAAGACCTGGTGAATCGCCGACAGTGCGATGTTCTCGTTGCACCGGCCGTCACCACAGGTGAAGTGCGCGTCGAGCAGCTCGTTGTCGTACGTTCCCGCGGGCACCGGGGTGTCAAGACTCGCGCCGGCGACGAGGTCGGCGTCGGGGCCACCCGCCGTGGGAACAGCGCTGTGTGCGATGTCCGTCTCGAACGGCGTGTCGAAGTGCAACGCGTTTGCCGGGACCGGAACAGGAACTGCAATGTTGCCTTCGACCAAGCCGGTTGCCGTGACGTACTGCGGCAGCCCGTTCGGTCCGGGGATGAACTTGCCGTAAGGATCCGAGGCCATCATCGGGATGTCGGTCACGTCGGCGTCCACGATGCGGAGCCCGAGAAGGCTGGCAGCCTGCGCCTTGAGGGTCGCCCAGGTACCCATGCCACCTGCCTGGCCGCCGAGCAGCTTGCCGGTCGAGACCGGCCTGCCGGCGGCGTTGTTCACGTACTCACGCAGGAACACCTGGTGAGAGGCATGGGAGCTGTAGGTCTGGCTCTGGTCGACCCAGGGCGAGTCCGTGTTGTTGGCGTCCTGGATGTTGTCGGCGGTTTCGTCGCAGCCAGCGGGGCTATTGGCGACCGGGGCGGCGGGGGGGACGACGGGCGCACAGAGCACCCCCAGCGTGCTCGGCGCTACGTCGGCCAGGATGCCGTCGGGACCGGGCTGGTTCTGGCCTCGGGTCAGCACCATGAACCGCAGCTGCGGGGGTAGGTTGTCACTCGCCTCGTCGACCGCTGTGGCCGGGTCGTCGACCAGGATGTGGTCCGGCCCTGCAATCAGCGGGTCGTCAGCCTTCAGGGGAACGAAGACCGTCCCGCCGCTCTTGACGGTCTGGTCCACCCCATGGTCGAAGAACTGACCGAAGATCGTGAACAGCGAGTTGTAGGGTGGCGAGAGGCCGACGTCCGTGGTCACGTTCGGGATGAACAGCGTCTCATGCTCGGGTACACACGGCACCGGTGTCGTCACCGTCAGCCCGGTGATGGGGTCGGTGGTTGTGGTCGTGGTCGGCGGGGTCGTACACACGACCACACCCTCGGCCCCCTGAGTTCTCACAGGGAAGGCGGCCGCGGCGACCGCGGCGGGGTTGGTCGAAGTCTGGTCCACGATCAGGTTGCTGATCACGCGGGGCTGCGTGTCGTAGACGCTACCCTTCTTCTGGGCGTACGACGAAGATGTCGTCGGCGGCGGCGAGCCCGGCCCGAACAGGTCAGCGGGCCGACCCTCGGCGGGCCGGAACGACTTGGAGCCAAGGCGCGGGAACACCTGGTCGGCAGCGCCGAAGGTCTCCTGACCGGGCTGGAGGTTGTTGCACGAGCCGTCGACCGTACGAAGGCCCTTGGAGAGGAGGGGGCTCGCGATCTGGTCTGGCCCCGTGCCTACCAACGTCCCACAGGGATTGGCGGCCGATTGAGTCGCGGCATGTGCCTCGGCGATCTTGATCTGCGCGAGGATGAACTTCAGGTCGCTCGGCGTCACAGTGAAGCCCTGGCCCACTGGTGCAACGGCTGCGCTGGCCGTGACGGCGGGCAAGCCCAGGGCCACCGGCAGAACCAGCGCGGATACCGCCGCTACCAGTCGGGTTGGTCGGGCCAGCGCACCACCTCGACCGCGTATCGGAGGACGGGTACGACTTCGGGCGCTCTGCGCCACGGACGTGCTTATGCCGAATACGGCGGCGAACTTTCCAGTAAGAAGATTCATGGCACACCTGCCTCGAGGGGGATAGCGACAGACCCACGATGCGATGACAACCTTCTGTAAACCTTATGACAGTTTGATGAGCGTGGTTGGCCCCACGTTGATGGCTGAGTCGGGCAGGCTCAGCTGAGGGGCAGGCTCAGCTCGACGCGTGTGCCCCGCCCCGCCTGCGAGTCCACGAGCAACGTTCCGCCGGCCTCGGCGACGGCGTCCCGGATCAGCTTGAGACCGAAGTGACCGACGACTGGCTTGGCTGTTGCGTCAAAGCCTCGGCCATCGTCGACGACAGTGAGAACGGCGCGCGCATCCACGCGCGAGAGTCGCATCTCGACGTTGCGCGGTCCGGCGTGTTTCTGAGCGTTGTGCAGGCTTTCCCGTGCCACCCGGAAGACAAGTGTCGCGGTTGTCCCGTCCAGGGCGAGCTTCTCGGCCACGTCGATCTCGACCTGGACACCCATATGGCTCAGCGGGATCCCCAGGTCAGTGAGGGATCCTGCCAGGCTATGGGGATCCAGCCCCCGGGGATACAGCTCGCTCACCATGACACGCAACCGTTCCACGTCGCGTTGCACGATGCTCCCGATCGTTTCGACCGCTGGGCCGTTCGTCCCGCCGAGGTGCTCGCTCAGTGAGGACAACGCATATCCCACACCGGCCAGATCCTGTATGACGTCGTCGTGCAGCTCTTGAGCCAGCCGCCGTCGCTCGTGGTCGGCGGCTGCCACCGCGTGCACCAACAAACGCTCCCGGGACCGGCGTCCGTGCTGGACCCGCCGAGCGAGGTTTAGGGCAGACGGCAGTTGCGCGAGGTTGAGGATGATCAATCCGGCTAGCCCCACTGGTGCCATCTGTGCGAGGAGGGCGTCTACTTGTTGGTGGTAGACGCTGGTTGGGAGATAGGCCTCGTAGATGAGCTGCTGGCCGGTGCTAGCCCTGGCCAGGGTGTAGACCTCGACCAGCTCTCGTGGGACCTGGCCCCTCTCGAACTCATTCTCGTTGTCGTCCAGGGAGCTGACCTCTGCGACGCTCGGCTCGCTGGAGTGCAGCAGGGCGTCGGCTTCGGGGAGCGGATAGACGCGTCCAATCAGCGTCGAGTCGTCCGAGTAGAGGATGCGGCCAGTCAGGTCCCAGATCTTGATGCGGGCAATCGAACGTTCGAGAATTCTGGGCCGGACGATGGCGTCGAAATGGGCCATTGCGCCGGCGTCATTGGATATGACGCCCTCCGTCGTCTGTGGCGCCAACAGGTTGATCGAGAGGCTCTGCCAAGTCTCCATGCCAGCCTTGAGCACGTGGTCCTTGGCAATGTTCTGGAACAACAACACGGTGGGGAGGGCGACGAGTACCAGCGACGCCAACCCCACCAAGAGAAATCGGGTCAAGGCCACGCTGATCTCTGACCTTTCTCGGACCGCGTCCTTGCGGCCGGGGCGGAGCCTGCCGGGGATCATTGCCCAACGGCCTTCGGGGGCTCGTCGCCTATCTGGATGAGCCCGATCCGGACGGCCATGACCACAGCTTCGAGTTGTGAGTGGGCGCCCAGTTTGGACAACACGCTCTTGACATGGCCGCGGCAGGTGTGGGTGCTGATGCCCATCTCGTGGGCGATGCGGGTGACGTCCATACCGTCTGCCATGTGGACGAGCACCGAGAGCTCGCGCTGCGACAGCGGGCGTGCCAGTGCTCTTCTTTCGTCTGCCGGCTGGTTCATCAGGCGTGTCAACAGTGTGGGGTCCACGGCGAGACCGCCGGGTGTAGCCGTCCGGATGGTGGTGAGCAGGTCTGTGAGGTGGCCGTTCTTGGGCAGGAACCCGCAGGTCCCGCACGCGATCGCGTTGGACAGTGCAGCCGCGGTGACCTGCCCGGTCAGCATGATGACGCATGCGTGGGGATTCATTGCGACGATCTGGGCCGTGGCGACAAAGCCGTTGATGTCCGGAAGTTGGAGGTCCATCAGCACCACATCGGGCTTGAGACGAGCGAACATCGATACCCCGCCGGCACCGGTGGTCGCGTGTCCCACGCTCACGAGATCCGGCTCGCGGTCGATCGCCTGGGTCAGTAGCTCCGCGAAGGTGCTGTGGTCATCGACAACGAGGATGCGCATCGTCGCGTTCTTCGTGAGGACAGTCACTGCCATACTCCAATCGGTCTTCAGGCGTGCAAAGATCCCGCGCCAACGACGATGCTGCCTTTGCAGTGTCGCGGAGCGGTGGAGTCGCGGACAGGGACATTGGCAGTAGATCGACGTCCGTCAATTGGAGGACGAAGAGACGTCAGGCTCCGATGCCATCGGTCAGGTGATAGCGGTTGTCGACACTGCTCAGCAGTGTCTCCAAAGCGCGGCATGCCTGGCGTAGCGAGCCGGTCTGTTCCTTCGCGTTGCGTCCCCCTCGCGGACGCATCCTTGCCGAGGGATGGGGGTCCGGTTGTGTTGCCTCGTGCACCGTTACCAACGCGTCGAGCAGCTGGCTCAGCTCGCGGTTGCCCTCGTTCGCCCCGCGCAGCAGCCGAACGTACAACGCTTGAAGACCCGGCCCTGGCGCGCAGCCCAGTTCCGACGCGAACAGCCGACGGCAACTGTCATAGGCACGTAGGCCATCTGCGTGTTGACCGCTGATCTCCATGCTCCGAAGGAGTGCCTGCCACGCCGACTCGTCAAGTGGGTCGCCCTCCAGAGCCAGTCTCGCCCATTCTTCAGCGCTTCCGGATGACAGTCCTGCGACCTTGTTGGCCGCGGCGATCAAACCCTTTCGGACGTTCTGATCGTGGATCCTGCGAAAGTCGTTCAGCCACTCGCAGTCGAGCTCGTCGGGGAGCAGGGGCGACTTGGCGAGCGATATCGCCTGCTGCAACCGAGGGAGCGCTTCGATAGCAGAAGCGTCGGGTTGGAGCGCTTCTGCCATCAGGCGTTCATATCGCACCAAGTCCAGGTCGACCCGACTCATGTCAATGGAGTAACAGCCTGCCGCTGTCGTGATCAGGCTCGTCCGCCTTTCATGGCATGGCTGGAGTGTCTTGCGCAGGACGCAGACGTAGCTCTCGAGAGTCGCCGTGGGCCCGTTTGGAGGCGACCCCTCCCATAACAGTGAAACGAGCCGGTCCTTGGACACGGGGGAACCCCGCTGCAAGAGGAGTGCGATCAGGACGCGGCGCAGCTTGGTTCCGCCGAGCTCGCGTGGGCCAATCGTCGTTTGCCCAGTCCGCACCCGCAGTCCACCCAGCAGGTCGACGCTGATGCAGGCGGCAGCCTCATGGGGGATACGGGGGCAGTTGACGGCACAATTCGTCGAAGATCTCGAGCACGTGGCGTCGAGTGCTTTCCTTGTCGTCAAGCTCACTTGTTGGGGCACTGTCCCTCCATCCATCAAGAATGGTGAGGCACGCCAGTCCCGGACGGCTCAGGCAAAGGGTTGGTGGCGGCACCCCTAGAATTGGTTGCCTTTCTGGGAGATCCACCTCACGGGCTGGAGGCATTGGCACTGTGTTACTGATGGATGGCTCGTCGTCGGGAGGACGTCTCAGGGCGCGGTTAGGGTGGCCCCATGCCCGCCGAGCGCCCGACACACGCGGGCTTCGTCCGTACCGGGGTGGTTCTGGTTTCGCTCATCGCGGTGGCCTGGTTCGGCCTTGTCGTATGGCGGGCAACCCCTCTGTCATCTGATGGCACTGTCGTGTCGAAAGACGTTGCGGGGCAGCCGATCCCATCTGGAAAGGCAGGGTCGGCCCTTGCCGGGCTTGCCACCCTCGCGGTCAAAGGACGGGCGCCGAAGACAGGCTACGATCGTGCGCTCTTTGGTCAGGCCTGGGCGGACGTCGACCGCAACGGCTGCGATACCCGCAACGACGTCCTCCGTCGCGACCTCACGGCATACGTCCTCAAGGCGGGCACCCACGGATGCGTGGTCTTGTCGGGCACCCTGCATGACCCCTACACCGGGACAACCATCGAGTTCGTGCGCGGTCCGGTCACCTCCACCGCCGTCCAGATCGACCACGTCGTGGCACTTTCCGACGCCTGGCAGAAAGGCGCGCAGCAGCTGTCGGCCGAATCCCGGCGGGCCTTCGCCAACGACTCGCTCAACCTGCTCGCCGTCGACGGTCCGACCAACAAGCGCAAGGGCGACGGCGACGCCGCGACCTGGCTACCACCCAACAAGCCCTACCGCTGTCCTTATGCCGCACGTCAGGTCGCGGTCAAGGCGAAGTACAGGCTGTGGGTCACCAGTGCGGAGCGAGACGCGCTCGGGCGGATCCTCGCGACGTGTCCAACCCTGACCTTGCCGACCGGCAAGAGTCGCTGAGCCGGGCTAACAGCACCTGGAGGTGGCCAGGCCAGACAGGTCAGCTGTGCAGCAGGGCCCGGTGGGCTTCGCGCCGCTTGGCCTGTTCCGCCGGGTCCGGTACAGGCAACGAGGCGATCAACCGCCTGGTGTAGTCATCCTGCGGGTTTCCCATCACCTGGCTGCCGATCCCCTGTTCCACAAGCTTGCCCTGATGGAGCACACCGACCCAGTCGGCGAGGATATCCACCACGGCCAGGTCGTGGCTGATGAAGAGCGCGGCAAAGCCGAACTCGGCCTGGATTTCCTTGAACAGCTCCAGCACCTTCGACTGCACCGAGACGTCCAGGGCCGACGTCGGCTCATCGGCAATCAGCAGCCTCGGGTTCAACGCCAGTGCCCGGGCCAACGAGGCACGCTGGCGCTCGCCGCCGGAGAGCTCGTGTGGGTAGCGTTCGGCGTAGGTCCGCGGCAGCTGTACCGCTTCGAGCAGCTCGGCGACACGCTTTTCCGTTTCTAACCGTGAGCGCTTCTCATGGATCAGAATCGGCTCGGCGACGCACTCGCCGATACTCAGGTGGGGGTTGAACGACGCGGCGGGATCCTGGAAGACGAAGCCGATGTCCTTGCGTAACGGACGGAAAGTCCTCTGGCGGAAGTTGAGCATCTCGTAGCCGAGCACGGACAGCGAACCACCGGTCGTCCTGTTCAGGCCCGCGATGGCCCGGCCGATGGTGGTCTTGCCCGAACCGGACTCGCCAACCAGCCCGAAGACCTCGCCCGCGGAGATGGTGAAGCTGACGTCGTCCACAGCCCTGAAGGCCGGGGTGCCCAGCCGCCCGGGGTACTCGATGAGCAGATGCTTGGCTTCCACCACCACGCCGCTGTCTTGGTGCGCTCGTACCGTTGCACCAGCTGAGGCGGAGTTGCGGCCCAGGTGGGGCACTGCGGCCAGGAGCTTCTTGGTGTAATCCTGCCGCGGTGAGGCAAAGAGGGTTGCGGCGTCCGCCTCTTCGACGACCTTGCCTTCGTACATCACCACGACGCGGTCAGCCAGGTCTGCGACGACGCCCATGTTGTGTGTGATGAGCACAATGGAGGTGCCGTAGGTGTCCCTCAAGTCGCGCAAGAGCTCCAGGATCTCCGCCTGCACTGTGACATCGAGCGCCGTCGTCGGCTCGTCGGCCACAATCAGCCCGGCGTTCAGTGCCAGTGCTGCGGCGATCACCACGCGCTGCTTCTGCCCGCCCGAGAACTGGTGCGGGTAGTAGTCCACCCGTGTCTCCGGATCGGGGATGCCCACCTTGCCCAGCGCCTCGATGGCGCGCAGGCGGGCCTCCTTCTTGCTGACCTTGCCATGGGCGCGCAGGCCCTCGGCGATTTGCCAGCCCACGCTGAAGACCGGGTTCAGCGCGGTGGACGGCTCCTGGAACACCATGGCCACTTCACGGCCGCGGATCTGACGCAGCTGCGCCAGCGTGACGCTGAGCACGTTGTTGCCGCTGATCAGCACCGCCCCGGAGCTGACGGCTGTCTCGGCCAGCATCCCCAGGATCGTCCTGGCGGTTACTGTCTTGCCGGACCCGGACTCACCGACGATGGCCAGTACTTCGCCCGGCGCCACCGTCAGCGAGACGTCGTCGACGGCCCTGACATCGCCGCCGTCGGTGGCGAAGGTGACCTTCAGGTGCTCGATGCTCAGCACTGCCTTCTCGTCTACTTGCGGCGTCGGCGGAACTTCGGCATCGCCGATCTTCTCGGGCTGTTGCGCGGGGTGGCTCATGCCGGCACCTTGTCCTGAGCTGTGTTGTCTCCTGCGGGGTTGTCCGGCGGTGTGGTCCTGCCAGCACGGCGGCGGCCGCGCAGCCGCGGATCGTTGAGGTCATTCATGCTCTCGCCGACCAGGGTCAGACCCAGCACGGTGAGCACAATCGCCATGCCCGGGAAGACACCCGTCCACCAGATCCCGGCGGTGGTGTCGGAGAGCGCCTTGTTCAGGTCATAGCCCCATTCCGCGGCCGAGGTGGGCTCGATGCCAAAGCCGAGGAAGCCCAGGCCTGCCAGCGTCAGGATCGCCTCGGAGGCGTTGAGCGTGAAGATCAACGGCAGCGTCCGGGTGGCGTTCTTGAAGATGTGCCGGCCCATGATGCGGAAGGACGAGGCACCCAGCACCTGGGCGGATTCCACAAAGGGCTCCGCCTTGAGCCGGATGGTCTCGGCGCGGATCACCCTGAAGTACTGCGGGATGAAGACCACCGTGATGGAGATGCCGGCGGAGAGGATGCCGCCCAGCAGGCTGGATTGGCCGTGACTGATCGCGATGGACATCACAATGGCCAGCAGCAGCGTCGGAAACGCGTAGACCGCGTCCGCCACCACGACCAGGATCCGGTCCAGCCAGCCGCCGAAGTAGCCGGAGAACAGGCCAAGTGCCACGCCGGCGAAGATCGAGAGCACTACCGCGACAACAATGACCATGATCGCGGTCTGCGTCCCCCAGACCACCCGGGAGAGCACGTCGTAGCCGCCCGACGTGGTGCCCCACCAGTGCGCGGATGAGGGCGGTTGCTGAGTATTGAAGCGCTCGGCAAAGCCATACGGTGCAAGCACCGGGGCCAGCGCGGCGGTCAGCAGGAAGATCGCCGTGAGGACGATTCCGCTCACGAGCATTCCACGCTGCAGGCCCACACTCTTGCGGAAGTGCGAGATGACGGGAAGGCGGTGCAGCAAGGGCTCGCGTCTTCTGGCGGTGAACTTGTCAGCCATGATCAGTACCTCACTCGGGGGTCGATCAGTGCTGCAACGATATCGACGATGAAATTGCTGAGCGCCACAATGACGGCCAGCAGCATCACAATGCCCTGCACGGCCACGTAGTCGCGAGCCGTGACGTACTGTGCGAGCTGGAAGCCGAGCCCTTTCCATCCGAACGTGGTCTCGGTCAGTACGGCACCACCCAGCAGTGTGGCGATCTGCAGCCCCATCACGGTGATGATCGGGATCAGGGCCGGCTTGTAGGCGTGTTTGGTGACAAGGCGGTATTCGCTCACACCGCGCGAGCGTCCCGCCTCCACGTAGTCCTTGCCCAGTGTGCCGATCACGTTGGTGCGGACTAGGCGCAGGAACACGCCGCCGACCAGCAGACCCAGCGCGACGGCGGGCAGTACTGCGTGGGAGATGACGTCACCGAGAGCGGCCATGTTGCCGCTGCGGATCGCGTCCAGCCAGTAGATGCCCGTACCCGAGGACAGTGAGCTGAGCGCAATCTCGTTCACAATGTTTGCCCTGCCCGCGACAGGCAGCCAGTCCAGACCGACGGAAAAGACCAGCTTGAGCAGCAGACCGGCGAAGAACACGGGAGTGGCATAGCCCAGGATCGCAAGAACCCGCAGCACGGCGTCCGGCCACTTGTCGCGGCGGTGTGCCGCGATCATGCCCAGCGGGATGCCGATCAGCAGCGCCACGACCAGCGCATTGATCGCCAGCTCCAGTGTGGCCGCGCCATACGTGGTCAGCATGTCCGTGACCTTGATGTTGTCGGAGATGGTGCGGCCGAAATCGCCGGTGGCGATCTGGCCGAGGTATTGCAGATACTGCAGGAGCAGCGGCCGGTCATAGCCGGCCTCATGGATTCTCACGGCTAGCTGGTCGGGGGGCAGCCGACCGCCCAGCGCCGCCGTGATGGGATCGCCGGTGATCCGCATCAGGAAGAACACCATGGTGACCAGAATCAAGATGGTGGGGAAGATCAGGAGGAACCTGATCAGGATGTATTTGCCCAGCCCGCCGCCGGGCGCAGACTTCTTCGTGGGGAGAGGTCCGTCATCTTCAGTCAGGGGGGCATCAATCAACGCTGTCATGAAGACCTGGTTCTTTTCGCTGAAATGCAGGGGGTGGGTGAGGTGTCGTTTTCGACACCTCACCCACCCCCATGCATCTGGTCAATACATCAGAGGTCCACCGTGGCGGGCCTGTTTCGTGGCTGGACCTGCCACCTACTTGTACATCACGCCCAGGCGGATCTTGAAGGACGCGTCCAGCGTGTCCGCAACGCCCTTGACGTCCTTGCCGGATACGGCCACCTGTGCGCCCTGGAGCATCGGCAGGGTGGACAGGTCCTTGGCAACTGCGGACTGGATGTCACCGAGCAGTGCCTCGCGGGCTGCCTTGTCCGTCGTCGTTAGCTGCTTGGTGATCATGGCTTGGACGCTCGGGTTGTCGTAGTGGTTCTTCAGGAAGTTGTTCTTGCTGAAGAACGGCGTCAGGTAGTTGTCCGCGTCTGAGTAGTCCGGGAACCAACCCAGCTGGTACAGCGGGTAGGCGTCGACGACGCGGTCCTTGGTGTAGGTGACCCACTCCGTGGACTGCAGGTTCACCGTGAACAGGCCGGTCGCTTCCAGCTGGCTCTTCAGAGCCGCATACTCGTCGCCCGAGGAACTGCCGTAGTGGTCCGAGTTGTACTGGAGCTTCAGCGTCACCGGAGTGGCAACACCTGCGTCGGAGAGGGCCTTCTTGGCCTTGTCCAGGCTTGGCTTCCCGGTGCCGTCGCCGTACATCGACTTCAGCGGCTCGGTGGCGCCTGCGAAACCATCGGGAACGTAGGAGTACACCGGTAGGTAGGTGCCCTTGTAGACCTGGTCTGCGATGGCCTGGCGGTCGATGGAGTCGGCCATGGCCTGGCGGACGGCCAAAGCCTTGGCGGGGTTGGCGTCCGGCGTCTTGGCGCCGAACGGCATCGTGTTGAAGTTGAAGACGATGTAGCGCAGCTCGCCGCCGGGGCCTACATTGACGGTGACGTTGGCGTTGGTCTTAAGGCTGGCGATGTCCGTGGGGGTGAGGCTGCGGGAGGCCACGTCGATGTTGCCTTGCTGGACATCGAGCTTGAGGTTGTTGGAGTCCGAGTAGTACTTGATGATCACGTTGTCTGATTTCGGCTTGCCGAGCAGACCGTCGTAGCCCGGGAACGCCTTGAAGTCGATCAGCTCGTTCTTCTTGTAGGTCGAGATCGAGTACTGGCCGGCAAACGGCTTGGCCGCGATGATGGCGTCATCGCCCATGATCTTGTCCGCAGGGAAGACCTCGTTGTCAACGATCGGGCCGGCCGGGCTGGTCAGGATCTGCGGGAAGGTCTGGTCGTTGCCCTCTTTCAGGTTGAAGACGACCGTCGTCGCATCAGGCGCGTCGACGCTGGCCAGGTTGCCCAGCAGCGATGCCGGACCGTTGGCGTCGTTGATCTTCACCTGGCGGTCGAAGCTGAACTTCACGTCCGCGGAGTCGAGGACGTTGCCGTTGGCCCACTTGAGACCGGGCTTCAGCTTGACCGTGTAGGCCGTGGGGGTGGTGAAGGACGCGGAGACAGCGATGTCGGGCTCCGGGTCCGCGCCGCCCGGCTTGGAGTTGAGCACGAAGGGGTAGATCTGGTTCATCACCATGAAGGAACCGTTGTCGTAGGACCCGGCGGGGTCCAGGGAGCTCACCTTGTCCGTGGTGCCAAAGGTGATTGGCGTGCTACTTGCTCCGGGTGTGCTGCTGGTTCCACCACCCCCGGAACTCGCGCAGGCCGTCAAGGCCAAGGCCGAAACTCCCGTCAGAGCAATCACGTAGCGCAGGCGCGCATTCTTCATAGCCATCTGCAACCCTCTCTTGGTATTTGCGATCTGCGCCCCCAACGGCCATGGTCGTTGCGCGGTATGGCCGTGAGGTGGCACCCAGCTCTCATGGGTCACCAAACGCTTGGAGGCGCGCCGAGCGATGCGTTCATGATGGCCCCCGAACAGCGATGGCCACCGTTCCGCACAAATGCGTTGCCGAATCGTGACTCGCGGGACATCTTCTTGAGCCTGGCGATCGCCCAGCAAAAAACCACAGCAAACCGGGTTAAATCTCCCTCTGGGTCAGGCCGGTTCGGCGCTCATACCACGCGTCCCACCAGCGAACCGATGCCGTAGGTGACGGCCATGGCCGCCATTCCGCCAATCACGTTGCGCCACAACGATCGATGTGCTGGCGCCGAGCCCAGACTGGCAGCCACCAACCCCGTCCCAGCAAGTGCGAGGACAACCGTGACCACGGTGACGGGGACCCGCCAGGACGTCGGGGGGAACGCGATCGCCAGCAGGGGCAGCAGCGAGCCGATTGTGAAGGCGATGAACGACGCAACTGACGCATGCGTCGGGCTGGTCAGGTTGTCGGGGTCAATCCGGAGCTCGGCCTCGGCGTGCGCGCCCAGTGCGTCGTGTGCTGTCAGTTGCACCGCCACCTCCCTGGCCAGCTCGTGCGACAGCCCTTTGGCGGCATACAAGCCGGCCAGCTCCTCGAGCTCCTCCTCTGGAGTCTCCTCGAGCTCGCGGCGCTCCTTAGCCAGCAACGCATGCTCGGAGTCCCGTTGGCTGCTGACCGAGACGTACTCACCCACGGCCATGCTCATCGCCCCTGCTGCCAGGCCTGCGATGCCAGCTGTGATGATGACCGTTCGCGAGGTCGTCGCGCCAGCCACCCCGATCACGAGGCCGGCTGTTGACACGATCCCGTCGTTGGAACCGAGGACTCCGGCGCGCAGCCAGTTCAGCCGGCGCGCCATCCCAGGCGCATGTGGCTCGTCGTGGCTGAGCGGCTCTGTCGCCGTGCTCATCCTGTCGCCTCTGCTTTCGCGTTCAGTCGGGCCGCAGTCTGTGCGATGCGGTGGGCCAGCTCGATGTCCAGCTGGGTCACGCCGCCGGCCGAGTGTGTTGACAGTCTCCAGCGGGTGACCTTGAAGCGCAGGTCGACGTCGGGGTGGTGCTGCATCTGCTCCGCCTCGTCGCCAGCCTCCACGATCATCCGGACGGCGGTGGGGAAGTCAGGTGCGTCGTATGACGCGCCGAGACTCTCGCCATCATGCGTCCACCCCGGCAGGTCGCCCAGCTGTCGGGTGATCTCCTCGTCGCTCAGCAGTCTGGTCATGGTCACACCGTGGCAAGCCTGGCGCTGTTTGTCGAGAAGGGCTCGGCCCGTCCAGCGCAGGACGAGGGGAGCGGGCAGACTGTTCCGCGACCATGGATGACTCAATCAAGTTCCCCCAGCTTGTCGTCGGAGCCGCGATCGTCGACGACCTCGACCGTCCGGCGACTCTGCTCAGCGCCCGGCGTACAGAGCCACCCGAGCTCGCCGGCGGCTGGGAGCTACCTGGCGGCAAGGTAGATCCTGGTGAGGAGCCGCTGGACGCACTCTTCCGAGAGATCCGAGAGGAGCTCGGAGTGGACATCGAGGTCGGCGCCACCCTCGAGGGCCCGCTGGCCGGCGCCTGGCCGCTCGGAGATCGCTACGTCATGCAGGTGTGGCTGGCGCGGATCACTTCTGGTGAGCCGCGCCCTCTGGAGGACCACGACCTTCTGCGCCGGCTGACCAGGTCCGAGCTGTATGCGGTCGGTTGGCTGCCTGCGGATCTTCCGATCGTCCGGCGACTGGAGGTCCTTATGAGCGAGCCGAAGCAGCTCTGATCCGGCGTGGTCAATGGCGTGGTCAATACGCTCACCGTTTGCTGAGAGAATTGCCCCATGCCCATGCAGACCCGCGGTGACATCCGCAACGTTGCCATCGTCGCCCACGTAGACCACGGTAAGACCACCCTCGTTGACGCCATGCTCTGGCAGTCCGGCGCATTCGGTGCTCACCAGCACGTCGAAGAGCGCGCCATGGACTCCGGTGACCTCGAGCGCGAAAAGGGCATCACGATCCTCGCCAAGAACACCGCGGTGAGATTCAAGGGTCTCGCCGCTGACAAGGCCGGCTACCCGGATGGCATCACCGTCAACATCATCGACACTCCCGGTCACGCCGATTTCGGCGGCGAGGTGGAGCGCGGTCTGTCTATGGTTGACGGTGTGGTGCTGCTTGTCGACGCCTCCGAAGGCCCTCTGCCGCAGACGCGGTTCGTGCTGCGCAAGGCGCTCGCGGCCAAGCTGCCTGTCATCTTGTGCATCAACAAGGTCGACCGCCCCGACTCCCGCATCGCCGAGGTCGTCGACGAGACCTACGAGCTGTTCATGGATCTGCTCGACGATGCCCACACCGCATCCACGCAGCTGGACTTCCCGATCGTCTACGCCTCAGCCCGGGCCGGGCGTGCGTCGCTGACCCGCCCCGAGGACGGCGGCATGCCGGACGAGGCCACCCTCGAGGCGCTCTTCGCGGCGATCCTGGAGACCATCCCGGCGCCCGTCTACGACGACGAGGCCCCGCTGCAGGCCCACGTCACCAACCTGGACGCCTCACCCTTCCTCGGCCGCCTGGCCCTGTGCCGCGTGTACAACGGCACCATCAAGAAGGGCCAGCAGGCTGCCTGGTGCCGTGCTGACGGCACCATCGAGCGTGTCAAGATCACCGAGCTGCTGATGACTGATGCGCTCGAGCGCAAACCCGTGGACAGCGCCGGCCCCGGCGACATCATTGCGCTGGCCGGCATCCCCGAGATCACCATCGGCGAGACACTGGCCGACCCGGACAACCCGATCCCGCTGCCGTTGATCACCGTCGATGAGCCGGCGATCTCGATGACGATCGGCACCAACACCTCTCCGCTGGTCGGGCGGGCCAAGGGCACCAAGGTCACCGCGCGTCTGATCATGGACCGCATCGAACGCGAGCTGGTCGGCAACGTCTCGATCCGGGTGCTGCCCACCGAGACCCCCAACGCCTGGGAGGTGCAGGGCCGAGGTGAGCTGGCGCTGGCCATCCTGGTTGAGCAGATGCGCCGCGAGGGCTATGAGATGACCGTTGGCAAGCCACAGGTGGTCACCCGCGTGATCGACGGCAAGATCCACGAGCCGTTCGAGCGCCTCACGATCGACGCTCCCGAGGAACATCTCGGCACGATCACCCAGCTGCTGGCCGTGCGCAAGGGCCGGATGGAGCAGATGACCAACCACGGCACCGGCTGGGTGCGGATGGAGTTCGTCGTGCCGTCGCGCGGGCTCATCGGCTTCCGGACCGAGTTCCTTACCGACACTCGCGGCACCGGCATCGCCAACCATGTCTTCGAGGACTACGAGCCCTGGGTGGGAGAGCTCAAGACCCGGCAGAACGGCTCGCTGGTCGCCGACCGCACAGGTGTCGCGACGTCCTACGCGATGTTCAACCTCCAGGAGCGCGGGGCGATGTTCCTGGAGCCGACGACCGAGGTCTACGAGGGCATGATCGTGGGTGAGAACTCCCGCGTGGAGGACATGGACGTCAACATCTGCAAGGAACGAAAGCTCACCAACGTGCGCTCGGCCACCTCCGAAGTGCTCGAGCGTCTGATCCCGCCGCGCAAGCTGAGCCTGGAGCAGGCCCTGGAGTTCTGCCGCGAGGACGAGTGCGTCGAGGTCACCCCGGACGCAGTGCGTATCCGCAAGCTGGTGCTACCCCAGAACGAGCGCGCGCGCACCGCAGCCAGGGCCAAGACTGCCGCCAAGTCCTGAGAGCCAGCGGAGGGACTATCCGGGCGGCGTACGGTCGTCTTGAGCCGAGACGCGTTCGGTGTGTTCCATCGCCCGTGCACACGAGGAGTCACCAGCAGATGCCCGCCAGAAGAAACAGCGCCGCTCTTGCGTTGAGCGTTGGCGTCATTCTCGTGACCGCGTCGTGTTCCCCGCAGGCGCCCTCTGATGTCAAGCCCACGACGGCCAATGCCCACACCAGAGGTGCGACGCTTTCTATCCTGCGGCTCGGCCCCATCGCAGCCTGGGACCCCCAACGGCTGGCTGTCGGTGCCGACATGGCTTTCGCGGGTCGGGTCTTCGAGCGGACCCTGACAGCGTGGGCACCGGCCACCCACGTTGACACTCTGCCGGAGCTGTCACCCGACCTGGCCACTGATACGGGGACGCCCTCGGCAGGGGGGATGGTGTGGCGTTTCACTCTGCGCCCCGACGCCTCCTGGCAGGACGGCAAGACTGTCACCTGTGCCGACGTGAAGTACGGCATCTCACGCACCTTCGCCACCACCCAGATCACCGGCGGCTCGGCCAACGCTCTGGCCATGCTGGACGTGCCCCGCAACACGGATGGTTCCAGCAGCTACGCCGGGCCCTATCTCAAGACGGGACAAGCTGCGTTCGACAAGGCGGTGACCTGCTCAGGTCTGTCGATGACATTCAAGCTGGCCAGGCCCGTCCCGGACTTCAACCAGGTGGTGGCTCTGTCGGCCTTTGGCCCGGTGCGAGCGGACAAGGACCGCGGCGCCAGGTCGGCTACCGAGATCTTCTCCAACGGCCCATACAGGCTCAAGACCGCGTGGATGCCGGGTTCGGGCGCGACCTTCGTTCGCAACTCGCACTGGGACGCGGCGACAGACCCGATCCGCACAGCGCGACCACTGCAGATCGTCTACCAGGAGGGGGTCACGGTCGAGGCGGCGATCAGCACCATCATGGCGAGCGCCGACGCGGGCCCCAACACGACCTCGGACCCCTTCGCGATAGCGGGGGACTCTGCGCCGCCGGTGTTGCAGCACAACATCATGTCCACTCCGGCGATCAAGGCCCTGTCAACCAACCCTCGCGCGCCGTTCGTCGACTATCTGTTGCCCAACTTCAGCCGGCCGGCGATGGCCAACCTCAAGGTCCGACAGGCATTGGCTGTTGGGACCAACCGCGAGGCCTACGTCACGGCTCTTGGTGGAGACACCGCAGCCGAGGCGACCCACGCGATGATCAACAAGTCCCTGCCTGCCTACAACGACTCCAATCCTCTAGGTGTCCCGCCCCGCGGGGATGCCGTGAGGGCGCGCGGCCTGCTGGAGGCGTCGGGACTTGCCCTGCCGGTGGGTATCACGGTGGCCTACCGATCGGGCACCATCGCGGACAAGGCGATGGCGGCGCTGCAACAGGGGTGGCAGGACGCCGGCTTCTCGGTCACCCTCGAGGGTCTTGAGAACGACTACTTCACGACGATCGCGGCGGTCCAGAACAGCCGTCGTTACGACGTGATGTGGGCGGTGGGGTCCGCCGAGTGGCCGTCGGGCTCCAGCGTGATCCCTTCGCTCTTCGACAGTCGGCAGAACCTCACCCCGAGCTCCTCAGGTCAGGACTACGGCCGGTTCGCTGACCCTGCCTTCAACGCCAAGATCGATGCCGTCGCGAAGATTGCCGATGCGTCCCGACGCGAGAAGTCGTGGGGAGATCTGGACATGCAGCTCGCTACGCAGGTCGCCGCGATCGCCCTGAGCAACCAGAAGTACGTGTTCGTCCACGGCGCAGGCGTCAAGAACTACATCGACAACCCAGCCTTGGCCGCCACGGTCGACCTGGCTGCGGTCGACCTGGATCCCGAGGTCGGCCGATGACAGGGTCTCCCGCGGTCGCATCGGTGCCTGGGCGCGCCAGACTGTTGTTCGTCCACGCCCACCCTGACGACGAGACGTTGACGACGGGGATCACGATGGCTGCCTACGTGGGGCGGGGACACGACGTACACCTGCTCACGTGCACTCTCGGCGAGGAGGGCGAGGTTATCCCCCCTGAGCTGGCCCATCTTGGCTCCGACCGCGACGACACGCTCGGAGCCAGGCGCCGTGAAGAGCTGCGAGCGGCTATGGCGGTGCTGGGGGTCGAGCACGCGGTGCTGGGCGAAGACCTGGCGCGAGGAACTGCGTCGCGCTATCGCGACTCAGGAATGGCCGACTCTGCGAATGCACAACATCCGGACGCGTTTGCCCTCGCCGATGTCGGCGAGGCCGCTGCCATGGTGGCCACCCACATCCGGACGCTGCGGCCTGACGTGGTCGTGACGTACGACCGGCAGGGCGGCTATGCCCATCCGGACCACATCCAAACCCATCGAGTGACCATGTCCGCTCTTGTGGCACTGTCGGGTGAGAACGAGGGGGACAGCGAGGTGGGAGCCGGATCCGGCGCGGCAACCGCGTCCCCAGCCAAGGGCGAGGCCGTGCCAGAGGTCTACTGCATCCTCACTCCGCAGAGCTGGGCGTCGCAGGACCGGGGGTGGCTGTTGGACAGGGTGGCGTCGATCGGTTCGAACTACATTGTCCTGCAACAGGATGCGCCATACCCGCCGTCGGTTGTCGATGACGAGGTCGTCACTCACGTCGTCGATGAGCCGGCTCTGGTCGAGGCGCAGAGCCGTGCCTTGGCCGAGCACAAGACCCAGGTCACGGTCGACGAGGGCTACTACGTATTGTCCAACCACATCGCAACCCGTCTCTCCGGCCGCGAGGGTTTCGCGCGGTTCGATCCCGCGGCCGGCCGCCTGGTGCCCGAGGCGCCTGGTGCGCCGCGCAATATGGATCTGCTGACCGGCTTCCAGGATCCCGGATGACCCCGGATACTCCGAACGTCCCTGATCCCCTGGACACCCCGGACGTTGACCTGTTCCGGCGGGCCATGAGCCGCTTCGCGACGGGCGTCACGGTGCTCACCACCCGCGTCCGCCATCTTGACCATGCGATGACCGCTAGTGCCGTGACCTCCGTGTCACTCGAACCGTTGCTCCTGCTCGTCTGTGTCGAACGCGAGGCACGCTTCCACGACGCAGTAGCCGAGTCGGGCGTATGGGGGGTCAGCGTGTTGGCCGGCAACGACAGGGCGGTCGCCGACTGGCTGGCGACACGTGGAAGACCGCTTCACGCTCAGCTCGATCGCCTGCCCCACCACAGTGGCCCGCAGACCGGGGTGGCCTTGCTCGACAACGCGCTCTCGACGTTCGAGTGCCGTACCACCGCGATCCATCCGGCCGGAGACCACAGCATCGTGGTGGGCGAGGTCGTTTCGGTGACCACCTCCGCGCATCCCGGCGAGGCACTTCTTTATTACCGCGGCCAGTACGAGACGTTGGCATGAGGACGAGTGCTATGCCCGCTGATGATCAAGGACGTTCTGGTGGCAACCCGTGAGAGCCGGTCAGCCGATCGTGCGGCTGGTCGTGGCCGTGCTCGTGCTGGGTGGGGTGTACTGCGGGCTGGCGGCCTTCCTGAGCCGCCATGTGCCGTCCAGCACCACTGCCGGCCAGATCGCGATCGGCGGCATGACACCTGGTGAGGCGACCGTCACGCTCAAACGCGTTCTGGCCTCCAGGGCTTCCCGGCCGATACGTCTCCAAGTTCCTTCACACACGGTCGACATCGATCCTGGCACTGCAGGGCTGGAGGTCGACCTGGATGCCACACTCTCGGAGCTGACCGGGTTCACGCTGGACCCGGTGCAGATGTGGGCGCGCCTCACGGGAGGCACGGACGAACCCCTGAAGGTCCGAGTCGACCGCGCCAAGCTCGCGGCAGCGGTGACCGCAGCAGCCCAGGCCATCGACTCTCCGGTGGTTGAGGGCTCGATCACCTTCCCTGGCGGCAAGGCGACGGTCGTCAGCTCCGTGGTCGGACAGGCAGTCAACGTCCGAGAGACCAGCGATGAGATCGTCTCCCGGTGGCCGGGGCAGCAGGTCGTCGAGGCTGTCATCACCATCACCAAATCGAAGGTCTCGGCGGATGAGGTCAACCGTGCCGCAACGGAGTTCGCCATCCCCGCTATGTCAGGATCCGTCAGGCTGCAGGTCGGCCGGACTCCTGTGATAGTCCAACCGGCACAGTTCGCTCCCGTGCTGTCCATGGTCGCCGACGGCGTCGGGGTGCTCCAACCCACTGTCGACGCGGCCAAGCTCATGTCGGTCATCCGGCTGGCCGCTCCCCATGCCGAGGGGCCCCCGGTCGATGCGACGGTTCGCTTGGTTGCAGGTGCGCCGCGGGTTGTGCCCGCAGTGGTCGGAACGGAGGTCGACGTATCGCGCGCTCCGGCCGTGTTCCTCGCAGCGCTGACCTCAACGACGCGCACGGCCTCGATCACGATGCTCTCGACCCAGCCCAAGGTGACCACCGCGACGGCTCAGGGATGGGGGATCAAGGAGGCGATCTCGACCTTCACCACGCAGTTTCCCTACAACCCGCCGCGCACCAACAACATCACGATCGCGGTCGGTGCCCTGAACGGCACGGTGGTGCGGCCCGGTGCCCTGTTCAGCCTCAACGCCATCCTGGGGGAGCGGACTCCGGCCAAGGGCTACCAGCAGGCCCCCGTCATCTATGCCGGTCGGCTGGAGAAAGCCTACGGAGGTGGCGTCTCGCAGGTCTCAACGACCACCTTCAACGCGGCCTTCTTCTCCGGGGTCAGGATCGAGAGGTACACCCCGCACTCGTTCTACATCGCGCGTTACCCCGAGGGTCGTGAGGCTACGTTGTCCTGGCCAGACGTCGACCAGAAGTGGACCAACGACACGGGTTTCGGGATCCTCGTCGATGCGCATGTGAAGGGCAACGACATCACTGTGACCTTCTTCGGCACGAAGACGTGGGACATCCAGGCAGTCAAGGGACCCAGGCGCAATGTGGTGCAGCCCAAGACCATCGTTGACGCTCGCCCGGGCTGCGTGCCACAGACGCCGAATGCAGGCTTCGACGTAACCGTGACCCGGATCTTCAAGAGGAACGGCGTCCAGGTCAGGACCTCGACGTTCAAGACCCACTACATCCCTGAAGACAGCGTGACGTGTACCAACCCCTCTGTGGGCTAGTCGGGCTAGTCGGTCATCCCGCCGAGATAGAGGTACTCATGGTGGACGCTGAAACCGAGCCGTTCGTAGAGGCCGCGCGCGGGTGAGTTGTCCTCTGTCACCTGCAGATACATGGACCGTGTGCCGCGTGCGCGTGACGCGTCGGCAAGCGCGCCCATGAGCTGCATGGCGACACCGGTGCGCCGATGTTCCGGCGCAACGCTTAGGGCGAAGACTCCGGCCCACGCCTGGGTGAAGGCACCACGGGCGACGCCGATGATGCCACCCTCCACCTCCAACGACGCGAACAGCTGGTCGGGTGAGCCCGTCATCACGGTTCGGGCCACGGAAGGTGCGATGTCGGCCTCGTCCACTGGTGCGACCCGTGCGTCCCCGGCGGACCATGCGTCCCACCAGCGCTGCGAGGGCACAGACTCAAGTCGTACGCGCGCGCGTGAGGTGGGCGCGGTCTCCGGCGGAAGGATGGCGGTGGCCGCGGTCAGGACCAGGGTGCGGTTGAACTGCTCGTAGTCGCGACCGAGCAGTATGACGCCCAACGGGTCGTCGGCGGCACGGAACCCCGCCGGGCCGAACAGGCAGAAAAGGTGCCGCAGCCCCCGCTCGTCGTACCATCTCTCGCAGCGATCGACAGCCTCGGACAGCGGCACGCCAGGATTGCCAAGTGGCAGAACCGAATTGGCTCTGCCAGTGAATCCGCCCGCAGCCCGCAGGAGCCATCCGCCCAGCTCTGCTCGTTCCACCGGTGGCCACCCATCGGCCATGATTCGCTCCAGGTCATCCATGGGTATCGCTAGGTGTGAGGCGCCCCGGCGGGTGGGCTTGGGCGGGACCTCCTTGGCGGCCACGACTGCCACCCGCGCGACCGTCACGACCCCGAGACGGGTCCGCACTGAGATCGTTTCAGGGTCGATCGCCACGACGTCGCCCAGTGCATCTGTGACGCCATGATCGATCCGGTGGCGAACCACGGCGCGCATTCCTGCACGGAGGCCATCAACTGGATCTGACACGGTCATCGCGCGGCTTTCGGTTCGGTGACTGGACCGGCAGACGGGGTTCGTTGGACCCTGGTGCCTGTCCAGTCTGCGGACTCGGCATAATAGGTCCCATACAGCAAGCCGCGCCCAGGAGGATCGTCCACCATGACCTATGTCATCGCCCAGCCTTGTGTCGACGTCAAGGACAAGGCCTGCATCGAGGAATGTCCAGTCGACTGCATCTATGAGGGTGAGCGCACTCTCTACATCCACCCCGACGAGTGCGTCGACTGCGGCGCCTGCGAGCCGGTCTGCCCGGTCGAGGCCATCTTCTACGAAGACGACACACCCGAGCAGTGGAAGGACTACTACAAGGCCAACGTCGAGTTCTTCGACGACCTCGGTAGTCCGGGTGGCGCCGCCAAGCTCGGCAAGATCGCCAAGGACCACCCGCTGATCATGGCACTGCCGCCGCAGGCGCACGCCGAGTAGGGCTGAGACGTCGTCACCACCGACGATGGATAGCCTTCCGGACTTTCCATGGGACTCGCTCGCTCCGTACAAGGAGCGGGCGAGCTCTCATACCGGCGGGCTCGTCGACCTCTCGGTCGGCACCCCCGTGGACCCCACTCCGGATGTCATCAAAGCTGCCCTGACGGCCGCGGCCGATGCCCACGGCTACCCCCAGACGTGGGGGACCGCGGCCCTTCGAGAGGCCGTGGCGACCTGGTTCGCACGCCGTCGCCTCGTTCCGGATGTGAACCCCGACGGTGTCCTGCCGACGATCGGCAGCAAAGAACTGGTGGCCTGGCTGCCGACGTTGCTCGGCGCCGGCCCCGGGGACGTGGTGGTGATCCCGGCCGTTGCCTACCCAACATATGACGTGGGGGCGCGTCTCGCAGGCGCGACGCCGCAGCTGATGGACAACGTGACCGGTCTGGGCCCCGTCACCTCGAAGGCGAGAGCAAGACTGTTGTGGGTCAACAGCCCCAGCAACCCCACCGGGCAGGTCCTTGGCCATGAGGACCTCGCCAAGGTCGTTCAATGGGCCCGGCACCACGGCGTGGTTGTCGCCAGCGATGAGTGCTACGCCGAGCTGGACTGGCGAGATGGCGCGGGCGGGACCTCCCTGGGTCTGCCTGCCCCGGGCGCTGTGCCGAGCATCCTTGACCCACGGGTGTCCGGCGGCAGCCACGAGGGCCTGCTGGCGGTCTACTCGTTGAGCAAACAGAGCAGCATGGCCGGCTATCGCGCTGCCTTCGTTGCCGGGGACCCCGCCCTGGTCGCCCGCCTGCTCGAGATCCGCAAGCACGCGGGAATGATGGTCCCTTGGCCTGTCCAGCAGGCGATGCTCGCGGCCCTCACCGATGACGCTCATGTGGCAGCTCAGAGGGTGCGATACGGCATACGACGTGCTCATCTCCGGTCCGCCCTGGAAGGCGCCGGCTACCGCATCGAGCACTCCGACGCCGGCCTCTACCTGTGGGCCACACAGGACGGTGCCGACCCTGCCACCGACTGGTCCATGGTCGCCGAGATGGCGGAGTCGGGCATCCTCGTGGCGCCGGGCAGCTTCTATGGCAAGGCAGGTGCCCGGCACGTGCGCGTCTCACTGACCGCCACCGATGAACGAATCAACGCGGCAGTGACACGTCTGGACGGAGGGCCAAAGAGGGCCGATGCGACCCGCTGAGGGTTGGTGGGGCCGTGGTCGCGTGGCGCTAGTCACAGTTTTTTCTCTGCGGTACCCCCTCGGGTATCGTCGCACGCAGTGCACGACCCGGCAATGGTGCCGGGCAACAAGGAGGTCGACCACTTTATGAGTAACGCCCCAGCTGACGCGACCCTGCGCATCGGTGAGAAAGAGCTCTCGTGCCCCGTGGTCAAGGCCACAGAGGGCAGTGACGGGTACGACGTATCGAATCTGCTGAAGGAGACTGGGCGGGTCACCCTCGATCCAGCTTTCGTCAATACGGCCTCTTGCCGCTCGGCGATCACCTTCATCGACGGGGACGCGGGCATTCTTCGGTACCGCGGCTACCCGATCGAGAATCTGGCTGAAAAATCCTCTTTCCTCGAGACCTCGCACCTCCTGATCTACGGAGAGCTCCCGACCGGCAAAGAGCTGGCCGACTTCGACGCGCGGATCCGGCGCCACACGCTGCTTCACGAAGACCTCAGAAGCTTCTTCGGGGGCTTTCCTCGCGACGCTCACCCGATGCCTGTGCTGTCCTCGGCGGTCTCCGCCCTCTCGACGTTCTACCAGGACAGCCTCGACCCGTTCGACCCTGAGCAGGTCGAGATCTCGACCGTCCGCCTGATGGCCAAGCTGCCGACCATCGCCGCCTACGCCTACAAGAAGAGTGTCGGCCAGCCGTTCCTCTACCCAGACAACTCGCTGCCGCTGGTGGAAAACTTCCTGCGGATGACGTTCGGGTTCCCGGCTGAGCCGTACGACGCCGATCCGATCATGGTCAAGGCGCTCGACCAGCTGCTGATCCTGCACGCCGACCACGAGCAGAACTGCTCCACGTCCACAGTGCGTCTGGTCGGTTCTTCGCATGCCAACCTGTTCGCCTCCGTCTCGGCCGGCATCAACGCCCTGTTCGGGCCGCTGCACGGCGGCGCCAACCAGGCGGTGCTCACGATGCTTGAGCAGATCCAGGCCGACGGCGGCAACGTCGACGAGTTCGTACGCAAGGTCAAGAGCAAGGAGAACGGGGCCAAGCTGATGGGCTTCGGGCACCGGGTCTACAAGAACTACGACCCGCGTGCGGCGATCATCAAGAAGACCGCGGACCAGCTCCTGGAGAGCCTGGGCCAGCGTGACGAGCTGCTCGACATCGCCTTCCGGCTTGAGCAGGTGGCCCTCTCGGACTCCTACTTCATCGAGCGCAAGCTGTACCCGAACGTTGACTTCTACACCGGGCTGATCTACCGGGCGATGGGCTTCCCGCCCAAGATGTTCACCGTACTGTTCGCGATGGGCCGGCTGCCGGGCTGGATTGCCCAGTGGCGAGAGATGATCGCGGACCCTGAGCTGAAGATCGCCCGCCCGCGTCAGATTTACGTCGGCCCCACCGAGCGCAAGTACGTCGCGCTCAGCCGGCGCTGAGTACGCCAGCAAAGGTGCGCTAGTTGGGGTGAGCCTGGGCAATGTCAACGGCGGGTGATGATAACCGACGTGGCCGCGAGGGCCGCTTCGGCGGGGTGCCAGGACAAGGCTTCGGACCCGCGCCCCCGGGTCCATGCGCGGTTGCCGACGGTGACTGAGGTGATGCCATCGGCATCCGCATGGGCCACTGCCCAGGAGCCGGCAGCCCAGGCTAGCTGGGCGTTGCGTCCCGTGACACGGATCGTCTTTCCCTGCACAGTGGCCGGCACGCCCAGCTCGGCCGTCAAGTGCACTGCGATGGTCGCAGCCGGGGTGCTGACCGTCGCTTCGTCCAGCCGGCAGCCGAAGCCGCCGGGGGAGTGGCCGGCCAGGGTCGAGGCGAGGATGCGCCCCTCCTGCTCATGGTCCGCGTAGGCCTGCGGGGCCGCACTGCGCTGGACCATCTGGGCCACTTTGGTGATCTCCATGCCCTGATAACCGCTGATCTTGGTCAGGGCGTCATAGAACTTGTTGGTCGCGTAGACGGGGTCCAGAATCTGCGCCTCCGTCCCCCAGCCCTGGCTGGGGCGCTGCTGGAACAACCCGAGGGAGTCGCGGTCGCCGAACCGGATGTTGCGCAGCTTGGACTCCTGGATCGCCGTGGCGTTGCCGATGGTGGCGGCACGCGCGGGCAAGCCACGTTTGAGCGCGATGGCAGTGATCGTGGCAGCGTTGGCGCTCTGTTCCGGGGTGAACGAGACCTCGTTTGCGAGTGCCACCGCACGACACGACGGCTGACCGAAGTTCGTCCTGAATGTGGTGTAGGCGACGAAGCCGACGCCGCCGACTATCGCCACGATGACCAGAAGCACGAGACGCCCGACCCACCGGCGTCGACGCCGACCGTGGGTAATGGTCATGTCGGGGATCAGCTGCTCAGTCGTTGACGTGGAGGGCGGAGTTCAAGGTGATGCCGCTACCGGTGCGTGAGCGGGCCTCGACGGTGCCGGTCACCGAGTTCCGGAGGAACAGCAGGCCCGAGCGCCCCGAGAGCTCCCTGGCCTTGACCACCTGTCCATCCTGCAAGGTGACCTTGGTGCCGGCGGTGACATAGAGCCCGGCCTCGACAACGCAGTCGTCGCCCAGGGAGATGCCGATCCCCGACTCGGCGCCGAGCAGGCAGCGCTCGCCGATGCTGATCCGGTCGGTGCCACCACCGGAGAGTGTGCCCATGATGGAGGCGCCGCCCCCGATGTCAGTGCCGTCGCCAACCACGACGCCCTGCACGATCCGGCCCTCGACCATGGAGGTCCCCAGCGTCCCGGCGTTGAAGTTGACGAAACCCTCGTGCATCACCGTGGTGCCTTCGGCCAGGTAGGCGCCCAGGCGCACCCGGTCGGCGTCGGCGATCCGGACCCCGCCGGGCACCACGTAGTCGGTCATCCGCGGGAACTTGTCAACGCTGAAGACCTGGACCGGCCCGGAGTCGCGCAGATGCATACGGGTGCGTTCGAAGTCCTCGACCGGGCACGGGCCGGCGCTGGTCCACACGACTGTGTTGAGCACACCGAAGAGTCCGTCGAGGTTGATGCTGTTGGGTTTCACAAGGCGGTGCGAGAGCAGGTGAAGACGCAGGTAGGCATCGGGGACGTCGGCGGGCGCTGCGTCGAGGTCGATCGCAACATGGACCACCTGTGCGCGAACGCCACGACGAGGGTCCTCCTTGGCTGCAGCTGCCAGCTCCGCGGGGGCGCCGTAAGGATCCTCGGCCGTAGCAGGTCCGAGCGCCGGCTCGGGGAACCAGGCGTCGAGCACCTGACCGCCCACGGTCACCGTGGCGAGTCCATATCCCCATGCGCTGCGCTCGCTCGTCATGGACACCAGCGTAGGTGAGTTGTCGGGGACGGCGGGCACCCGCCGGATACGCTGCCTCGCATGTCTTCCACGCCACGCCTCGATCTGGCCACCGACGTCGTCGCCTTGACAGCAGCACTGTGCGACATCGAGTCGGTGAGCGGTGACGAGCAGCAGATATCGGACGCCATCGATGCCGCCCTCCGGCCGCTGGGCCACCTTGAGGTGACCCGTGACGGGCGCACGATCATCGCTCGCACCAACCTTGGCCGTACGGAGCGTGTCCTGCTGGCCGGTCACATGGACACCGTTCCGCTGACCGATCCGCCGAACCTTCCGGCCCGCCGTGAAGGTGACAACCTGGTCGGTCGTGGCACCTGCGACATGAAGGGCGGTTTGGCCGTTCAGCTGCGACTGGCCGCAGAGCTGTCCGAACCGACCCGGGACATCACCTACGTGTTCTACGACTGTGAAGAGATCGAGATCGAGCGCAATGGGCTGGCGCGCGTGCGCCGCAACAGCCCCGAGCTGCTGCAAGCCGACTTCGCTGTGCTGCTCGAGCCGACCGACGGCGCTGTCGAGGGTGGCTGCAAGGGCACCCTGCGGGTCGATGTCACGGCCACGGGCAAGGCGGCCCACTCGGCGCGCCCCTGGAACGGTCACAACGCGATCCACGAGGCCGCGACCATCCTGGGACGGCTGGTGGCCTATGAGCCGCAGACCATCGAGGTGGACGGACTGGACTACCACGAGGCGCTGAGCGCCGTCGGCATCCGGGGAGGGATCGCCGGCAACATCATTCCCGACGAGTGTGTAGTCACGGTCAACTACCGCTTCGCGCCCAACAAGTCGGGCGAGCAGGCACTGGCCCACGTGTCCGAGCTCTTTGACGGGTATGCCGTGGTGTTGACCGACAGTGCGGACGGCGCGCGGCCTGGGCTGCAGCTGCCGGCGGCCAGGGCGTTCGTCGACGCCTTGGCGGTGCCGGTGCGGGCCAAGGAGGGCTGGACCGACGTTGCCCTGTTCTCGCAGCTGTCGATCCCTGCGGTGAACTTCGGTCCGGGGGACCCGAACTGGGCCCACCACGACCTGGAGCACTGCCCGGTGCAGCAGCTGGTCGATGCGGAGGCGGCGTTGTTGCGCTGGTTGGCCTGACGCCGCATAGATTGGTGGCCGTGACCGAGAAGAGCTACGAATACCACACGGGCCCCGTGACGCTGCGACGCAGCAAGGTGCCTCCGACCACGACAGACCAGCGGCTGCTCGACAACGCCGGGCCAGCCGACTGGCTGCATGCCGACCCGTGGCGGGTGCTGCGGATCCAGAGCGAGTTCGTCGAGGGTTTCGGCGCGCTGGCCGAGCTCGGTCCAGCCGTGAGCGTGTTCGGCTCCGCGCGGACCAGGCCGGAGGACCCCAACTACGCCATGGGTGTCGCGGTCGGCACGGCGCTCGCCGTCGCCGGCTACGCGGTCATCACCGGGGGCGGGCCGGGGTCGATGGAGGCTGCCAACAAGGGAGCCCTCGAGGCTGGCGGCACCTCTGTCGGGCTAGGCATCGAGCTGCCGTTCGAACAGGGCATGAACCGTTTTGTCGACCTCGGGGTCAACTTCCGCTACTTCTTCGCCCGCAAGACCATGTTCGTCAAGTACGCGCAAGGGTTCATCGTCCTGCCTGGCGGCTTCGGCACCCTGGACGAGCTCTTCGAGGCGGTCACACTCGTGCAGACGCGCAAGGTCACCTCCTTCCCGCTGGTGCTCATGGGCACGGCGTACTGGGGCGGCCTGCTCGACTGGCTTCGCCAGACCGCTGAGGCCACGGGAACCATCAGCCCGCCCGACGTCGACCTCCTGCACGTCACCGATGACGTCGACGAGGCGGTGCGCATCATTGTCGGCGGAGACCAGGACTACACACCCAAACGTCCCGAATAGCCATCTTTTGTCAGGCGATCTTTCGGCAGTCTCTGGTTCGGCGATGAGCTTGCGCCCCATACTGACGAGATGACCGTCTCGCCACTGCCGACACGAGGGAGCACCTTGCTCGGCCGCGATAAGGCGGGCAGACGGCTGCGCGTGTCATCACATCCGGATGCCGGGAGGGTCGTGCTCTCGATCTGGCAGGACGACATCTGCCGGGCCACGCTGCGCCTGGCTGAAGAAGACGTCCCCGAACTGGTCAAGATGCTGAGCTCCTCGTTGGTCCAGCCGTCTGCCCAGGAGTCAGACGTCGGTTAGCACCTTGAGCAGGTACGTGACGTCGACCCTCGGTCCGGCCTTCCCTTCCGCTGGCGTCCTGAGAGAACCCGATATGGCCTGCTATCGTGCAGCAGGTTTTTCTTGCGCGTCCTATCTGAGGACCCACCGTGACAGAACGCCGCGTTCCCCGCTGGTCAGAGCTGGCTCCCTTTCTCGGTCACCGGCCCCTCGTCCTCAGCCCCACCGAACGACGGCTGTCCCGCGCCCACACCATAGGTGACCTGCGTACGATCGCCCGTCGGCGGACGCCTCGGGCGGTGTTCGACTACACCGACGGGGCGGCAGAGGCAGAGATCAGCCTGCGGCGCGCGCGAGCCGCCTTTCGCAGCGTCGAGTTCAGACCGGGCGTGCTGCGCGACGTCTCCCAGATCGACCCCGGCACCCCGATCCTTGGGAAGCGTTCGGCGCTGCCATTCGTCTTCGCGCCGACCGGGTTCACGCGGATGATGCACCACGAGGGTGAGCGGGCTGTCGTGCGAGTCGCCGCCCGTCGGGGGATTCCCTATGCGCTTTCGACGATGGGCACGACCTCGCTGGAGGAAGTTGCGGCGACGGCGCCGGACGCGCAGCGATGGTTCCAGCTTTACCTGTGGAAGGACCGGGAGGCGAGCAGCGAGCTGCTGCGTCGCGCTGCCTCGAACGGATACGACGTGCTGGTCCTGACCGTGGACACCGCCGTCGCCGGGTCCCGGCTGCGGGACGTTCGCAACGGGCTGACGATCCCGCCGTCGTTGACTCTGCGCACCATCGCTGACACCGTGACCCACCCACAGTGGTGGGTCAACCTGCTGACCACCGAGCCCTTGAGCTTCGCGTCGCTCTCCTCCTGGAACGGCACGGTCGCCGACCTGGCCAACGCCATGTTCGACCCAACCGTCGGTCCGGAGGACCTGGACTGGTTACGGCAGTCGTGGAGCGGCAAGCTGGTGGTCAAGGGGATCCAGACGGTCGAGGACGCCAGGATGGTGGTCGATCACGGCGCAGACGCGATCGTGGTGTCCAACCACGGTGGCCGGCAGCTGGATCGAGCACCCATCCCCCTGCACGTGCTCCCCGCTGTGGTCGAGGTTGTCGGAGACCGCGCCGAGGTGTTCCTGGACACGGGCATCACCAGTGGTGCCGACATCGTTGCGGGGCTCGCCCTCGGCGCCACGGCATGCCTCGTTGGCCGGGCCTACCTTTACGGTCTGATGGCCGGCGGAGAGCGAGGCGTCGACAGGGCGGTGCAGATTCTGAACGCCGAGATCGTCCGTACGCTTGCGCTGCTCGGGGTCTCGCGGGTCGCCGACCTCAACCCCTCACACGTGGTACTGCGTCCGTAGCCTCACTCGTCCGTAGGCCTACTCCAGGCCGAGGTATGCCTCGACCACGCGCGGGTCGGTGAGCAGCTCTGAGGCTGCGCCTTCGTGGGCAACCTTCCCTGTCTCCAGGACGTACCCGTAGTCAGCCGCCCGTAGTGCTCGACGAGCGTTCTGCTCGACGAGAACGACGGTGGTGCCTGATGCGCGAATCTGCGCGATGACACGGAACACTTCGTCGACGACCTTCGGGGCCAGGCCCATCGACGGTTCGTCCATCAGCAGCACGGTCGGCAGTGCGACCAGAGCCCTGGCGATGGCGAGCATCTGCTGCTCGCCGCCGGACAGCGCCCCCGCCGCCAGCGAGCGACGCTGAGCCAGCAGGGGGAAGCGCTCGTACATCTCCTCGATCGACGTGGCTTGGGTCGACCGGCGCTGCCAGCCTCCGAGCTGGAGGTTCTCCTCCACCGTCAGGGTCCCCAGGATCAGACGCCCCTCTGGCACCTGGACAAGCCCATGGGAGACCAGCCGGTGCGCCGGCCGACGGGTGATGTCGTTGCCTTGGTAGAGGACCCGGCCTGATCGTGGCCGGACCAGGCCGGCAATGGCGTTGAGGATCGAGGTCTTGCCTGCGCCGTTGGCGCCGACGAGGGTGATCAGGGAGCCGGCATCGGCGTGGAAGGAGACACCCCTGACGGCGTCGACCCGCCCGTAGGCGACCACGAGGTTCTCCACGCTCAGGATCGGGGTGCTCACACCGTCTCCGTCCGCTCGTCCTCGGCGCCGAGGTAGGCCTCGACGACGCGCGGGTCGCGAGCGACTGTCGCAGGGTCTCCGGCTGCGATGACCTCACCGAAGTCCAGTACAACCACGCGGGTGCAGGTCTCGAGCACCATGCGCACATTGTGCTCGATCAGCAGGACTGTGACGCCGTCATCGGCGAGAGAGCGGATCAAGACCGACAACTGATGGGCCTCGACCTGGTTCATCCCGGCGGCCGGCTCGTCGAGGATCAGCAACGTCGGATGGGCTGCCAGTGCCCGGGCGATCTCGAGCCGGCGTTGGTCGCCGTAGGAGAGGTCACCTGCCGGCATACGTGCACGGTCGGCGAGGCCGACTCGGGTCAGCTGCGCGAATGCCTGGCCGAGGGCCAGCCTCTCGTCACGGCGGGCGGACGGCAGCAGGACCAAGCGGCGCAGCAGTGTGGGGCGACTCATGCGGTGGGCGCCGACGAGTGCGTTGTCCAAGGCGCTGAGACGGTCGAAAAGCTTGATCTGCTGGAAGGTTCGGCTGACCCCTGCCCGAGCGATCCGGTGGGCGGGCACACCGGACCCAACGGAGATACCAAGCACGGCCCCCTCTCCCCTGGTGGGGGTCACGAGCCCGGACACGATGTTGATCAACGTGGTCTTGCCGGCGCCGTTTGGACCGATCAGGCCAACGATCTCACCTGCTGCAATGTCGAGGTCGACGCCGCGCACCGCATGGACTCCGCCGTAGTCCTTCCCGATGGCGCGCAAACTGGCGATCGGCGAGCCGATCGCGGGCAGCGGCGGAAGGTCGGGCGGCGCGTCGGAGCGGCTTACCTTGCCCGGCCTGTGAGGGATGAGTGCGGCCAGACCACCCGGCAGGAACAGGATGACGAGGAGCAACATCAGGCTGGAGAGAAAGGGCCGGATCCAGCCCGCCTCGACACCCACCGCGCGCTGAAGCTCGGGTAGCGCGGTCAGGAAGATGCTGCCCAGCAGCGGCCCGATGAAGAGAGCCGTGCCGCCGACGACTGCGGTCACGAGTCCGTCGACGGCTGCTGAGAACCCGAACGCGTTGGGCTCAGCGAAGCGGACGAAGTGCGCCAGCAGGACGCCGTACAGCCCGGCAACAGCGCCTGAGGTGACGAAGGCGGTCATCCTGTGCCGGGTGACGTCGATACCCATCGCCTGGGCGGCAAGCTCGTCTTCTCGGATGGCGGCGAACGCGCGGCCCAGGCGGGACCCACCGAGGCGCCAGAACCAGTAGGCCACGACCACGAGGGCCAGCCAGGCCTGTGGGATGCCGACCAGCTTCGGGAAGGACAGTCCCTGTGCACCACCGGTCCACGACTGGTTGATCAGCAGGATGCGTACGACCTCGCCGAACGCAAGGGTCGCTATGGCCAGGAACACTCCACGCAGCCGCATCACGGGCAGACCGAGAAGGAACGCCAGGGCCGCCCCCAAGCTCATGCCGACAACGATGCCGACCACCAGACGAGGCACGACGCCGAACAGCGGTTCGGCGGGGACGACGAGCGAGGAGGTGAACGCGGCGGCCGAGGCCAGGCCTGCCTGGGCGAGGCTCAGCTGCCCAGCGATGAGCACTGCATAGAACGAGTAGGCGAGGACGCCGGTGAGCGCCGTGAACGTGATCGTTGAGGCATAGGCGTCGAGAAACGCGAACATCAGATCTCTCGAACCTTGCGGGCACCGAAGATGCCCTGCGGACGAAGCAGCAGGATGGCGAACAGCAAGCCGAACGCGATGACATCGCGCCAGGACGAGCCGACGTAAGTGACCGCGAACACCTCTGCCAGGCCGACGATCAGGCCACCGAGCATGGCCCCGGGCAAGGACCCCAGGCCGCCGACGATGATCACGGCAAGACCCTTGAGCTCGATGCTGGTCCCCATCGCGATCTGGGCGCTGTTCACGTTGAGGGCGAACAGCACCCCGGCGACCCCACCGAGGGCGGAGGAGAGTGCGAAGGTGAGCGAGGTGATCCGGTCGACGTCGATTCCGAGCACCCGGGCAGCATGTGGGTTCTCGGCGACCGCGCGCATCCCGCGCCCCATCTTGGACCGCGAGACCATCAGCGTCAGCCCCACCATGAGCGCGAACGCCACCGCAACGATGACAAGCTGGAGGACGGACACCACGGCGCCGGCGAACTCAAGCCGCTGGTGGGGGAACGCGTCGGCAGGGAACCGTCGCGTGTCGGGACCGAAGCCTGCCTGAAGCAGTGCGAGGAACATCGCTCCGAGCCCGATCGAGGAGATCAGTCCGGCGAAGTGAGCGTCGTGGCGGTCCTTGAGCGGACGGAAGGCCACCCGCTCGATCACCAGCCCGAGCACCCCGCCGAACAAGAAGATGACCGGCAGGGTGACCCAGATCGACAGACCGACACGGGTGACCAACTCGATGCCGACGAAGGCCGACGCGCTGAACACGGCTGAATGCGCCAGGTTAAGCCGGTCGAGGACCCCGAATACCAAGGTGAACCCGATCGCGAACAGTGCGTAGATCGACCCGAGGAAGATCCCGTTGAGCAGCTGCTGCATCCGGGTGCTACTTCAGCACAGCGAACTTGCCGCTCTCCACGACCTGAACCACAGCAGGAGTGTCGGCGTCACGGGTGGCAGTCATGGTGAACTTGCCGAGCGCCGTCGGGACGTCCTTGAGCTGGGCGAGGTTCTTCTTGATGCTTTCACGCTCGCCGGAGCAGCCGGCCCTCACTGCCGCGTCGACGAGTTTGAGCCCGGTGTAGGCCTGCGCGGCGAACTGGTCAGGCTCGGCGGAGTACTTGGCGCGATAGGCGGTCAGGAACGCCGCGTTCTCCGGCCCTGATGACGCCGAGTTCCATGCGGCACCGACGACAACCCCGTCCGCGGACTTGCCGGCGCCGGACATGAGCTTGGGGGAGTTGAACCCGTTGCCGCCGACGATCGGCGCACTGATCCCGAGCTCGCGAGCCTGTGTGACCAGCGGTATCGCCGCCTCGATCAGCGCTGAGACGATCAACGCATCTGGGGCAGCGCCCTTGGCCTCGGTGAGCTGGGCGCGGAAGTCGGTGTCGGACTTGGAGAAGGTGATCGTCTTGGCGATCGTGACGCCGCTCTTGTCCAGCGCTGCCTTGAATGCCTGGTAGCCGGACTCGGTGAAGGCGTCGTCATTGCTGTACATCACGACCACCTTGGACAACCCGAACTTGGTCTTGGCCGCAGCAACGGTCTGCGGGATCACTGCGCCCTCGGTGAGGGAGTCGCGGAAGATGTAGTCCCCGATCTCGGTAATGCCGGCGGCGGTGTTGGAGACTGCCAGGACCGGGGTCTTGCCCTCCTGGGCGATCGGGTCGGTCTGCTTCGCCGTGTTGGACAGCGTCGGACCGATGATCAGGCTCATCTTGTCCTTGGTCACGAAGCCTTCGAAGACTGCAATGCCTTGCTGAGGATCGGTGGCGTCGTCCTCGATCTTCACGTCATACGTGACCCCACCCTTGGCCTTCAGCTCGTCCGCGGCCAGCTCGAGTCCCTTCTTCTGCGACTCTCCGTAGCTGGCTGCCGCCCCGGTGAGGCTCAGCACCGCTCCTATCGGGACCGGCGTCGCGATCTTGCAGGCGTCGCCGGTCCCCGTCCCGGTCAGGGCGCTGGTGCTGCCACTGCCTCCGGTGGTCCCGGAGTCACCCGAACCGCAAGCGCTGAGCGCCAACGCAAGAACTGCGGCCCCGGCGATAGAACCTGTGAGATGGCGCATGAGCTCTCCTTAGGTGGTTGCAGCGGGACCGCGCCCTGGACAGAAGCCCTCGGGGCGTTTGATTGGGACACTTTAGTCCGTTGTGTCGGAGATAACACCAACGACTGTGTCCCAGGTCACAAACCCGACATGAGTCGGCTAGGCGAGCGCCCGCCGCGCCAGGGCCGGTATGCCGGTGCGCAGCCCCTGAACCATGTCCAGCACTTGCCGGGTCTGGACGACGTCATGCGCACGCACCATCCGCACGCCCTCCCATGCAGCGACGGCGGTGGTAGCCAGGGTGCCGATGATCCGGTCGGACTTGCGGCCGTTGAGCCCGAGCGTCTCGGCGATGAACTTCTTGTTGGAGACGGCGAGCAGCACCGGCCATCCGGTCTCAACCAGTGCGCTGACCTGACCGGTGACCTGCAGGGAGTGGTAGGTGTTCTTTCCGAAGTCCTGGGCGGCATCGATCAGCAGGCCGTCCTCGCGGACACCGGCTGCCAGGGCCGCATCGGCCTGTCGGGTCAGGTCCGCGACCGTCTCGGCGACGACGTCCTCGTAGCGGACCCGGTGCGGGTCGGTGCGCGGCGGATGGCCACCGGTGTGGGCGCACAGGTAGCCGACGCCATGAGCGCCGGCGACCGTCGACAGCTCAGGGTCGTGGCCGGCCCAGGCGTCATTGATCAGATCCGCGCCGGCCGCACAAGCGGCGTCGGCAACGCTGGCGCGCCAGGTGTCGACGCTGATCACCAGGTCGGGGTGGGCCTCCCGGATCGCTGCGACGAAGGACACCACCCGGTGGAGCTCTTCGGCCGCACTGACCTCCGGCCCGGGACCGGCTTTGACCCCGCCGACGTCGACTGCGTCTGCGCCATCGGCCACGGCGCGTGCGACGGCCGCGAGTGCAGCCTCGTCGTCCAGATAGCGGCCCTCGTCGTAGAAGGAGTCGGGCGTGCGGTTGATGATCGCCAGCAGGCCGGTCTCGCCGGCGACGAACGTGCGGCCGCGAAGGCGGAGGTCGCGACCGGGGCGAACGTGGTGAGGCATGACACGATCATGTCGTGATCGTCTTTCTTCTGCTCATCGTGGTCCTGTTGATCGGGCTGACCGCAGCTGCTGTCATGGGCAAGATCGGTGGGTTCATGGCCGAACCCACGTCGACTCAGCCATCCTCGGGCTGGTCAGGTGTGGCAGGTGACTCAGGAAGACCGCTGTCGGCCGGGGACATCGGCCAGCTTCAGTTCGCCCAGGCGTTGCGCGGGTATCGGATGGACCAGGTCGATGAGGTGATTGACGCGCTGGGAGCACGGCTGCTCGAGCTCGAGACCGAGGTCGCCTTGTTGCGTGCCTCCACCGTCCAGCAGAGTGTGCCCAGCGAGCCCCGGGAGGGTTGAGCACCAGATGGGAACGTTTGCCATCGAACGTGCCGTCGACGCGCCGCCACAACGGGTATGGGACGTCATCACCGACTGGGCTGGTCACGCTCGCTGGATCCCGCTGACCAGGATGCGCCTCGACCCAGGCCCGACCGGTGTCGGCTGGTCGTTCGCCGGTCTGACGGGCATCAGCCGGTTTCGTTTCTCTGACACGATGGTGATAACGGACTGGGCACCTCCGGTTGGCGACGGACCGGGCGCGTTTCGACTGGTCAAGGTGGGGCGTCTGCTGGCCGGATGGGCCGAGGTGAGTGTGTTGCCCGCTGCCAACGGTGAGCAGACACGGCTCATCTGGCGCGAGAACATCGTCATCAGGCCGGTTGTTCTCGGCAGCCTGCTGGCCCCTCTCACGGACCGCGTCAACCATGCACTGTTCACCAGGGTGGTCGACAAGATGGCTGCGGAGGCTGTCCTTGGCTCGGGGCAGCGTTGAGCCCCGACGGTCCTGTGGCCAACGGGCTTGTGGTCGACGACCGGGGGGTGGCTCGTTGTGGTTGGGCTGTGAGCACCGCCGACTACGTGGCCTATCACGATGAAGAGTGGGGTGTCGCGGTTCACGGCGAGACCCCACTTTTCGAACGGCTGACCCTCGAGGCGTTTCAGTCGGGGCTGTCCTGGCTGACGATCCTGCGCAAGCGCGAGGGCTTCCGTGCAGCCTTCGCCGGGTTCGACGCCGAGACTGTCGCGGCTTTCGGTGCGCCAGACTTCGAGCGCCTGATGGCCGACTCGTCCATCGTGCGCAACCGGCTCAAGATCAGGGCCGCTATCACCAACGCCCAGGCAGTCGTTCGGCTGCGCGACTGTGGTGGTCTCGATGAGCTGCTGTGGTCGTTTGCACCAGCGGGGCATCGGCGGCCACTCACTCCTGCCGATCTTCGCGCGACCTCGGCCGAGTCGATCGCGCTCGCGAAAGCGTTGAAGCGCAATGGTTTTGTCTTCGTCGGCCCCACCACCGTCTATGCCGCGATGCAGGCGTGCGGGCTGGCGGACGATCATCTGACCGGCTGTTTCAGAAGTGCCGGATGAGGCGCACCTTCGTCTTTCGAGTGCTGGCTGCATACGCGGTCTGTCGTGTCTTCTCGGTGGTGCTGCTGAGCATCGTGTCTCGCTACCAGGCGCCTGTGACCTGGACCGGCCCGCATCCGGACTATTTCTCGATGACGGTGCTCTGGGACGGTTTCTGGTACCGCCAGATCGCCGAGGTCGGCTACCCGGCGGCTCTTCCGATTGATGCGGTCACCGGCGCTGTCCATGAGAATGCCTGGGCCTTCTACCCGGCCTTCCCGATGCTGGCTCGCTGGCTGATGACGGCAACGGGGCTGGGGTTCCCGGTGGTGGGCTCGACGCTGGCGCTGGTCCTGGGCTTCGGCGCTGCTGTGGTGATGGGTCTGCTGCTTCGCGATCGTGTGGGTCCCAGGGTGGCCCTGGCTGCGGTTGCGGTCTACGCCGCCAGCCCGGTGTCACCGTCCTTCCAGATCGCCTACACCGAGAGCCTGGCGATTCTCCTGCTGTGCGGCTTTCTCTGGTCGATCAGCAAGGAACGCTGGCTGATCACCGCTGGGCTGGCGCTGCTGACCGGCGTCACCCGTGCGATGGCCCTGCCGATGTTCGTCGTGGCACTGGTGGCCGTGTTCCTGCGATGGCGGCGTCGAAAGGATGAGCCGATCACCGTCAGGGAGGGCTGGTCGGCCTTCGCGGCTCTGGCCTCTTGCGGTGCCGCCGGGCTGATCTGGCCGGTATACGTCGGGATCGCCGTGGGTTCGCCGATGGCATACACGGACACGATGGGCGCCTGGTCGGTCGGCGGATCGGTCCAGTTCCTGCGGCCCTGGCTGGAGTACGTCAACCAGCCGTGGAACGCGGTCAAGGTCGGTCTGGCACTCGTCCTGATTGTCGCGATGATGAGCGGGCCCTGGGCCGGGCGGCTGGGCCCCGAGCTTCGGACCTGGACGTTGGCGTACACCGCCTACCTGATCCTCGTGGACGCTCCATCGACCAGCCTGTTCCGCCATCTCCTGCCGCTGTTCCCGCTCATCGTGGTTGCCATCGGAGGCGGATGGAAGCACAAGCCTCCCCGATGGATGGGCTGGCGGACCGGGTTGCTGATCCTGGCCGGCCTCGCGGGGCAGGTCTGGTGGGTCTGGGCGCTGCTGCGGTTCGTGCCTCCGACGGACTACCCGCCATAGGGCCGGGCGTGTGGCGGGAGCCCCTTGCTTCAGCGACCCTGGAAGGTGGGCTTTTCCTTCGCGATGAAGGCGCTCACCGCTGCGGCATGGTCCTGGCTGCCACCGGTCACCGTCATCTGTTCGGCTTCCTGGGCGAGCGACTCACTGAGCGGGTGACCGGCGGAATAGGCCACTGAACGGCGAATGGAGCCATACGCCAAGGTCGGGCCGGCGGCCAGAGCCCGGGCCAGCTCGCCGACAACGGCGGCAAACTCCTCGGCGCTCACCACACGGTTGACCAGACCGAGCTCGAGAGCCTCGGTCGCTGGAACCGTTCGCGGGAACATCAGCAGCTCTTTGGCCTTCGCGATGCCGATCAGCCGGGGCAGGGTCCAGCTCGCTCCGGAGTCGCAGGACAGTGCGATGCCGGCGAAAGCCAGGTTGAAACCTCCGGAGTCGACCATGATGCGCAGGTCGGCTGCGAACGCGAAGGATGCGCCCGCACCAGCGGCCACCCCGTTGATCGCAGCAATGACAGGCTTGTTCATCGTGGAGAGCAGCTCGATGATCGGGTTGTAGTGCTCGGGCACCGTCGACCACAGGGACTCGTCGCGGTTGGAGAGCAAGCCGATGTGCTCTCGTAGGTCCTGGCCCACGCAGAATGCCCTGCCGGTGCCCGTCAACACGACACAGCGGACGGCAGGGTCCTGCGCCACACGCTGCAAGGTCGCCAGCAGCAGCTCCTTGGTGGCAATTGCAAGCGCGTTCATCGCCTCGGGACGGTTGAGCGTCACCGTGGCCACCCCGTCGGTGAGGTCCAGCAGCACCTCCCCGGTCGAAGGGGACTCGCTGTGTGCATCCGTCGCGGTGTCGGGCTCAGCCATGAGGTCATCTTCCTGGTCTTGGCGTTCGAATTGAGGCAGCGGGCACAGTCTGTCCCATCCAGATTTCGCAACTGGGGGGCGTTGGCACGATAATGGTCGCCAAGAGTGCATGCACCCGGGGGTTTGGCGTTGGCAGAGCGGGTGCGCGCCAGAAGATCTCAGCAAAAGTAACGGAAGAGGGATACTCATGGCGGCGATGAAGCCGAGGACCGGAGACGGGCCGCTCGAGGTCACCAAAGAAGGTCGGGGCATCGTGCTGCGCATGCCGATCGAGGGCGGCGGGCGCCTGGTCGTAGAGATGACTCCGGATGAAGCCGCAGCGTTGGGCAAGGCCATCCAGGACTGCCCCGGCGTCGGCTGAGACCGCCTGAACTGTAAGAACTCAGATTCGCCGATGAGCCCCGACCGGACACTGGTTGGGGCTCATTGCTGTCCAGGCATCAGAAGGATCGGCGCATCCTGAGGCTGAGGGGACGTCCGTCGGGGTCGTAGACAAGACGATTGAGGACCGTGGCCCAGGTCATCGTGAACGGGGTCACGGGAGCGTCCTCCATGGTCTGCAGCCGGCCCGGCGGTCGCGCGCCTTGCGAGCCACCGTCATACCAGCGCTTCAGCCGCGCAGCGCAGTCGGCGAACGCGGTGAACGTTCTCGCCGCGTCGTGCAGGTTGGTCATCGGCCCGCTGCGGTCGAGGTGCTCGCCAGCGAGGTCGAGCCGCAAAGCCCGCGCGTAGCCGGGGTCGCAGACTGCTGCGGACATTTCGGAGTCGTGGGTCCAGGACCGGCGGTTGAAGTTGTCGGATCCGACTGACGCCCACTGGTCGTCGATGACGCAGACCTTGGCATGCACGTAGACCGGAACCCCGCTTGGGCTCTCGAGCCCGTAGAACGCCACCCGGCCCGGTGCTGCCTTGCGCAGTGTTGCGATCGAGCGGTCACGCGCGACCAGGTTTGGCGGCCCGGAGAGGCGGCCATCCTGGTCGGGGAAGAGCGGGAGCACGGCGATCAGGTGAAGCCCGGGGTTGCGCCGCAACGCCGTTGCGAACATCGACGCAACCTCGGGCGACCACAGGTACTGGTCCTCGAGGTAGATCAGCTGACGTGCCTGGCTGACCGCCTTGGCGTAGCCGCGCGCCACGCTCCGTTCTCCTTGAGGTGCGAAGGGGTAGCCGCCTGCACGTCGCGGATAGGTGCGGAGCAGCTGGACTGCATGGGTTCCGGTCGGCTCGGGGTCGGGGTGCTGGGCAGGCAACGGCGTGCGGGGCGGGTTGTCCTGCCGGACTCTGTCCCCGAGCCAGCGCAGGGGGTTGCGGCTGAGCGCCGCGGGGTCCTCCCAACGCTCACGGAAGGCAGTCTCCACGTCACCGACAGCCGGACCGCTGATGGCGAGCTGCACATCGTGCCACGGAGGTTGTGGTCCATACGCCGCGGCAATCGGCTGTGGCTGCGGGTCACCGCGGTGCGAGGCATCGTCGCGTCGGCTATGGCACAGGTCGATGCCTCCGACATAGGCGACGTCGAGCTCGGGTCGGTCAGGGTGGCGCAGCACGACGAACTTCTGGTGGTGCGAACCCCCGGCCCGCACCCGCATGTCGAGCAGGCACTGGCCGCCAGCGGCATTGATCTCATCACCCAGATGCCGGTTCTGCGCCGCGGAGAAGGACATGCGGACCCAGTGGGAGCGCCAGAGGAGAGCACGAACGTCAACACCTCGCCGGGCCGCGTCCGCCAGGACCGTCCCGATTGCCGAGTCTGGGGTGCCGTTGAGCTCTTCATCGGAGTCGCTACGCCAGTCGACGAACAGCAGCAGGTCTCCCTTGCGCATCTGCACAACCCGTTGGTGCAGCTCAGCGAAGTAGGTCGCACCGTGGATCAGCGGTCGCACCAGATTTCCCTCGGTCCAGCCAACACCACCGGCATGTCGTGCGTCGAGCCGGGTCGAAGGGTTTCCCCGTTCGCGCGAGCTCAGGAACCACTGACCAACGGGCAATACCGATCCCGTTGAACGGTTCTATGTTCGGATCAGTAGTAGTGCTTGCGTCCGCCGACGGCGCGACCCATGCTGCCGAGGATAAAAAGGACGACTCCGACAACGAGCAGGAGGATGCCGATGGTCTGCAGGATGGAAATGCTGGCAACCAGTCCCACGATCCAAAGCACGATTCCAAGGGTGATCATCTAAGGGTCCTCTTCTCCATGTGCGGACAGCCCTCATCGGGCCAGAAGAGAGCACTCTAATCGGCGGCTGCCACATTTGCCACGTTTGCGGCGTCCGACAACGTGAGCAAAAGCGGTTCCGCGCGCACACTGGTCGACTCGCGATGGGAGAGTCGAGTTCGGTCCTGCCCGGTTTTGGGGTTCTTTCTGGTTATTCTTGAGTCCCTGCAGAACCTGATTGAGGAGACCGACTGATGAGAATTGGTTCCAGCTTGGCCTTGATCGCGATCGGCGCGATCCTGAAGTTCGCAATCTCGTGGTCGACCAGCGGTATCAACCTGTCGAATGTGGGCGTCATCCTGATGGTCGTCGGGGTCGCCGGTCTGGTCATCTCGCTCGTTCTGGCCAACACCGCACGGCGGACGGACGTGGTGCGCCACACGACTCGCGAGGACTCCACGGAGCAGCCGCGCGGTGACGACCCGCGCCTCTGAGATGAGTGCTGGCTACGGTCTGAGTGTGCGCTGGTCCTTGGAACATGCCCCGCAGGGCGTCGAGGAGACATTGCGCGAATATGTCGTCGGGACCTCGATGGCACGGTTCGCGCAGCGCGAGGGACTGGCCTTCAAGACCTGGCGGATGCGTTCGGGCGAGTGGTTCGAGGGGACGTACGTGTGGGACTCGCGGACGGCCCGTGATGCGTTCGAGGAGTCGTTCGGCGCCGAGGCCGCCGAGTCGCAGGGGAGCCAGCTGGTCGGCTCGCCGCCGCTGTGGATCGAGCCGTTCGAGGTCGTGGCGATCGTCGAAGGGCCGGAGGGTTTCCGAGAGGGCGCGGGCCCAGGCGACTAGCGCTTGACTGCGGCCAGAAGGCCATCACCAACAGGTAGCAGAGCCGGTAGAAGCGACTCGTTGTCGCGCAGCGCCTTGCCCACATCTCTGAGAACGGTCGTGACCTCGTCGCGGGTGGCAGGGTCGGCGACCTTGTCGTGCCAGAGCATGTTATCCAGGGCCAGGACGCCGCCGTGGCGCAGCAGACGAAGGGCCTGCTCGACATACTGCGGGTACTCCGCCTTGTCGCCGTCGATCACGACCATGTCGTATGCCCCGTCGGTCAGGCGGGGTAGCACGTCCAGGGCCCGCCCGGTGATGACGCGGGTGCGCTGCGGCGCGAAGCCGGCGGCTGCATAGGCCTCTTTGGCCGCCCTCTGGTGCTCGGCTTCGACGTCGATCGTTGTCAGGATGCCGTCCTGCGGCATTCCGGCCAGGAGCCACAGGCCGGACACGCCGGCGCCGGTGCCGACCTCGACCACTGCCTTGGCGCTGGACGCAGCCGCGAGCAGGCGCAACGCCGCACCGGTGCCCGGCAGGACGGGCATACAGCCCAGCTCCTCACCGCGCAGTCGGGCCGCTTCGATGACCTCGGTCTCCGCGACGAACTCCTCGGAGTAGGCCCAGCTGGCCGGTTTCTGTGCGCTCATGGGCGCAACCCTACTGCTCCGCGTGCTCGGCCGGACGAAGGCCGATGAGCGTGGCGTCACCGGCATATGTCGACCCACCGAGATGCCCAGCAAACTCTCAGGTTGGTCCGGAAACATGTGGTTATGCCCCTCACCACCAGTGACCGCGCTGACGCACAGGAAGCCGTCGAGCCGACCAGCGCCGCAGCGCAGCCGTGGGTCCCGCCGACCTGGGAAGAGATCGTTGCCCAGCACTCCGCCAAGGTCTACCGTCTGGCCTACCGTCTGACCGGCAACGTCCATGATGCCGAGGACCTGACGCACGACGTCTTCATCCGGGTCTTCCGGTCGCTGCACTCCTACCAGCCCGGCACGTTCGAGGGATGGTTGCACCGCATCACGACGAATGTCTTCCTGGACAAGATGCGTCGCAAGCAGCGGATCCGGTTCGACCTTCTCTCGGACGACGCCGCGGCCCGCCTTCCCAGCCGCGAGATCGGCCCCGAACAGCACTACACCGACACTCACTTCGATGACGACGTCCAGCGCGCTCTTGACGCTCTGACTCCGGACTTTCGCGCTGCTGTCGTCCTGTGCGACATCGAGGGACTGTCTTATGAGGAGATCGCGACCACCCTGGGCATCAAGCTCGGCACGGTCCGTTCGCGCATTCACCGGGGCCGGTCACAGCTGCGAGAGGCTCTCGCACATCGCGCCCCCGATCCGAGCAGGACGATCTCGCCGCCCCGGGCCCGTAGGGGTTTCGCGGTGGGACGGGTAGTTTCGGGGACTCGGTGAGCAGAGTCCTCCGCTCCCGCTCCGGTGTCGCATCGCAGCACCTCGGGCAGATGCTCAGTCTGTATGCCGACCGCAGCCTCCCCCCGCCAGCACTCCTTGCCTGCGACCGGCACGTCTCGATCTGTCCTGGCTGCCGGGCGGCTGCCGAGGCCGAGCGCCGGATGCTGCGATCCCTGCGCAGCTCAGCCACTCCAGGACTCTCGCACCGGCTCGAGTCTGTGCTGCTGGGCCTCGCCGCTGACTCGATGCCACCGATGGTGACTGGCGGACCTTCTCCGATTGCGGTCATCGCCCGCTCGGCGCCGGCGATGTACCGATCCCCCCTGCGGGCGGCAATGCTGGCAGGTCTGGTCGCAGGCGCCTCTGCTGCTGCTGCGTGGAGCCTCGGCGTGAACGGCGTTGGTCCCTCAGCCGGGCCGATTCCGGTTGTCCGCCAGCCCGCCGCGGCATCTGCTGCCGGATCGGCGCGCGGCGCCGTGGCGAGCAGCCAGCTCGTCTCTTTCCTGAGCGTCACGGCCATGGGTCCGATCAATGGGCCGTGGCCCGGTGTTCCCGACAGGGGCCCGCGTTCGGCACAATCGACCCATGAATGAGCAGCAGCGCCCGGCTGGGGCGCACGACGAACCGTCCCCGGAACCGTCCCCGGAACCGTCCTCGGAACAGCGCCCGGGGGAGGATTCCGGGGCAACGACCCCGGAACAGCTCACGACACCGGTCCATCTGGACAACACCCTGCCGATAGCCAGCTATCCGCCGCCGACCGGCAGCCCGTTCGTGCATCAGCCACCGCCGCTCGTGGAACCCGAGTCCGCAGAAGACTTCGAGTGGGACTGGACGGCGCCGCAACCTTCGCCGCAACCTGCATCGGAGGCCACAGCGGCCTCTTCGTCGGGCACCGGTCCCGCGCCGGACCAAGACCCGCGCGGGTTGGGCGGGCTCGGCGCGGGTGTCACCTCCGCCATCGTGGCTGGCGGGTTGGTCGTGATCCTGGTGGCCGCACTTTTCGGAGGGATCGCCGGCGGGTTCCTGGTGAGCCGACGTGACAACACCACGATGTCCTTGCCCGTCGCGCCCGCGGGCTCGGCCGTCCGGCCCGCTGGATCCATCGCGAACATTGCGGCCAGGGCTGTTCCCAGTGTGGTGACGATCAAGGTCCAGGGGGCTGACGTCTCAGGCACCGGGTCCGGATTCGTGCTGCGCAAGGACGGCTACATCCTGACCAACAACCATGTGGTCGAGGGTGCGGTCAAGACCGGCAAGATCACTGTGCTCTTCACTGATGGCAAGGTGTCGGAGGCCAAGATCGTCGGCCGTGACGCGTCCTATGACCTGGCCGTCATCCGGGTGGACCGCCGTGATCTGCAGGCACTGGTGTTCGGTGTGTCATCCGCGGTGGTCGTGGGCGACCCGGTCATCGCAGTGGGTGCTCCGCTGGGGCTGGACAGCACTGTCACCAGCGGAATTATCAGCGCGCTGAACCGCCCGGTGTCACCCGGCGGAGGCGAGTCCACCGCGTCCTTCATCAACGCCATCCAGACCGATGCGGCCATCAACCCAGGCAACTCCGGTGGGCCGTTGCTCGACATGGCTGGTCTCGTCATCGGCGTGAACTCAGCGATCGCCCGAGTCGCGGGCTCGGCGGATCCAGTCGGCGGGCAGTCCGGCAGCATCGGCGTCGGGTTCGCGATCCCGAGTGACCAGGCGCGAAAGACTGCCGAGCAGCTGATCGCCACTGGCAAGGCCACGCATCCGATCATCGGCGTCATGCTTGACACCACCTACGCAGGCGAGGGCGTCAAGATCGCCACAGGCGACAGGAACGGAAGCCCGCCGGTCACCAAGGGCGGCCCGGCCGACAAAGCAGGGCTGCAGCCCGGCGATGTGATCATCAAGTTCGACGGGCGGACGGTCGTGGGCCCGGACGAGTTCGTGGTCGCGATCCGGGCCAAGTCGGTCGGCGACAAGGTCGAGCTGACCGTGCGGCGCGGCGACAGCGAGCGAACTGTCAAGATGACTCTGCAAGCGGCCAGCTGACCGCCCCTCCACCATCGTGAGGTCCAAAGGTGAACCTGTTCGACATCAATGGCTGGGAGTTCATCATCATCCTGGTCGTAGCACTCCTGGTGATCGGCCCTGAGCGGTTACCGGAGTACTCGGCCAAGCTCACCAAGATGGTCAGACAGGTGAGGAGTCTGGCAGACTCCGCGAAGGTGCAGCTGCGCGAGCAGTTGGGGTCTGAGTTCGATGACGTGGACTGGAAACAGTACGACCCTCGCCAGTACGACCCTCGACGGATCGTTCGCGAGGCTCTGATGGGCGACGAGCCCGATGACGGTCAGCCCGGTGAGGTCAAGGGGCAGTCAGCAGCCACGCAGCGCGTACCGAACAGGGCGACGCCGTATGACGAGGACTCCACCTAACACAGCGTGGCGGCTGGCTTGAGGGGTGTCGCTGGGTCGGGTAGAAGGGTGGCTCTTGCCCCTGCTCGCAGGCTCCCTCGACGGGGTTGCGATCCCCCAACCCTTCCTCGCTGTGCTAGCGGCCGGCGGGGGTCAGGCCCAGCGAGCGTCCGGCCAGGCCGCGCGCGCGTGTCGACAGGCCGCGGGCTATCGCGCGCAGGACAACGGCCGACGGGCTGTCGGGCTCACCCAGCACGACCGGCATACCGTTGTCCGCGCCTTCGCGCAGGCGGGTATCCAGAGGGATCTGGCCCAGGAGCGGGACCGGTGCCCCCACAGCGCGGGTCAACGACTCCGCGACGGCCTGGCCGCCTCCGGCTCCGAAGATCTCGTGGCGGGTGCCGTCCGGCAGCTCCATCCACGACATGTTCTCGATGACCCCGGCGATCCGCTGATGTGTCTGCAGCGCAATGGAACCGGCACGTTCGGCCACCTCGGAGGCAGCCTTCTGAGGGGTGGTGACGACGAGGATCTCGGCGTTCGGAACGAGCTGTGCGACCGAGATCGCGATATCACCGGTGCCCGGCGGCAGATCGAGCAGCAACACGTCCAGGTCGCCCCAGAACACGTCACCCAGGAACTGCTGCAGTGCGCGGTGGAGCATCGGACCACGCCAGACGACGGGCTGGTTGCCGGGGACGAACATCCCGATCGAGATGACCTTCACGTCATGTGACAGCGGCGGCAGGATCATGTCGTCGACCTGGGTCGGGCTGTGTTCGACGCCGAGCATGCGGGGGACCGAGAAGCCGTAGACGTCGGCGTCGACGAGGCCGACCCGCAGGCCGTCGGCGGCCATGGCGGCAGCGAGGTTGACGGTCACCGACGACTTGCCCACGCCACCCTTGCCCGAGGCCACGCAGTAGACCCGGGTCAGGCTGCCCGGCTGGGCGAACGGGATGTCGCGGTCGGCGTTGCCGCCCCGCAGCGTGGTCTTCAGCTCGGTGCGCTGCTCGTCGCTCATCACCCCGAGCGTCACGTCCACACTGGTGACGCCTTCGACGGTCAGCAGTGCGGCCGTGGCGTCACGCGTCAGGGTGTCCTTGAGCGGGCAGCCGGAGATCGTCAACAGTATGGTGACCGCGGCGCGCCCGGACTCGTCGACCGCGACCGACTCGACCATGCCGAGCTCGGTGATCGGCTTGCGGATCTCGGGGTCATTGACCTTGGACAGGGCAGCGATCAGGGCGTCTTGCGATGGGGCGGACATGGGTTCAATGTTAGTTCGGTTTCGGACCCTCGAACGCCGTGGGCGGCGCCTCGCCCGGCTGGAGCCTCGAACCGTCTGCCGAGAGCTGTATGCCGCGAAGCTCCATCTCGTCCAGCACCGATCGCAGTTCCGAGCGCAGGTAGTCGCGGGTGACCATGTCTCGCAAGGCAATTCGTAGCGAGGCCACCTCCCGCGTGAGGAACTCCGTGTCGGCAAGATTGCGCTCGTAGCTGGCCCGATCCTGCTCGAGAGCGACGCGGTCACGGTCAGTTTGACGGTTCTGGGCGAGCAGGATGAGCGGAGCGGCATAGGACGCCTGCAGGCTGAGTATGAGCGTGAGGAAGATGAACGGGTAGATGTCCCACCTGTGGTTCAGGATCCCAACGACGTTGAACGTGATCCACACCAGCACGAAGACCGTCATGTAGACGAGGAACTTCGCCGTCCCCATGTAGCGCGCGAACTTCTCGGCAAAACGTCCGAAGGTGTCGGGGTCTATCTGCGGCCTGCTGAACAGGGAGCGACGTGCCTCGCGTGGCTGGTCCAGCCGCGGGGCCCGGTCTGGGTGCTCACGGGCCATGGGTCACCTCGTGCCGCTCCTCGCGCCAGTCCTCGGGAAGGAGGTGGTCCAGGACATCGTCGACGGTCACGGCCCCGAGCAGCCGGCCATCCTCGTCGACAACCGGGACGCCGACGAGGTTGTAGGTCGCAAGCATCCGCGTGACCCGGCCGATTGACGCATCAGGAGTCAGCGGCTCAGGGTCCTGGTCGAGGATGCTGCCGATGTGAGCATGGGGTGGTTCGCGCAGAAGACGCTGGATGTGGACCACCCCGAGGAACTTGCCCGTCGGCGTCTCCAGAGGCGGACGGCATACGAAGACGGTCGCGGCCAGCGCGGGTGAGAGCTCGACCCTGCGAACCACGGCGAGCGCCTCGGCGATCGTCGCCTCCGGACCGAGGATGACCGGCTCGGTTGTCATCAGGCCGCCCGCAGTGTCCTCGTCGTAGGTGAGCAGGCGGCGCAGGTCTGCGGCCTCGTCGGGCTCCATCAGCCGCAGCAGCTCCTCGGCGTTCTCCGGTGACAGCTCGGAGAGCAGGTCGGCCGCGTCGTCAGGCTGCATGGTCTCCAGGATGTCGGCGGCGCGCTCTCTCCCGAGGCCGCGCAGGATCTCGACCTGGTCGTCCTCGGGCAGCTCCTCGAGGACGTCGGCCAGCTTCTCGTCGTCGAGCGCGGCAGCAACCTCAGACCGACGTTTGGGGTTGAGGTCGTGGATGACCTCGGCAAGGTCGGCGGGCTTGAGATCCTCATAGCTCTCGAGCAGCTTGGCAGCGCTCTGGCCCTCAGCCTCGACCTGGAGCCCAGCCACCTGGTCGATGTCGACGAGGACCGTCTCACCGCGGCGCCGACCGAGCCGCGAGAGGCTGCGCGTGCCACCGGATCCCTTGCGGGCGAACACCTTGACGATGAACCAGTCGCGGTTGGACTCCTGCTCGATGGCGACGTCCTCGACCGTCGCCTCGAACGCCTCGTCAGGAGTGGCGACCCGGATTGTGCGTTCGAACAGCTCGGCGAGCACCAGCGTCTCGCTTGTTCGCTGCTCGAACCGGCGCATGTTGACCAGCCCGGTGGTGATGACCTGTCCGGCATCAACGCCGGTCACCCGGGTCATCGGGACGAAGACCCGGCGTCGACCGGGCACCTCGACCACGAGACCGATGACGCGGGGGGCCGGGCGACCTGCGCTGAAGTGGACGACCACGTCGCGGACGCGGCCCACCGGGTCACCAAGCGGGTCGAAAACGCTCAGTTCGGCCAGGCGTGCGACAAAGACGCGCGTCATGGGGCTCACGCCGCAAGGTTAGCGGGATTAGCGTCGGGTGCCGCGGCGCCACTTCGGTCGACCGTTGAGATGCCACGGGCGCCAGGTGAGCGTGGTGGCCGGTGTCGTGGCCGGCTGTGCCAAGCCCGGCTCCTGTGAGTAGCTCCCCGGAGCCTCGAGCGCGTCGCCGTGGGGCGCTAGTGCGTAGACAGTGGCCTCAGTGGCCCACCGTGCGACGGTGTCACCTGCGGGGGCGTTGAGACGGGACGCCTTGAGCGCGGCGGTCGCGTCATCCCAGCGTGGGTCGTCAGGCGTGACGACACTGGCGTGGGCGGGCACCGTCACCAGTCGCCCGCCGGTGTCCTTGCTGCGGAAGGTCACCGTGACCTCCGCGGGAAGGGCTGGCAGTGTCTGCTCGCCGGGGCCGGTGACGACGTATGCCGAGTCGTCGAGCCACACGTGCCACGCGGGCCAGGACCTGTCACCGGGGATGTCGATCCACAGCAGTCCGGATTTCTTGGCCGCCTCGGATAGGAGTGCACTCAGGTCGGTCATGCCGTCGAGCCTAGTGGTCGTCCCATGGGTGGGGAACGTCACCCACCTGTGGCGGTGGCACGTCGCCATGCCGCTGGGTACCCTCCCAAGCATGACCTTCCTGCCTCCGACGCCCCAGCGCCCGCTGCGCTCCCGCCGCTCAAACCTCGCAGTGCCCGGTTCCAGCATCAAGATGATCGACAAGGCCAGGGGTCTTGGTGCCGACCAGGTGTTCCTCGACATCGAAGACGCCGTGGCGCCGTTGGCCAAGCCGGAGGCGCGAAAGAACATCGTCGCAGCGCTGAACGAGGGTGGCTGGGGCGACACCATCCGTTCCGTCCGGGTCAACGACTGGACGACGCAATGGACCTATGCCGATGTTGTCGAGGTCGTTGAGGGCGCAGGCGCCAACCTCGACGCCATCATGCTGCCCAAGGTCCAGACGCCCGAACAGGTTGTGGCGCTCGACCTGCTGCTGACCCAGATCGAGAAGGCAACCGGCCTGGACGTCGGCAAGATCGGCATCGAGGCCCAGATCGAGAACGCGCTCGGCCTCACCAACATCAACGCGATCGCCGCGGCGAGCCAGCGCGTCGAGACGATCATCTTCGGGCCGGCCGACTTCATGGCCTCGATCAACATGAAGAGCCTCGTGGTCGGTGAGCAGCCGCAGGGCTATGACGTGGGCGATGCCTACCACTACATCCTGATGGCGATCCTGATGGCGGCGCGTGCCTATGACAAGCAGGCCATCGACGGACCGTACCTGCAGATCAAGGACATCGAGGGGTTCCGTCGGGTGGCAGGGCGGTCCGCGGCGCTCGGTTTCGACGGCAAGTGGGTCCTGCATCCTGGCCAGCTCGGACCGGCAAACGAGGTCTACAGCCCTCGCCAGAGCGACTACGACCATGCCGAGAACATCCTGGACGCCTACGACTACTTCACGTCCGAGGCTGGTGGCAAGAAGGGCGCGGTCATGCTGGGCGACGAGATGATCGACGAGGCCTCGCGCAAGATGGCTCTGGTGATCTCGGCCAAGGGCAGGGCCGCTGCCATGACCCGCCAGGAGAGATGGGCGAAGCCCTCCGAATGACTGGCTGACCAGCCGTTCGCGGTGGGGCGGTCCTCACCTCTGGAACCGCTCGGCGAGCCAGCTCATCTGGGCTCCTGCATGAGTGGTCCAGTACTCCTGACTGTGGGCACCAGCGTCGAATGTGACTGTCGCATCAGGCAGTTCGCGGGCAAACGCCCGGTTGGCCACGATGAACGGGTCGTCGCGTCCGCAGTCCAGACGCACCGGTATGCCGCGCAGCTTGCCTCGCGCCGCGAAGACGTCGTTGCGCACGAAGTCCTCGCGGTCGTCGAAGGCACCGGGCGCGCTGTCGGCCGGGGACTGCCACAGCGCCGCGCTCGCGGCGACCACGCCGGCCACGCGCGTGGGTCCGAGCCTGGCTGCCATCAGCAGCGCTCCGTACCCGCCCATCGACCACCCGATCAGGCCGATGCGGTCGGTCGCGAGCCCCTTGCTGCTCAGCAGCGGCAGCAGCTCCTCAGTGACCATGCGGCCAGTGTCGATGCCGGATCTCCTTGCGTGCCAGTAGAAGTCGCCACCGTCGACCGACGCGACTGCCAAGTTTGTCGGCACAACAGTGCGCTGGATGTGAGTTGCGTCGAACGGCCAGTCGGCGTCACCGCCGTGACCGTGCAGGGCGACCACCAGCGGCTGTGGCGTCGAGCCGGTGGGTCGACGCTGCGGCCGGGCCAGGCGCCAGCGCACGTCGCGGTCCGGCCAGAACCTGGAGGAGAACGTGCCGTTCTCCATGTCGACCGAGGCTGAGTTGTCCGTGCCGGCGCCACAGGAAACGAGCCACGGGAGGGCAAAGGCGCCGGCCAGCGCCACACGGCGGGTGATGCCAGCGCTCATGACGGGAACCTATCGCTGTTCACCACCGCGACGTGGCCGCCGCCATGAAGTCACCGAAGAGCTCATCCTCATCGACATCCAGACCGCGGCTCACGAACCAGGCGCACATGTTGTGACAGTCGCGTTGCAGGAACTCAGGGCCGCGTGGGTTGCCGACGACGTCGACGATCTGCGGCCAGTCGATGATCACGAGTCGATCATCCTGGAGCAGGACGTTGTAGGGCGACAGGTCACCATGGGCCCAGCCGCGCAGGGCCAGCTCGCTCGTAGCGACGCGGAACTGTTCGAAGAGGTCGACCAGCAGTGTCGGCTCGGGGCGAGTCTGTGCCAGCCGCGGTGCTGCCTCGCCCCCCTCCCCGATGAACTCCATGAGCAGCTCGGTGCCGCTGATCTGTACCGGATACGGGACTGGCAGTCCGGCGCTCCACAGCTCGCCGAGGGCGTTGAACTCGGCAAAGGCCCACTGGCTCGAGATCATCTGTTTGCCGAACTCGGTGCGCCGTGCCATGGCGCGCATCTCGCGGCTGCGCCGGACCCTGCGACCCTCGAGATATCCGGCGTCGCGGTGGAACATCCGATGGTCCGAGTCGCGGAACCGTTTGGCGGCCATATATGTGCTGTTCCCGGCTGTGTCGGCGGTGTGGCTGCCGGGAACCCAACGGCGCAGCACATGGACGTCGGCCTCCTTGCCGGACTTGATGATGCCCAGATCCTCGTCCACAGCGCCCAGGTCGGTGATGACCCAGGACGGACGCGGGTTGGGACCATGTTGGGCGCCATCCCAGCTGGACCAGGTATCGCCTTCGGGTGGTCCGTCGGGAGCGGTGTCGACGGCAAACATGCCGTCTCGAAAGTGAGCCGTGAGAGCGGCGGGCTCTACGGATGCCTTACGTGTCGATGACTCTTCAAACTTGTTATGTGACCCAAATCTGCTGTGTGACAAGGGAATCTCCAAGAAGGGGGAGGGAGTGAGCGCGGGCGGCACGCAGAGCAGTCGTTGACATCTCACGGCCCTCCTTGGAAAACGGGCGCGCACGGTCGGCGCGCGGTCTTCCTTTATGTTCGCGTGTTGGGCGGCGCGTTGCAACCGAGTATCTGTGCGGGTGATGGTCTGTGCGGGTCGTGGCCCGTGTGGGTGATGCCGGGCCGGGCGGCGGCTCGTGTTGGGACTCACACGGCCGATCGCTGTGCCAGGGAGGGGACGATTCGGCATACTTTCCGGTAGTCCCAGGAACCGACACTGGCACTTATCGAGGGCGGCATACCGCGATGGCACGACTGCAGCACACCGAAGGCCTGACCGACGAGCAGACCGAGCTGCTCAAGCTGGTGCGCCAGTTCGTGGACGAGCAGATCATTCCTGCGGCCATGGAGCTCGAGCGCAAGGACGAGTACCCGGCCCAGATCGTCGAGGGCATGAAGGAGATGGGGATCTTCGGACTGATGATCCCCGAGGAGTACGGCGGCCTGGGCGAGTCGCTGCTGACCTACGCCCTGTGCGTGGAGGAGATCGCTCGCGGCTGGATGAGCATCAGCGGCATCATCAACACGCACTTCATCGTCGCCTACATGCTGATCCAGCACGGCACGGAGGAGCAGAAGAAGCGCTACCTGCCTCGGATGGCGACCGGTGAGGTCCGCGGAGCATTCTCGATGTCCGAGCCGGGCTGTGGTTCTGACGTCGCGGCGATCACGTCGAAGGCTGTGCAGACCGGTGACGGCGAATGGACCGTCAACGGTCAGAAGATGTGGCTGACCAACGGTGGGAGCTCGAATCTCGTTGCCGTGCTTGTGAAGACGGACACCGGGGCAGACTCGGTGTACAAGAACATGACAGCGTTCCTGATCGACAAGGAGCCCGGTTTCGGCGAGGTCGAACCTGGGCTGACCGTGCCCGGCAAGATCGAGAAGATGGGCTACAAGGGCGTCGACACGACCGAGCTCATTCTTGACGGCTACCGCTCGACGACGGACCAGATCCTCGGCGGAGAACCGGGCAAGGGCTTTTACCAGATGATGGATGGCGTCGAGGTGGGCCGGGTCAACGTCGCCGCCCGCGCCTGCGGTGTGGCATTGCGAGCGTTCGAGCTGGCCATCGCCTACGCCCAGCAGCGTGAGACCTTCGGCAAGAAGATCGCCGAGCACCAGGCGGTGATGTTCCGCCTGGCCGAGATGGCCACCAAGATCGAGGCCGGTCACCAGATGATGGTCAGGGCCGCGCGACAGAAGGACTCCGGCGAGCGCAACGACCTTGAGTCCGGCATGGCCAAGCTCCTGGCCTCCGAGTACTGCGCCGAGGTGGTCACGGACTCGTTCCGGATCCACGGGGGCTACGGGTACTCCAAGGAGTACGAGATCGAGCGGCTCTATCGCGAGGCGCCGATGCTGCTCATCGGTGAGGGCACGGCCGACATCCAGCGGATGATCATCGGTCGCAGGCTGCTGGAGGACTACAAACTCAAGGGCTGAAACCGGTCGGACACCCCGCATGGACCCTTTCCCGCCATCCCGGGACCGATAAATATGCCGTGGTGGTGTTCGGGGGCCGGTGGGTGGGTGAGAATGAACCCATGAGCTCTCAACCAATGTCAGGGCGAGCGCGGGTCCCGATCGGTGGGCTCACGCTCGACTACCCGAGGTCGCTCGGTACCTACGACAAGTACGCCGATGCGCAGAAGGCGGTTGACTACCTCTCCGACCACGAGTTCGCCGTCGAGAACTGCATGATCGTCGGCACCGATCTGAAGCAGGTCGAGCGGGTGACCGGGCGGTTGACACGGGGGCGGGTTGTCTGGGCGGGCGCATTGTCGGGAATGTGGATGGGGCTGTTCGTCGGGCTCATTTTCGCGATGTTCGACCAGAACAGCACCACAGCGACGGTTCTGGTGACTGTGGCGTTCGGCGCGGTCTTCGGTGTCGTGTGGGCATTCATCGGCTATGCCGCGACCAAGGGCCGGCGCGACTTCACGTCCGTGAGCCAGGTGGTGGCAACGCGCTACGAGGTGCTTGTGGAGCACAAGTTCGCCGAACAGGCTCGTGCCTTGCTCACCAACATGCCGGGCCAGATTCTCACGGCCTAGTCGGACGGGCCCGCAGCCATGCGGGCGCACCAGGCCTCGACGTCGGTGGACGTTCGCGGGATGGCCCTGGACAAGTTCTCGCAGCCCTCTGGGGTGACCAGGATGTCGTCCTCGATCCGTACCCCGATGCCGCGCAGCTCCTCTGGGACCAACAGGTCGTCGGCCTTGAAGTAGAGGCCGGGCTCAACGGTGAGAATCATCCCTGGGACAAGCTCGGCGTCCACGTACTCCGCGCGAAGGGCCAGCGCGCAGTCATGAACGTCTAGACCCAGATGGTGGCTGGTGCCGTGGACCATCCAGCGGCGGTGGTATTGACCGTGCTCCTTGTCGAGCGTGTTCTCGACGTCCACACCATCGGGCAGGAGGCCCCACGCGTGCAGATACTCGGCGATGACCCGGATCGCGGCCTCGTGGACGTCGGAGAACTTTGCGCCCGGCTTGACCGCGGCGATCCCGGCTTCCTGCGCGGCGTATACGGCCTCGTAGACCCTGCGCTGAACGTCACTGAAGTGACCATTGATCGGCAGCGTGCGAGTCACGTCAGCGGTGAAGAGTGAATCGACCTCGACTCCTGCATCGAGCAGCAGCAGGTCACCGTCGGTGAAGTCACCGGTGTTCTTGATCCAGTGCAAGGTGTTGGCGTGATCTCCGGACGCGCAGATCGAGTCATATCCGACGCCGTTGCCCTGGTGGCGGGCGTGGAGACCGAAGACTCCCTCAACCCAGCGTTCGCCGCGGCCTCGTTTGAGCGCCTCTGGCAGAGCTGCGGCGACAGCGTCGAAGCCTCTGGCTGTCGCGTCGACCGCCTGATGCATCTGCTGAATCTCCCACTCGTCCTTGACGAGCCGAAGTGTGGAGAGGAAGTGGGCCAGCTCGTCATCGGCCTCGATCAGGGCTTGCGACTCGCTCGACTCGTCCGTCTCGGCGGCTCCGGCACGGATGGTGTCCACGGCAGTCGTGAGGTCCCGGTCGGCGTCGCGAACGATCCGGACCACGGTTGCGCCGATGTCTTGGCCCACCGCGTCCGTGAAGTCGTCGATGTGGCGTGCGGACAGGGCGAACTCTGCCTCGATGTCCGCCAGGCCGGGGCGGGCGCCAACCCAGAACTCGCCATAGCGGGAGTCCCCGAAGAACTCCTCAGTGTCACGCCCGGCCAAGGGGCGGAAGTACAGGATCGACTCGTGCGAGCCGTCCGCGGTCGGTTCCAGGACCAGGACGGCGTCGGGCTCACGATCGCTGCCGAAGCCGGTCAGGTGAGCGAAGGCACTGTGCGGGCGAAAGACGTAGTCGCAGTCGTTGCTGCGGACCTTCAGACCACCGGCCGGTATGACGAGCCGCTCGCCCGGGAAAGCGGCCGAGACCACGGCACGGCGTTTTGCGGCATACGGGGTCGCCTCTGCCTGGGCGCGTCTGGCGCTGGAACGGGGAGCCCATCCAGTGGCCACGAAGGCACGGAACTGCTCGGTGGTGGGGCGACCACGGCTCTCTGACTTTCGCTGTTCTTCGCTCACAGGCACATGGTGCCACGGTGCAACGGATCCTGTGTCACCGCTCTGCACTCGATCCCGGTGCGCTGAGAGTCCGGGCTTGGTGATCCAGCTTCGTTCGTTGGCAGCGGTCCAGTGAAGTCGGGGTGTCACAGAAGACCAGGCAATGAGGACGAGTTGATCCAGCCGCCGGGTGCCGTCACAGTTGGCCGGTGCCCCCGATGAGTCCTGCCCCACGCCCACCGCGTTCCCGCCTAGCAGGCAGGTCGTTGCGTGACCGGGCCGGGCGCGCGGTTCGGGACAGCGACATACCCAGTGACCTGGTCGTCCTCTGGCAGGGGAACGACGGGGTGGACCAGCGCACCGCGCGGGCTGTCATCGACCTTGCCATGCGGGTCGGTGAGACGTTGTTGTCCACCGGAGCCTCGGCCTCCGACGTGGTTGCGACGGCACTTCGGCTGACCTACGCCTACGGCCTTCGCTCGGTTCATATAGAGGTGACCTTCACCTCCATCTCGGTGTCGTACCACCGTGGTCCGGATGCCGACCCGATGACCGTGATGCGCGGAATCAAAGTGCGCTCAACCGACCTGACCCGTCTGGAGCGACTCCAGACGCTCGTGCGGGACATTGCCGAGGAGGGAGTCGAGATCGACGTGGCGCGGTCGCGCTTCGACGCCCTGATCCAGGCCCCACACCCCTATCGGCGATGGGTGGTGACCGCTTCGCTGGCCGGGTTGGCGGCCGCCGCGGCAGCACTCCTCGGTGGCTCCTGGCGGATCATGCTTCTGAGCTTCGTGTCGACTGCTGTCACTGACCGGGTGCAGCACTGGCTGGCCCGTCGGGGGATTGCGGCTTTCTTCACCCAGGCGGTAGGCGGCGCCATTCCGACCGGCGTGGCGGTGGCTCTGCTCGCTGCCTCCTCGGCTGGGGTGCCCGGGTTGCAGGGGATCTCGCCGTCCCTGGTCGTAGCCTCAGGCATCGTGGTGCTGCTCGCAGGCTTGTCCGTCGTCGGTTCGGCGCAGGACGCTATTGACGGTTACTACGTCACAGCAGGCGCGCGGGTCTTCGAGGTTCTGGTGCTGACTCTCGGGATCGTGGTCGGCATCGCTACCGTCTTGGCGATCGCCCGGAGGTCCGGGGTCTCGATGCGGCTGACCGCCGATACGCAGTTGTCCGCCAACACCGTGGTGCAGGTTCTTGCCGCGATGGTGGTGTCAGGGATGTTTGCCGCATCGGCCTACGCGGGCGGGCGCGCCGTCGTCTACTCCACGGTCACCGGAGGGCTTGGGTGGCTGGTCTACCTTGCCGCGACCGGCGTCGCCATGGGGCCTGTGGCGGCCAGCTCCCTGGCCGCGCTGGCCGCAGGTTTGTTGTCACAGGTGGTGGCCAGCCGGCTGCGGGTCCCGGCACTTGCGCTGAGTATGGCCGCCATCGTGCCGTTGTTGCCGGGTCTGATGGTCTACCGCGGCCTCTTCGAGATCGTCCAGCGCGCCCCGGGCGAAGGGTTGAGCACCGGCCTGACCACGCTGCTCGGAGCGGCAGGCGTCGGGATGGGCCTGGCGGCCGGCGTCAGCATGGGCACGTTCCTGGCCCGACCCCTGCGGGCGGAGCTCGATCGTGGACAGATACGCGCGCTGCGACGCTCAGCTGGCGACGCCCGCGAATAGACGACCTCGGGATAGCGCAGGCTCGTCATTGATAGCGCAGCCACGCGGGTGCTCCATCAATGACGGACCTGCGCTATGTAGCCAAGTCCGCATTCAGCTGGCCCGCCGACCTGAGGCCCGGGCAAGCGCCAGCCGGAGTAGACGTTCAACCGTTGCCGGTCGGGACAGGTCGGCCCACGTCAGCCGCACGAACTCGTAGCCGAGCGCGCGAAGCCGGTCCTCACGGGACTTCTCGGCTGCCAGCGCCTCACGCCCGTTGGCGTCGGCAGCTCGCCTTACATGAATTCAGCATCAGCCCGTCGAACTCGATGATGAGCCGCTCGCGTTCCAGCAAGAAGTCGACCCGTCCGACCAGCCTGCCGTGCTGGTCGCGGATCTCGACCTGGGGCGTGGGCTGGAAGCCAATGGTGTTGAGCAACAGACGAGTTCGTGACTCGCCGACCGACTCGGACCTCGCATCTGCCAACCGCACAGCCTGTCGCGCCTGGCTCACATCACGATGTCCTGAGAGCTTGCTCAGCCAGGTCTGGAGGTCGTCGGCTGTCGTCCGGCCGTTGGCAAGGGCCGCGTCAGCCGCGACGACCCCCGTCTCGATGCCACAGGTCATTGCGGCACCCAGGATGGCAAGAGCAGGAGTCACGCAGGGTGTGCGGCCGATCAGGAGACCAGCGCCTGGGGCGTATGCCGTGTGGATGGAGAGCCCGCGACGACGTCGACTCAACGAGTCGGCTGCCCGCGCCACGTGGATCTGGTCCAGCGGCGCGCCATAGACGGGCAACGACATCAGCGTCAGCGCCGAGTAGTGGCTGGCGTAGACCCGGCCATCGAACGTCCGCACCACGGCGCGGGTCGCCATCTCGTGCCGGCGTTCGGGTGAGGCAGCCTCGTAACTGGGGCGGTCGACATACGCGCTGGGCCCCACTCGAAGGGCCTGGCCGCTGCGCACGAGCTGGCTCAGGGACTCTCGGTGGTAGCCGCAGTCGTACGCGTCATGTGCTGTGAAGGCGCCGAAGTGTGCCGCGCTGAGCGTGGCAAGGAGGTCGTTCATGGTGGAGACAGCATGGCCGGATTGACGCGGCCTCGGCTGCGACCCTGTGGATAAGTCAGATAGCGCAGGTCCGTCATTGATGGCGCAGCCGCGCGGGTGCTCGATCAATGACGGACCTGCGCTATGAGTCTGGCGGTTGCAGGGCCAGGCGACCTGACCGACGTGGCACGATGGCGACTATGCAATTCGGGCGCAGTTACGAAGAGTTCGAGGTCGGCGCGGTCTATAAGCACTGGCCAGGCAAGACGGTCACCGAGTACGACGACCACCTGTTCTGCCTGCTGACGATGAACCACCACCCTCTACACCTTGACGCGAACTACGCCGGGACGACGCAGTTCGGGCAGAACGTCGTGGTCGGCAACTACATCTACTCGCTGCTGCTGGGCATGAGCGTCCCCGACGTCTCGGGCAAGGCCATCGCCAACCTCGAGATCGAGTCGCTGCGTCACGTGGCGCCGACCTTCCACGGGGACACGATCTATGGCGAGACCACCGTGCTCGACAAGTGGGAGTCCACCTCCAAGGACGACCGTGGCGTGGTCCATGTCGAGACCAGGGGCTACAAGCAGGACGGCACCATGGTCTGCATCTTCAAGCGCAAGGTCATGGTCCCGAAGAACAGCTATCTCGAGGCCCGTGGCGGCGAGCAGCCCGGCCGCCCGACGTTGGTAGAACCTCCCGCCACGAGCTGAAACCCCTTGCTACACAACGCAAGCACCCGCCATGCATCTCCTGTATGACGTGTGCTTGCCTTGTGAGGGGATGGTCAGCTTTGCTTCTGGGTCACGTCCTTGCGGCCCTGGGTGGCGTCGGCGTTGGTCCAGGTGATGGCTTTGATCGAGTCCCTGCTGGAATAGGAGGGATGAGCCATTCCCGTGCTGAGCGCGAAGATGACGCGGCCGTCAGGCAGGAGTTGGGTCACGGCGAGTCCGCCCGCGGAGCTGTTGTCCGTCAGCACCACCAAGATGTCCGACGCCCCGGGCGGGAGGATCCCAGCCGCGATCGGTGCGCCATCCGTTACCTCGGACCCGAGCTTGACCTGCCGGAGGATCGGTGTGCGTCCGGTGACGACGGCGACTCCGGACGGATCGGTGGTGGTGGCGCCCAGATCAAAGGAAGCGACTGCGTTGCCTCCGCGGCTGGCAATGGTTCGTCCGAACACTGTGCTCTGTCCCACCTTGCCCGGTCGAAGGACCACCTCGACCGACAGAGCCTCGTTCATGGTGAAGGTGCGACCAGTCAGTCTGTGGTCGCCCTCGATGCCGTCGACTACCCCGGCTGGCCCGAACCATCGGATGCTGGCGATCTCTGCGGGTCGAGCGGGTTCCTTGTGAGTTCCGTCGTCCGAGTATTGGACGTAGAACATCCGGTAACCGGTGCCTTCCAGGGGCTCGGACCCGACGGGGTAAGAATTGCCATCGCCGAACGTTACGGTGGGCGTTTCGGTGGCGGAGCTGGGGAACAGACCGATGGTGACAGGGTGACCGTCCACGATGCCCGACCACCAGGTGGCGTCGGGCTTCTGGCCGGGCTTGCGGGTGGACGAGCGGTTCACTTCGTGCCACTTGCCGTCCTTGGCCATGACGGAGTAACGCACGTTGGACTCGACCCTGGGGTCGCGGTCGAGCTGGAGCTCGGACTGGCCCCAGCTGAACCCCGCCTGGGCCCGAACGATGCCAGTCGTCGCGGTGCGAGTGGCGGGGAGGGGAACGGCCGAGTTGTGTGGGCGGGTCATCAGGCTCGCCCCTGTCGCCACCAAGGCGACGGCCATGGCTGTCGAGCCGACGGCAATGATCCGGCGCCGACGGATGGTCCGACTGCCTTGACGCAGAACGGAATCCGGGCTGAAGGTCAAGGTGCTGGGTGGTCTGGCGGCATCGAACTCGCGACGCAGGTCAGTCTCCAGGTCGGTGGTCATCGCAGGCTCCCCTCGGGAGATGAGTTGGCGTCTTGGGGTGCGTTCTCATTGGCGTTCGGGGTGGCGTTCTCGTCTTCGGCGTGCTGGCGCAGGGCAGCTAGCCCGCGCGACGCAGCGCTCTTCACGGCGCCTACCGAGATGCCGAGCGCCTCGGCCACGGCCGCCTCGGCCACGGCCGCCTCGGGCTGGTCGGCGTAGTAACGCAGGACGACGATCTTGCGCTGCTGTTCCGGCAGCTTCGATAGCCGGCGGACCAGGTCGTCACGATGATCACTGGTGGCCACGGCACCGTCGCGTGACTGCGGCTGCTTGTGCAACCAGGACGGCGACCCTGACCCCGGCCCCGACCGTGACCCGGACCCGAGCTCGAACCCCGTGCTGGTGAGGTCGGCCACGACCTCGTGGCGAGTGGCACGCCATACGTCGATCTTGTGGTTGACCATGCAACGCCGCGCGTAGGCGACGGCAGTCCCATGGTCGATCTTGTGCCAGACGAGGTAGGTTTTGACGAACGCCGCCTGGGTGAGTTCCTGGGCGCGGTTGGTGTCGCCGGTGAGAAACCATGCCGTACGCAGCAGCGCCGGCCCGGCCTGGTCCATGAAGGTCGAGAACGACGCGTCCCGCTCCGCGTTCAAAGCCCTCATGGGGCGACACCTGTCATCGTCACACCCTCCACCACGGAGGTACGGACCGAAAGGTTGCCTCACCCGGCAAGGTATTTGCGACCCGGGGGCTGGCCTAACCTGTGGCGATGCGCATCGATCTGCACACCCACTCCAACGCCAGTGATGGCACACAGTCACCGGCTGAGGTCATCTCGTCCGCCGTCGAAGCCAGGCTGCAGGTCGTGGCTCTGACCGACCACGACACGACTGCGGGCTGGGCCGAGGCGTCTGCGGCGTCAGCGCGGCACGGGATCGCCCTGGTCCGCGGGATCGAGGTCTCGTGCAAGCACGAGGGAATCAGCATCCACCTGCTTGGCTATCTCCAGGACCCGTCGGCGCCCGGCTTGCTCGAGGAACTGGAGCGCTCGCGGGAGAGTCGCCTGACCCGGGCGCAACGCATCGTCGGGCTGCTGTCGAAAGACCTGCCGCTGGGCTGGGACGACATCCTCGAGCATGTCGAGCCGGAAGCCACGATCGGTCGACCACACATCGCGGATACGTTGGTGGCAAAGGGGATCGTCGGCTCGCGCGAGGCTGCGTTCGCTGCCTACCTTCATGACGGGTCCCCCTACTACATCTCGCACTACGCGCCCGACGCGGTGATGGCAGTGCGTCTCGTGGTGCAGGCCGGCGGTGCCGCGGTCATGGCGCACCCGTTCGCAAGCGTCCGCGGGAAGGTCGTGGACGACTTGGTCATCGAGGCCATGGCGGAGGCGGGGATGGCCGGCCTGGAAGTGCACCACCGGGACCACACCGACGACCAGGTGCGCCATGGACTGGAACTGGCCGCCTCGCTGGGTCTGTTGGTCACCGGCTCGAGTGACTACCACGGCGCCGGCAAGCCAAACCTGCTCGGAGAGAACACCACCGATCTGATTGTGCTGCAACAGATCGAGTCACTGGCGACTGGCGTCGAGGTCTTGTGGCCGTGATCGCCCCGAGACGTGGTGTCAGGGTGACGGGATAGCGTCACGGCTGTGAGTCCAACGGTGCCGGGGGAGCCGGCGCGGGAGCCCGTCCAACGGCAGTTCGGCGGCATGCCCAAGCGTCTCTACTCGGCGAGCCCGAGCAAGCTGCTGGCCTGGCTCGACTGCCCGCGGCGCTACCGCATGCAGTACCTCGACCGACCCAGGCCCGCTGCTCGGCCGCAACGCGCACACACGTCGATCGGCGTGGCCACGCACAACGCCTTGCGCGACTTCTGGGACCTTCCACCGGGCGAGCGCACCCCAACAGCAGTCGAGCGGCTGATGCGGACGTCATGGATCGACGTCGGCTTCCGCAATCCCGACCAGTCCGCGGAGTGGCTGGTTCGCACGACGGAGCGCGTGATGGCATACCTGCGGGGGATCGACCGCAACCGTCAACCTCTGGGGGTTGAACGGACCGTCTCCATGCACACCGCGACGCTTGCCATAACGGGTCGCGTCGATCGCCTTGATGACCGCGACGGTGAGCTGGTGGTGGTCGACTACAAGACCGGGCGGGCGCGGCTCACCGACGACGACGCCCGCACCTCGCTACCCCTGGCGCTGTATGCCGTCGCAGCGGCCGGCATGTTCCGCCGCCCCTGTGTGCGCGTCGAGCTACACCACCTGCCGACGGGCGAGGTCCTCGCGCACGAGCACACGCCGGAGTCGTTGCGTCGCAAGGTCGCGGAGGCCGAGTCGATCGCCTCCGACCTGCGCAGGGCCGACGCCGACCATGCCGACAATGCCGAGCCTGGGGTCGAGTCCCCGCTCTTCGCGCCGCGGGTCTCGCCGATCTGCGCGTGGTGCGACTTCCGGGCTCACTGCGCGGAGGGTCAGCTGGTCGGGCCTGAGAAGTCCGACTGGGCAGCACTCGAGTCCGACCGCCTGCCGGGTTCGGACCCATAGCGCTGGACCGTCGTTGACTGAGCAGCTCCAAAAGGTGGGCTATCAGTCACCGATCCGCCCCATTTCGAGCACTCGCCCCTGACAGACTGTGCCCACACCCATGCTGTCCGAAAGGCGTCAACAGTGACCAAGACCTCGCGAAGCCGCGACCAGATCGAGCTCGCCAGTGGGACGAGCCTGCTGTGACGGGCCTGGGCAGGGTCGTTGCTGTCGCCAACCAGAAGGGCGGGGTGGCCAAGACGACGTCGGTGGCCTCACTCGGGGCGGCTTTCGTCGAGCTCGGCAAGCGCGTTCTACTCGTCGACCTTGACGCGCAGGCCTGTCTGACATTCAGCCTCGGAGTCGACCCCGACGAGGTCGAGCTGAGCATCAATGACGTGCTGGTCGGGCGTCGTGTCCCGGTTCGGGACGTGATCGTCTCGTGCGCGGATGGCCTCGACCTGATCCCGAGCACCATCGAGCTGGCGGGGGCCGAGGCGCAGCTCTTGCCCAGGCCTGGCCGCGAGTACGTGCTGCGTTCGGCGCTGGAGCCGGTGCGCAGCGACTACGACGTGATCCTGGTGGACTGCTCGCCGTCTTTGGGAGTGCTCACTCTCAATGCGCTGACGGCATCGCAGGGGCTGATCGTCCCGATGGTGTGCGAGATGCTCAGCCACCGTGGCGTGGGACAGCTGCTCGACACCGTCGCGGACGTCCAGGCCATCCTCAACCCCGCGCTCGAGGTGTACGGCATACTCCCGACGCTTTTCGACGGCCGCAGCAACCACGCGCGTGCCGTGCTGGCCGACGTCGGGGAGCGTTACAACATGCCGGTGCTCAGCCCGCCGATCCCCAAGACCGTACGGTTCGCCGAAGCGCCGGCGGTTGGCCGCTCGATACTGAAGACGTCGCGGAGCTCCAAGGGCGCTCAGGCCTATCGCGATGTGGCCGCCAGCCTCCTGCCCCGCCTCTGACCTGTGAGCGGGACGGGCTCAGACAGTGCTTGCGCCTGCTCCCGCGGCGTCGCCCTGACCGTTGTGGGTCCGACGACGGTTGCGGCTACGTCGTGGCTTGGTGTCATCGCTGCCGCTAGGGCGATCTGCCTTCGGGCGATCTGCGGGCGGACGCTCGCGGCCCTCGGACGAACGCGTGCCGCGACTGGATGACCCGCCTGAGCGACCGCCGCTGGTGCCGCCTCGACCGGCGGAGGAACGGCCGCGATCAGTCGTCCCACCCCTGTGGTTCTTGCCCGTCTCGCCCAGGTCCTCCACCTTTTCGGCGCCAAGACCCTCACGGGTCCGGTTGGCCTTGGGCAGGCGACCGGTCGCGTTCGCCGGGATTCGCATCTCTTTGTAGAAGTGCTCGGAGGAGGAGTAGGTTTCCGCCGCCTCAGGGATGCCGAGATCGAGGGTCTTGTTGATCATGCCCCAGCGGTGCAGGTCGTCCCAGTCGACGAACGTCACGGCGATGCCGGTGTTGCCTGCACGCGCGGTCCGGCCAATGCGGTGCAGGTAGGTCTTGTCGTCTTCGGGGCACTGGTAGTTGATGACGTGCGTGACGTTGTCCACGTCGATACCGCGGGCTGCCACGTCGGTGGCGACCAGCACGTCGACCTTGCCGTTGCGGAACGCGCGCATGGCCTGCTCACGGGCGCCCTGGCCGAGGTCCCCGTGGATGGCTGCCGCGGCAAAGCCACGCTCGGCGAGATCGTCGGCGACCTTCGCTGCGGTGCGCTTGGTCCGGCTGAAGATGAGGGTCAGTCCGCGGTCCTTGGCCTGAAGCATGCGGGCCAGCATCTCGATCTTGTCCATGGCGTGCGCGCGGTAGACGAACTGCTCCACCGCTTTCACGGTCTTGCTGTCCTGGTCTTCGCCAAAGGCCCGGATGTGGGTGGGCACGGTCATGTAGCGACGGGCCAGTGCGACGATCGCGCCCGGCATGGTGGCCGAGAAGAGCATCGTCTGGCGGCTGGCCGGGGTCTGCACGAGCAGCTTCTCGATGTCCGGAAGGAAGCCGAGGTCCAGCATCTCGTCAGCCTCGTCGAGCACCACGCTCTTGACGTAGGACAGGTCGAGGTAGCCCTGCTTGGCGAGGTCGAGGAGCCGGCCCGGCGTGCCGACGACGATCTCGACACCGCGCTGGAGCGCCGCGATCTGCGGCTCGAAGGCGCGGCCGCCGTAGATGGTCAGGACGCGGACGCCGCGAGCCTTGCCAGCGCGCTCGAGGTCGCCCGAGACCTGGACGGCCAGCTCGCGGGTTGGCGCGACGGCCAGGGCCTGCGGCTTGCCGGCGGACGTCAGCGTCGCAAACGCCGCGTCCTTGGGGCTGATCACGTTCTGGATCATCGGTATGCCGAACCCGAGGGTCTTGCCGGTGCCGGTCTTGGCCTGGCCGATGATGTCGTGCCCGCCCAGCGCGACTTCCAGCGTCATCGACTGGATCGGGAACGGGTGGATGATGCCGACGTCCGCCAGCGAGGCCACGATGTCCGGGTGAACGCCGAAGTCGGCGAACGTGGGTTGAGGGCCCTCCGGAGGGGCGACGGGCTCGGGCGGGGTGTTGAGGGCTGACTCGGCAGCGTCAGGCGCAGCCGTGGCTTTCTTGGTGGTCATGAGAGTCTCTCGATCGGGCGCGGGCCACACGCGTCTCCGAGCTTCTCGGAGGATGCGGGCCACGCTGCAAAGCGGGCCGATCGGAGTTCTTCGTGGGTGCAGTCACTCTCCGTGGCTGCTGATTCGTGCCGACCGGGCACCGATGTCAGGGCTCAGTCTAGCCGGTGGGCACTACTGTTTCGGTTCATGGACGCCGAAGCGCAGTCGGAACCCCTCGCCGACAGGCCCGAAAACGAGGCTCCTGCGGTCGGTCGTTCGGGGGTATCAGGGGGCCAGGAGTCGGTCGACGACGGAGCCGAGGGTTCTGCCGCCGCGATCGACCGGTTTTCGGATGACCCCATGTATCGAGCGGCGGTCGTCGACCTTCTTGGGGCGCTGGCTTATGGCGAGCTGACCGCCTTCTCACGGCTGGCGGCCGACGCCGACATGGCACCGAACCAGCCGGCGAAGGCCGCTTTGGCGCGGGTCGCCGTGGCCGAGTTCCACCACTATGAGGTGTTGATCGGTCGGCTCACCGAGCTGGGCGCGGACCCCGACGAGGCGATGGAGCCGTTCATCGCGCCGATCGACGCGTTCCACGATCGCACCAAGCCCAGCGGCTGGCTCGAGGGCTTGGTCAAGGCCTACGTCGGTGATGGCATCGCGACCGACTTCTATCGCGAGATCTCCGCCTACGTCGATCCCTCAACGCAGACGCTCGTCCACTCGGTGCTGCAGGACGTGGGGCAGGCAGAGTTTGCCGTCAAGACGGTCCGGGAGGCCATTGAGGCCGATCCCACGGTGGGGGGGCGACTCGCCCTGTGGGGCCGTCGCCTCGTGGGTGAGGCGCTGTCCCAGTCGCAGCGCGTGGCCGTCGAACGTGATGCCCTGGCCAGCCTGCTGGTGGGCAGCCACAACCGCCCCGGTGCAGACCTGGCCGAAATGGGCCGGATGCTGGCCAGGCTTACCGACGAGCACACCCGGCGGATGGGCCAGCTGGGGCTCCACGCTTGAGGTCACCGCTCGCGCCGGCCTCACCTGAGCACAGCTAGATGGTGCCGAACCCGACGGAGCCCTTCTTGGACGCACCGACGTCGACGTAGCCGATCGTGGCCACGGGGACAATCACGCGGCGGCCCGAAGCCTCCTCCAGGTTGAGCACACCACCGCCGGCCAGCGCTGCGGTCAACAGGGCTTCGATCTCATCGGGTGACTGCTCGGACTCCAGCACGATCTCGCGCGCGACATTCTGCACGCCGATCTTGACCTCCACGGGAAAGCCTTTCGTCAGGTTTCGTCAGGGTTGATGTCGAAGGCTAACCCTCGTCAGGGCCAGATCCTTCCCGCTCGATCTTGGGGAAGGCCCCGAGGCCGCGCCAGGACAGGGTCGCCACCAGACGCGCCGCTTCGTCGCGAGGGATCGACGAACCTTGTGAGAGCCAGAAACGCGCGCAGATCTGGGCCATACCGGACAGTGCCATGCCGAGCAGGTGCGCCTCGGCATCAGGCAGGTCGGTGTCCTCCTTGATGACCTCGGCGATGGCTTCGGCGGAGTCCTGCGAGACCTTGTCGACGCGTTCGCGAACGGCGGTCTCGTTGGTCAGGTCGGACTCGAACACCAACCGGAACGCTGCACCATCACGATCCACGAACTCGAAGTAGGCGCCGACCGCAGCTGCGACGCGCTGCTTGTTGTCCGTGGTGGACGCCAAAGCCGCGCGGATCAGATCGAGGAGTTCACCAGTGTGCTGGTCCAACAGCGCCAGATAGAGGTCGAGCTTGCCCGGAAAGTGTTGGTAGAGAACGGGTTTGGAGACACCGGCACGGTCGGCGATCTCGTCCATCGCCGCGGCGTGGTAGCCCGACCCGACGAAAACCTCCTGCGCGGCCTCCAGCAGTTGTGCCCGACGTGCAGGGCGAGGGAGTCGCACGCCGCGGCCCGGGGTGTCAGTGCGCATCGACACGTTTGGTCCCTTTCGTTCGGCCGAAGGCCCGGTGAGGGGTCGTTTCAGGTGGCGAAGTCCATGTGTGGTGACGTGACATCCCCGGCGGGAATCCAACAGGCCAACCGAATCCTACGCGCGGGTAACCTCATGAGCATGGCATTCCCACCCCTTGTCGAGCCATCGGTTCCGCTGTCCAAACAGGAGGTCGAGCGCTACGCCCGGCATGTGCTCATTCCCGAGGTCGGCATGGAGGGCCAACGCCGCCTGAAGAATGCCCGCGTGCTCGTGGTCGGCGCAGGAGGGCTGGGGTCCCCGGCGCTGGTGTACCTCGCGGCCGCGGGGGTCGGCACCATCGGAGTGGTTGACGACGACGTGGTCGAGGTGTCGAACCTGCAACGGCAAGTCGTCCACGGGGTTGCGGACGTCGGCCGGTTGAAGTCCGAGTCGGCCGAAGAGACGTTGGCATCGGTCAACCCCAGGGTGCAGGTCATCAGGCATGACGTCCGGATCGACTCCGCCAACGCCCTTGAGATCATTGCTGACTACGACCTGGTCCTGGACGGGACCGACAACTTCCCGACCCGGTACCTGCTCAATGACGCGTGTGTTCTGCTGGGCAAGCCGGATGTCTGGGGTTCGATCTATCGCTTCGATGGTCAGGCTAGCGTCTGGTGGGCACGGCACGGGCCCTGCTATCGCTGCGTGTTCCCAGAGCCGCCTCCACCTGGCTCGGTGCCATCGTGCGCAGAGGGTGGGGTGTTGGGGGTCCTCTGCGCTGCTATCGGGTCGATCCAGGCGGCTGAGGCCGTGAAGCTCCTTGTTGGCATTGGGGATCCGTTGATCGGCCGGTTGCTGGTGCACGACGCACTTCGGCAGAGCTGGGACTCGCTAGTCGTTCGCAAGGACCCAGGCTGCGCCGTGTGCGGACTGTCACCGACGGTCACCGAACTCGTGGACTACCAGGACTTCTGTGGTATTCCGGATGGAACGACCCTTGCCGCCGCCAGCGCAGGAGTGCCCCTGATCTCGGCTCGAGAGCTCGCCGATCTCCTTGCTGACAAGGATGATCCGGCCGCAGTACTGCTGGTCGATGTGCGCGGCGAGGACGAACGCGCGATCGCGGGCATCCAGGGCGCGCAGACCATACATCTTGACGAGTTCCGTTCTGGGGCAGCGGTATTGCAGATCCCGTTCGAACGGGAGGTGGTCATCCTCTGCAAGTCGGGCGCCCGCTCGGAGGAGGCAGCGCGGATCCTGATCAGGGCCGGTCATCCGAATGTCCGAAATCTTGCGGGCGGGGTGCTCGCGTGGGTCCGCGACGTCGACCCCTCTCAGCCGAGCTACTGAGCTGACCCGGCGACCCGATGACTGCAGAGCTGCCGGAGTTCGCAGAGGCGGTGCTTGCCATCGTCGATGAGATTCCGGAGGGAATGGTGCTCGCCTATGGGGACATCGCCGAGATGCTCGGGCGCGGTGGCCCACGGCAGGTCGGTGCCGTGTTGTCCCGATACGGCTCGTCGGTGTCCTGGTGGCGGGTGATCCGCGCCAACGGCGAAGTATCCGCTGGGCTCGAGGATGAGGCTTTGGCGCACTGGCGTGAGGAGGGGACCGCGCTGGTGCGAGGCGCGCTGGAGGGTCGCCGGGTGAATATGCGGCTGGCCCGATGGGACGGCACGGGCGTGACGGACTAACGCGCCAGTCTCCACCTCAAGCAACGTGATCTTGCCCACACCGTTTTGGCCCCAGCCACGGTGTCGGGGTCCCTTGTCCACACTGACATGCGCAGAAACCTACCTATTGAGCGGGCCTGGGGTAGTCTCACGCTCGTAGTTGCTGTGCATCGCACGTCTTGAACGCTTGCGGCCTTTGCGCCGGGGGTGCGCTTTGTTCCTGATCTGGAGCGGACGACGAACACCGCGACGATCGGACCCGGCACTCGGGATCGACAGAGCGCTCTTGGAGGAAAAAAGATTATGGCAACTGGCACCGTGAAGTGGTTCAACGCTGAAAAGGGCTTCGGCTTCATTGCTCCCGAAGACGGCAGCGCCGACGTGTTCGCGCACTACTCGGCCATCGCCAGCAGCGGATACCGCTCGCTTGACGAGAACCAGAAGGTTGAGTTCGACATCACCCAGGGCCCGAAGGGCCCGCAGGCGGAGAACATCCGTCCGCTCTGATATCAACTCGCTGAACTGGTTGTACTGACTAAACCTGTTCTGCAACGCGTGTGCCCCGGTCTTTGCCGGGGCATTCGTGCGTCTGGGGGTCGATCTGCGGGGGCAGCTTGTGTGCGGTCCGCACGCTCCGTCATACCCTCGTGATGGACTCTGCCGGTGCTGACATTGCGACGGTCTCCCAGCGTGGGTGCCCATGTGCCCACCCTGGACGAGGCTCAGGCTGCTGCCGTCCGCCATCGCAGCGTCACCGGTCGCAGCGTCACCGGTCGCACGGTCGCACACCCCGCCGCGGCCGCGTCGGTATTGCGCGTGCTGGGTTCCCCAGGCACCGGCAAGACGATCACCGCTATCGAGATCGTGGTCGACAGGGTTCGCCGTGACGGGGTTGCGCCCGACCAGTGCCTGGTCCTGACGGCGTCCAGGACCGCAGCCGCCGATCTACGCGACCGCATCACCACCCGGATCGGTGGCACCACGACCGAACCGCTGGCCCGCACCCACCAGGCACTCGGGTTCGGCATCCTGCGCCAGGCGGCTGCGCTGCGAGGCGATCCCTGCCCCCGGCTGCTCAGCGGGCCGGAGCAGGACCTCATCCTGCGAGAGCTCCTGGCCGGTCACGCGTCAGGCGAGGGCAAGGCTCCGGACTGGCCCGAACACGTCCAGGCAGCACTGGCCACGAGGGGATTTCGCACCGAGCTGCGTGATCTGCTCATGCGAGCGGTCGAGCGAGGCCTGGAGCCCGACGACCTGACCACCCTGGGGTTTCAGCACGACCGACCCGTCTGGGTTGCGGCTGCCCGGGTGCTGGCGGAGTACGACGAGGTCACTGCCTTCTCGCGTCCCGGGTCCTATGACCCTGCCTGGATCCTCGGGGCGGCTGCCGACCTGCTCGAGGAGGACCCCGAGGCCCGTGAGCGACTGGCGGCGTCGCTGCGCGTGATCGTGGTCGACGACGCCCAGGAGCTGACCGCGGCTGCGGCCCGGCTGCTTGAGGTCGTCCATGCCCCCCACATCGACCTTGTCCTCATCGGCGACCCAGATGCCGCCGTTCAGACCTTCCGTGGCGCCGACCCCCGCATCCTGGGTGCCGACCATGCCCGGTTCGGTGACGGTCCGACGATCACGCTCGGGACGTCGTACCGGCAGCCTGAGGTTCTGCGTGCGGTGACCCGTCGGGTGACGCGACGCATTGGCGCCCTGGGCGGGGGAGCCCACCGCGAGCCTGAACACGTCCCTGAGGGTGGGCGGGCTGAGGTGAGGCTGCTACGCGGGACCTCGCAGGAGGCGGCGCTGATCGCCGCGGAGCTGCGACAGGCGCACCTGCTGGACCGTATGCCGTGGTCCGACATGGCCGTGATCGTTCGCGGACAGGGACGCACCAGCGCCCTTCGCCGAGCCCTCGTGGCAGCCGGCGTGCCCGTGACGGTGCCACCAGTCGAGGTCGCCGTCCGGGACGAGGTGGCGGTTCGTCCTCTGCTCGATCTGCTCGAGGTCGTCCTGAACGTGGCAATGGGGCGACCGGACCCGATCGACACGCAGACTGCGATCGACACCCTGCTGTCCCCGGTCGGTGGCGCCGACCCCGTGGGGCTGCGGCGACTCCGGAGGGCTCTGCGCCGCGACGAACTGGACAGCGGTGGCAGCCGTAGCAGCGATGAGCTGCTCGCTGAGGGGCTGGTCACGCCAAACACTCTGGCAATGCTGGGTCCTGACGGTGCCCCGGCTCGCAGAGTTGCCAATGCGATCACCGCAGGAGTGATCGCTGCGCGGACGGTCGACGGCGATGACGGCCTGCGCTGGGCACCCGGCGTGACCGCCGAGGGTGTGCTCTGGGCGATGTGGAACGCAACCGGCCTGGCAGAGAGCTGGCGTCGGGTTGCTCTTGGCGGGGGCGTTTCCGGTGCCCGCGCCGACCGCCATCTTGACGCCGCCGTCGCCCTGTTCGACGCCGCGGCGAAGTATGTCGACCGGTTGCCCCAGATGGGACCGCTCGGCTTTCTGGAGCATCTGAGGGGCCAAGACGTCGCGGGTGACACACTGGTGGCCCGCGCTCCCAGTGATGACACCGTCTCGCTGCTCACGCCGGCGGGCGCGGCCGGGTGCCAGTGGCGGTTCGTGGTGGTCGCAGGTGTCCAGGAAGGCGTCTGGCCGGACCTTCGACTGCGCGGATCCCTTTTGGGCTCAGAGCAACTGGTCGATGTCGTCACCGGCCGGGGGCAGTCGCTTCGCGCAGCCCAGGCGGCAGTCCGCTATGACGAGACCCGGCTGTTCATGGTCGCGGTCAGTCGCGCCTCCGAGCGCCTCCTGGTCACCGCCGTGCGCAGTGACGAGGAGCAGCCATCGGTCTATCTCGACATCGTCGACCCGCCGGATGAGTCCGATGACGGGGACGAGCTGAGGCCCTTCAGTGACGTACCGCGACCGATGACCCTTGGCGGGATGGTCGCCGAGCTACGCCGCGAGATGGTTGTCGGAGCGACGTTGAGCGACCGGCATACGGCTGCGTTGCAGCTGGCCCGGCTGGCAGCGGCGAGGGTGGTGGGTGCCGACCCGTCATCGTGGTGGACGCTCACGGCGCTGAGCGACGACCGGCCGTTGCGCGCAGAGGGCGTGAGCGTCTCGGTCTCACCCTCACGGATTGAGAGCTACACCGAGTGCAGCCTCCGCTGGCTGTTGACGGCCTGCGGCGGCGACGGCCCGAGTGTCGGCGCCGCCAACATCGGCACGCTGATCCACGACATCGCTGCCGAGCTCGGTGACGTCGACGAGGCCACCATGCGTGCGGAGGTCGAGGTCCGCTGGGGCAGGTTGGGGCTGCCCGACGGCTGGTTGTCGCGTCGTCAGCTCGCTGAGGCCCAGACAATGGTGGTCCGGCTGGCCCGCTACTTCGAGGAGTCCGCCGCCGGTGGATGGGAGCGCGTCGGCGCGGAGCTCGAGATGCAGGTGGCGCTGGGGCGTGCTGAGCTGAAAGGCCGTGTCGATCGCCTTGAACGCCACAGCAGCGATGGCTTGCGGGTCGTCGACCTCAAGACCGGCTCGGCCAAACCCTCCAGGAACGACCTGCTGCGCAACGCCCAGCTCGGCGCCTACCAGGTCGCGGTCGAGCATGGCGCGTTCGCGGAGCATGGCACCGTCTCGGCCGGCGCGGCGTTGCTGCAGGTCGGCAAGGCCGCTGGGGTCAAGACCACTGTGCAGGAGCAGGCGCCGTTGTCGGCGGACGACGATCCGGGATGGGCGGAGACTCTGGTGAGGGACACGGCCGAGGGCATGGCCGGGAGCGCATTCGTGGCCACGAGGGGCCCCGCGTGCGCCTTCTGCGCCGTCAGGTCCAGCTGCCCGGTTCAGCCTGAAGGCAAGGTGATCTGATGCGGCGCCATTCACTGGACCCGGCAGATCTGCTGCTGGCTGATCAGGTGCGCTACTCGGCGAGGTCGATTGCTGTCGCCTTGGGCAGTCCCCCGCCGACCGCGGAGCAGATCGCCGTCATCGAGGCACCGATGCGGCCTCTGCTGGTCGTGGCCGGTGCCGGCTCAGGCAAGACCGAGACGATGGCTGCTCGGGTTGTCTGGCTGGTGGCCAACGGTCACGTCGAGCCCGACCAGGTCCTGGGTCTGACCTTCACCCGCAAGGCGGCCACCGAGCTCGCCGAGCGGATCGCCCGGCGCCTGCGACGACTCCGCCATGTGGGCATGTGGGCTCCGGCGAGCGAGGAGGACGGCGCCGAGGTGCTGGGCGGCACGCCTACGGTCTCGACCTATCACTCCTATGCCGGCCGCCTGGTTCGTGAGCATGCGCTGCGTCTCGGGGTGGAGCCCGAGTCCCGGCTCCTGTCCGAGGCCGCCGCCTGGCAGTTCGCCGCCGAGGTGGTCGAGCGTTATGACGGACCGATGGATGACGTGCCGTTCGCGGCGTCGACGGTCATCAACGCTGTCGTCGACCTTGCTGGCGAGATGGCCGAGCACCTTCTGGTGCCAACAGATCTGGAAGAGCTGATCGACAGGTTCGAGGCCGGCGTTCGTCTGCTGCCCAAGGGCGCCAGTCGTGCCCGGGCACTGCCCAAAGTGGTGGCCGATGCCGTGAAGTCCCTCAAGGCCCGGCGTCAGGTGCTCCCGCTGGTCGACGGTTACCTCGAGCTCAAGCGGAGCCGTGATGCCCTCGACTTCGCCGACCAGATGGCCCTTGCCGCAACGTTGGCTCAGAGGTTCCCCGACATCGGATCGATGGAACGCCAACGGTTTCGAGCAGTTCTGCTTGATGAGTTCCAGGACACGAGCGAGGCGCAGCTGGTGCTGTTGCGGCAGCTGTTCGTCGCTGTCGGCGAGCCGGTGCCGGTCACCGCGGTGGGCGACCCCAACCAGTCGATCTACGGCTGGCGCGGGGCGAGTGCCACCACCCTGACCCGCTTTCCACGCGAGTTCGCCGATGGTGCCGGCGTCGCAGACGTGCTGCCTTTGTCGACCAGCTGGCGCAACGACGTCGCCATCCTCTCGGCTGCCAACATCACCTCGGGCCCCTTGCGTCTGAAGTCGACCGTTGACGTGGAGGTGCTTCGTCCGCGAGCCGATGCCGGCGACGGGCGGCTGCTCGCAGCACGGTTGCTGACCACCGAGGCCGAGGCCGCTCATCTGGCCGGCTGGATCGCCCACCATTGGCTCGATGCGTGCGACCGTCCCACCGGAGTGTCGGCAGCGGTGTTGTGCCGCAAGCGTTCTCAGTTCGCGGCCGTCATCGACGCGCTTGAACGAGCTGGCCTACCGGTGGAGGTCGTGGGGCTCGGCGGGTTGCTCAGCACCCCCGAGGTGTCTGACATCGTGGCTCTGCTATGGGTTGTCCAGGACCCCACCCGGGGTGATCAGCTGATGCGCCTGCTGACCGGGCCCCTCTGCCGTCTGGGTGCCGCAGACCTTGACGGGCTCGCGGTCTGGTCAAGGGTCCTGTTGCGGCGTCAGGCTGCTCGTTTGCAGCCGTCTCATCCGCTGGCCAGGGAGCAGGGCATCGAGAAGGGCGTCGGAAAGGCCGAGCGAGTCGCAGGGCCGGTCAAGGACCAGGCTCCCGACAGCGCCGACCGCCTCAGCATCGTCGAGGCCCTCGAGGAGCTGCCGTCGTCGCTTTGGGCTGGCCCCCATGGCTCCCGCATATCCGAGGTGGGTCTTCAGCGTCTACGCGGACTGCGTGAGGCCATCCGCCGGCTGCGCTCACTCACCGGGATGCCCCTTGCGGACCTGGCCGGCGAGGCCGAGCGGGCCCTTGGTCTCGACATCGAGGTGCTGTCGCGCCCGGAACACACCCCGACCACCGCCCGCGCCCATCTTGACGCGTTCGCTGACGTGGCGGCCGGCTTCTCCGGCTCGGCCGATCGGCCAACGTTGGGGGGCTTCTTGTCCTGGCTCGATGCGGCCCAGGAGCAGGAACGCGGGCTGGACAAGGGATACATCGAGGTGTCCACGGATGCCGTCCAGGTGCTCACCGTGCATGCTGCCAAGGGCCTGGAATGGGACGTGGTTGCCGTTCCCGGACTTGTCGAGGGATCGTTCCCTGCGCGCTCGAGCTCTACGACGTCGTTCAAGGACGATGAGTGGCAGATGAGCGCACCCACCGACAAAGGCTGGATTGGGGGCCTGTCCGGTGTCCCGTATGACCTTCGCGGAGACTGCGACGGTCTGCCGGTGCTGCGGTGGCGGTCCGCCCCCGACCTGAAGGCGTTGGAGGACGAGGTCAGCGACTTCATCAGCGCCGGTGGCGAGCACGGCATCGACGAGGAACGCCGTCTGGCCTACGTCGCCTTCACCCGAGCCCGTCGCGAGCTGCTGCTGACGGCTCCGGTCTGGGCTGACCCGACCACGCCTCGGATCACGTCGCGGTTCCTGACCGAGCTGGTCGAGCACGACGGGCTCGGCCTGCGCCCTCATCTCTGGGAGCCGCTTCCCGAGCCGGACGGTGACACCAAACCGGCTAACCCACGCCAGAGCGAGCCGGTGTGCGCGGTCTGGCCCGCAGACCCGATGGCGGCCAGGCGGGTCCGGCTCGGCGATGCCGTGCAGGTGGTGTTGGCCGCGATGGCCGAGCTTGAGCAAAGTCACGATGTCGATGGGCCGGGGCACGACTGCCAGCGCGAGCGGCCGGACGGGCCAGATGTCGATGGGACTGGCCCGGACACAGAACACCCCGGTGAAGACCAGGAGGTGGTTGGCCGCGAACGAGAGATCGCGATCTTGCTGGCCGAACGCGACTCCGCCGCCCCGCGCCGTGACATCGAGGTCAGGGCCCCCGGTCACCTGTCGGCGTCAGGGGTGGTGTCGTTCGCCGATGATCCGCAGGCGTTCGCCCGTGACCTTCGCCGGCCCATGCCCTCACCGCCGGCACTGGCGGCCCGACGCGGCACTGCCTTTCACGCCTGGGTCGAGCAGCATTTCGCTCGGGCGGCGTTCGTCGACCTGGTTGACCTGCCGGGCAGCGCCGATGATGACCCGGCCGACGATGAGCAGCTGCCCCTGATGAAGGAGCTGTTCCTGGCCAGCCCGTGGTCCGAACGCAGTCCTGAAGCCATCGAGATCGCGATCGAGACGACGGTGGCCGAGATGTCCATTCGGGGCAGGATCGACGCGGTGTTCGCTCGCCCCGATGGCGGCCTGACGGTTGTCGACTGGAAGACCGGCGCCAAACCGACAGGCGACAAGGCCAGGATTCGGGCCTTGCAGCTGGGGGTCTACCGCCTGGCCTTTGCCCGGCTCCGGGGGCTCCGGCTGGACCAGGTCGACGCTGCCTTCTACTACGCGGCGACCGGTGAGACCGTGTTCCCCGATCTGCCCGATGAGGAGCAGCTCACTGCCTTGTTGGGGTCGATCCCTGCCTAGCCGCGATGAGGATGAGTCGGGTTGTCGGTGTCGTCCGGTTCAGCAACGGCGGGCTTGTCGACTGTCGCGACGTCAACGTGCGCGTCACTGATCGCGATAGCCACAGTCTCGTCGGATCGCTCCTCGCCATCCGTATGCTGCGAGGGCAACGGCACGACTGGCACGAACGGCACGACTCGCTCGACTGGCGGGAGCGGACGGAAGGGCACCAATGCATCGCTGTCCGGCTCGTCATCGAACGTGTCGGCGTCCAGCTGGCGCAACCTGGCCGCGCACGCCTCGACGCCAGCCTGGTCCTTGGCGCCGACGGCGGCCAGCAGCTCGGACACGAGGACGAGCTCACCAGCCAGTCGGGCCCGTCGCTGGAGGTGCTTGTCGGGTCGGTCGACACGGGCATGGGCGTAGGCCTCGAGCACCGTGTCGAACGCCGCCGGAGACGCCTGGGTGACAAGCGCCGCGAAGTCGTCCGCAGGGTCCGCAACCTTGGCGGCCTCCCAGCCGACGATCCCGCGGATACGGCCGGTGGCAGCATCGCCGTCATCATCGAAGACCGCGAGAACCTCATCGCCGTTCAGGTCGCCGTGGGTCGGAGTCGGAGCGAAGCGCCACAGCGACACGTCCTCGAGCGAGCGTTCCCAGCGGGCAAGCAGCGCGGTCGGGACGTGTCCGGTTGCGGCGGCCCGGTCGAGGTCCGACAGCCGACGGGTGCGATAGGTGTCGGCGTCGTACGACGGAAGTCCGGCTTCGTCGAACAGCGCCCGGTCGACGTTGTGCAGTGCGGCCAGTGCCCGGCCCAGCTCGGCCGCGATGCCCGGCCCCGAAGGCAGGTGCGCAAAATCCAGCGGGCGCCCGGCCAGGTAGGGGTAGACCTCAGCCCGGCCGCCCTCCTTGAGAGCCACGAAACCCTTGGGCGTCGGCACCGAGAACGGCAGCCGCCGCGAGAGGAGCCCGAGCAGGGTCACCGTGACCTCCATCTGCGCCCCGGCCGCCGCGGTCATCGGGGAGCGCACGACCCAACGGCGATGCTGGTTGTCGGTGATGAAGGCCACCTCGAACTGTTGCCCGGGCAGCTGCGCGGTCCCCTCGACACTGGCGGGGTCAAGCCCAGGCACGGCGGCGCTGGCCAGGGCGGCGAGGGCGAGGGGAGTGCGGGTCACTATGACACCGTATGACGAGGGCGCCCCATAGGCTGGCAGGCGTGAGCGGGTCTTTCGAAACTTTGCGCGATTTGCCTCTCGCGCGCGGCACGGTGGCTCGCGCCGGGATACGTCGCAGGGACCCCGAGATGTTGCCTTCGCTCCTGAAAGACCCATCGACGCGGGTCCTGGAGCTGGTCGCGGGGCGGGCGGAGGTGGTCGAGCCTGATGGTGACCTTGAGCTGCATCTGCGCTCACCCGGCGAGCAGGACTCGGCGCGGCTGGCGGTCTTCCTGGGGCAGGACCGCGACGGCACGGCATACGTGGGGGTGATGGGCGAGTCTCTGGCTCCGCCCGAGACCGCTCAGTGGCGGACCCTGCGTGAGGTGGGGGTTCTGCTCTCCGACCGGGACGCAGGGTTGTTCGCCACGATGCAGGGGCTGGCCAACTGGCATGCCGTGCACACCCATTGCCCCCGTTGCGGCGCGATGACAGAACCTGACCAGTCCGGCTGGATCCGACGCTGTCCGCGGGACGACAGCGAGCATTACCCGCGCACCGACCCCGCGGTGATCATGGCGGTGACCGACGACTCCGACCGGCTGCTGCTGGCCCGCAGCCCCCAATGGCCGGAGGGTCGGCTCTCGGTGCTGGCCGGCTTCGTGGAGCCCGGTGAGTCTCTCGAGGCGGCGGTGGCCCGCGAGGTTCTCGAAGAGGTCGGCGTTGTCGTCGACCAGGTGCGCTATCTGGGCAACCAGCCGTGGCCCTTCCCCTCATCGCTGATGGTGGGCTTCACCTCACATGCGGCCGACCCCACGCTCCACCTCGACATGGAGGAGATCGTCGAGGCGCTCTGGCTGAGTCGTGCGGACATGCGCGACATGGTGCTGGCCGGTCGGTTCGGCGCCTCACCCAACGTCTCGATCGCCCGACGCATCATCGAGAACTGGTATGGCGGGCCGTCCGACCAACCGGCTGGGTGACGTTGTGGAGTCCACCGCCAGTGCGGCGTCTCGCAGTGCGGCGTCTCGCGATCAGGCCAGGCGCCGTCGAACCTCGGCCACGGACGGGTTGGTGGCGCTGGTGCCATCCGGGAACACCACGGTCGGTACGGTCTGGTTGCCGCCGTTCACGCTCATCACATAGTCGGCGCTGCCCGGGTGCTGCTCGATGTTGACCTCCTCGTAGATGATCCCGTCGTGCTGAAGCCCGGTCTTGAGCACGCGACAGTAGCCACACCACGTGGTGGTGAACATCGTGATGGTGCCGACAGCGGGCAGGGCGGGGGCCGTGAACATGCAGGATCTCCTCAGAGTGAGTCATTGCGTGCTGTCGTCAACGATAGGAGGCCCGAATTCCTTCCATCACGGACAATCGGGACCGTGGCAGCAGGGACCGTGGCGGCCGGGTCTGTCGCCCGCGTCTGAGAGGATCGGAGGCGATGTCCCCCTCACTTAGCCAACCCGATAACCCGTCGAGCGGACCGCCAACCGCCGACGACATTCTGGACGCCCTCGATCCCGAGCAGCGTCAGGTGGCGGCGTCGCCGACTGGACCCATGTGCGTGCTCGCCGGCGCCGGCACCGGTAAGACCCGGGCCATCACGCACCGCATCGCCTACGGGGTGCACAGCGGCGCCTACCAGCCGCAGCGGGTTCTCGCGGTCACGTTCACCGCCAGAGCCGCAGGCGAGATGCGCACGAGACTGCGCGAGCTCGGTGTCCCTGGCGTGCAGGCCCGGACGTTCCATGCCGCAGCACTGCGTCAGCTCCACTACTTCTGGCCCCAGGCGATCGGCGGCGCGTCCCCAGAGGTGTTGCCACACAAGGCATCCGTGGTCGCCGAGGCCTGCTCGCGGCTGCGTCTACAGGTCGACCGCGTGGCCGTGCGCGACCTTGCGGCCGAGGTCGAATGGGCCAAGGTGAGCATGCTCACCCCCGAGACGTATGCCGCCGCCGCACGTCGCGCCGGCCGCGACCCCGCAGGTCTGGACGCCACTGCGATGGCCCGGGTGCTGCAGACCTACGAAGAGGTCAAGACGGCACGAGGGGTCATCGACTTCGAGGACGTTCTGCTCCTGACTGTCGGCATCCTCGCCGAGCGGGACGATATCGCCAAGGTCGTGCGCTCGCAGTACCGCCACTTCGTGGTCGACGAGTACCAGGACGTCAACGCCCTCCAGCAGCGGCTGCTCGAGCTGTGGCTGGGTGAACGCGACGACGTGTGTGTGGTCGGTGATGCGGCGCAGACGATCTACTCGTTCACCGGCGCGACGCCCAGGCACCTGCTGGACTTTCCGAGGCGCCACCCCACGTCGCAGGTGGTCCATCTGGTGCGCAACTACCGGTCGACCCCGCAGATCGTGGCGCTGGCCAACCTTGTGGTTCACGCCGGGCGGAAGAAGATCGGCTTGCCGCAGTCCGAGCCGCTCCAGCTCCGTTCGCAAGGGAAGGACGGCCCGGAGCCGAGCCTCGTGGCATACAGCGACGACCACGCTGAGGCGACCGGTGTCGCCGCCACGATCAAGGGCCTGGTCGCCCACGGCACGCCGGCCAGTCAGGTCGCCGTGCTCTTTCGCACCAACGCCCAGTCGGAGGCCCATGAGTCAGCGCTCGCAGAGGCCGACGTCGCCTACCTCGTGCGGGGCGGCGAGCGGTTCTTCGCGCGCAAGGAGGTCCGTGGGGCGATCCTGCTGATGCGGGGTGCTGCCAGAGCCGATGACGGAGCCAAGCCGCTGGGCGAGCTGGTCCGCGATGTCATCGCCGGGGCCGGATGGACCCAGCGGGCGCCATCGGCAGGGGGGGCGACCCGCGAGCGCTGGGAGTCCTTACAGGCATTGGTGGCTCTGACCGACGACTTCGTGTCCGTCAGCCCGCAGGCGCGACTGACCGACGTGGTCCGCGAGCTCGACGAGCGCGCCGCCGCCCAGCATGCACCGACCGTCCAGGGCGTCACTCTTGCCTCGCTGCACGCCGCCAAGGGCCTCGAGTGGGACTGCGTCTTCGTCGTGGGCTGCAGCGACGGGCTGATCCCCATCAGCATGGCCGAGGGCCTGGAGGCCGTCGAGGAGGAACGCAGGTTGCTCTATGTCGGGCTGACGCGTGCCAGGCGCGAGCTGCATCTGTCGTGGTCCGGCGCCCGCAACCCCGGTGGCCGCGCCAGCCGGCGACCGTCGCGGTTCCTGGATGGGACAGCCAGCATCCTCGGGGAGGGTGCGCGGTCATCGGCCCGGGCGACGGGATCGACCGCGAAAGGTGCCGGGGGCAAGTCGGCGAGGGCAGCAAAGCCGGCCAAGCCTTCACGGTGTCGAGCCTGCGGCACGGATCTGGTGAGTGCGGCAGCCCGCAAGGTGGGGCGATGCCAGGACTGCCCGCCGACCTATGACGAGGCGACGTTCGAGGCGCTGCGCGCGTGGCGTCTCGCAGTCGCCGGGGCGACCAAGGTCCCGGCCTACGTGGTCTTCACCGACGCGACGTTGACGGCGATCGCCGAGAAGACTCCGCACGACTCAGGTCAGCTGGCCTCGATCTCCGGTGTCGGCGCCCGCAAGCTCGAGCGTTATGGCCAGGATGTGCTTGCCATCCTCTGTGGGGCCGATCCCGTCGAGACTGCCGAAATCTCCTGTGCTGCAACGGAGTTGGCGAAGGACATCTCGAAGTCATAGCCCCGAAGCGTGCCAGTCTCGCTGCGAAGCTCGTCGTTATCGCAGTGTTTGGCAGATTCACGATAAAGGAGTTGCGAGCGCGCGCGGGCTGCCCTAATCTGAACCTACGTCCAGCCCAGCCGGTCCAGGTGACCGCGCTCGGACCCGCGAGAACAGATGAGGAGGTTGGCCCTGATGGAGAACATCACGATGACGAAGACGACGCAGATCACCCGCGTCCGCTTCGCGTTCTCGCAGATCGCCGACCGCAGCCTCACCGTCGGCGATGGCGTGGAGTTCGAGGGGACGGGTCTGTCCTCGTTTGGCTTCGGCACCACCGGTGGCTTCGGTGCCGACCTCTGGAGCTCGGCGGGCACCAGCGCCTCAGTTGCCGCAGTTCCCACGTATGACGCCCCGATGCACAAGGCACTTGCTGTCAAGGATGTTGCGTACCTCCGCTCCTGGAGTCCACCGGTCTAGCCCTTAGACCAGGTCACCTCCAGGCCGCGGAACCCGACATCCGGGATCCGCGGCCTTTGTGTTGTCCCGGCGGCCGCCCGCACAGGAAGCCCGCCAGCCAGATGAACAGAACACAACCGATCCAGAGCCGGCCCTACAGCGCGGCGCCGCGGATCACCGTGATGGCACACACGAGAAACATCCCCCTGATCGGGGAGATGACACGAAGGAGGTGACACCCGATGCAGCTCACCGAACTGATTGACCTGAACGAACGGGTCGGCCACGACGGTTCCGACATCCCGTGTCAGGAGTCCGACGCCGAGCTGTGGTTCGCCGAGAGCCCAGCGGACGTCGAGTTTGCCAAGACCCTGTGTGGGGGGTGCCCGGTTCGCGCCGAGTGCCTTACTGGCGCACTGGGCCGTGCGGAGCCCTGGGGTGTATGGGGTGGTGAGCTCTTCGTTCAGGGAGAGATTGTGGCCCAGAAGCGTCCCCGTGGACGTCCCCGCAAGAACCCCCTCGCCGCCTGAAGTCGGGTGTCGCTGATGTCGGCTGTTGATCATGCCGACCGATTCCGGCTGCTCACTCAGCTGGCCTCAAACCCATTGTCTGCAAGGAGTTCCACCATGTACCAGCTGCCTATGTACTCACTGCACAGCGAACTGCTCGCGCGAGCCCGGATGGCTGAGCTCGCGCGTGCCGGCGACCGTCGGGTCGAGAGACGCAGCGCACTTCGGATCATGCTCGACGCTCGCCGAGCGGTCGGCAGAGTCCGGTCAGGTGACATCTAGAGTGACCTGATGTGAGCACTCTCAGCACGGCCCAGATGTCGACCCGACGTGAGTCCGTCGTGAGGGCTCTGACATCGCCCGAGCTTGCCCCCATCGTCGACCTGGTCGTATGGGTCGACGATGGGGACGGTTCGGCGATGGCCGCAAGCCATGTCGGACGCGTACGCCTTCATCTGGACGGACGTCACGAGGTTGTCGAGGGGCTGGATCCCATCGAGAGCGAAGACCCGATGGCTTTCCTGCCCTATGACCGTGAGCGCGCTGATCCAAGCCCGCTCGACTCGCGGGCCAATGCCTATCCCTATGCCGCTGCGCGGATCCTGTCGCTGTTCAAGGATCCCAGCCGCAGCCCGGATGTCGCGGTCATGCACGCGCCTCGTCATTTCTTCCCCGACCAGGGCGGACACGTCGGCGAACACGGTTCCCTCGACGTGATCCAGTCCAGGGCGCCATTGTTGTTGTCCGGCAGGGGAATTGCAGCGCGAGGCGTGGTTGATGAGCACGTCCGGCTCGTCGACGTCGGTCCCACCCTGGCCGCCCTGTCCGGCGTCCCCGACGCCGACCTGCGCGATGCCACAGGTAACCCACTGGACGGAGTCGTGCTCACGGCATACCTCGATGGTGAAGAGCCGGCCGAGCCGAAAGTGATCGGCATCCTGTGGGATGGGGCACATTGCGGCGACCTGCTGCACCTGGCCGAGTCCGGCGAGCTTCCCGGAGTCGCCCGGCTCATCGCCAACGGCGTGGCGTTGCGCGGCGGCGCGGTGGCGCAGTTTCCGAGTGTCACCTTGACCAACCACACGTCGATCCTGACCGGGCTCGGACCGGGACGCCATGGGGTTATGGGCAATGTCTTCTACGACCGGGCGACCGGTGAGCGGGTCGTGCCCAACAACAACGCGACCTGGCATCGCAGCGCCGAGTGGCTGCGTCCCGCGGTCCGGACGATCTTCGAGATGGTCAACAATGTCGTCCCGCAGGGGAGTTCGCCGCGGACCGCCTGCGTCGACGAAGCCGTCGACCGTGGTGCCGACTACTCCACCATGGCGATGATCCGTGACAGCGGCAGCTCATCGGGGGCGGCCGGCCTTGACGACCAGCTGCCGGATGCACACACCTCTGTTCACGTGCATGACCCGGCCCATCTCGCGGATTCCTACTTCTCGTGGTGCAGCCAGGTGGACGATCTCGGTCTGGAGCAGATGCGACAGCTGTGGGCGAGCCCGGACTCGGCACCCACCCTGACGTGGTGGGCAAATATTGTCAGCGATGCCGGCCATCACGCAGGAGGCCCGCGCAGCGACATAGCCCGTGACTCGCTGCGTGACTCGGACTCGCGTCTGGTGTCGTTCCTGGAGCACCTCGACGGGCTTGGGGTCACCGACCAGGTCACGTTCCTGCTCACCGCCGACCACGGTTTCGAGGGATCGGACGTCGCGGGATCCACCGTCCCGGTCACCGGCTCGTGGGGGCCGGCACTCGAAGGACTCGGCATCCCCTTGCGTGACGAGGGCCCCGGGTTCATCTATCTGCTGGACGACTGAGATCCGCAAACCTCGGACAGAGGTGATCCCTTAGGGGAGCGCCGGGTGGAGACTGGGCGGATGAGCCAGGACACCTTGCCGCCGGTCTGCTCTTGGTGTGGACGCACGGCAGATGACGAGTCAGCGCGCGTCACCTGGACGCTCGGTGTCGAGAATGGCCGTCAGGTCTGGACCTGCGACGTCTGCAGCCGAGAGAACCTGCGGAGCATTGAGGGCAAGCTCGACTCGCCGTGGTGGTGAGAACTAGGTTTGCGGGACCGGGGGGAGGTCGGCCTCGGGCATCCACCGGTCGACGGTCGCGCGGCCATGCACCTCGCCCTGGATCTGGCAGAGAACCCCGATGCCGCCCAGCCACACGCGATGGATCAGGACGTACGACGGCGGGAGGTTCAGCTTGAAGCCCAGCCCGAAGTCGGCGCGGCGAGGATCGTTGAGGTGCAACGATACTGAGCGCAGCCAGGCTCGTGTGAAGGTGAAGGTCTCGGTCCGAAGAGGCCCGATGAACGGCTCGAGGAAGGCCAACAGAAGGTCTGGGTCGACGTCCATTGATGCCTTGACGAACCCGTGCTCGCGCAGACCCTCGAGCGCACCTTCGGAGTCGCCGGCCAACGCCATGGTGAGCAGCTGCCCCATCTCGGCCGGGAGGCCATCGGGCAGCTGGTTGACGGCGCCGAAGTCGAGGACCCCGAGCCGGCCATCGGCCAGCATCCGGAAGTTGCCGGGGTGCGGGTCGGCATGGAGCAAACCCGCCAGCTGCGGACCGACCAGCAGGAACTCCATGTAGCGAGCTGCGGCGGCGTCGCGGGCCTCGGGGGAGCCGGTCGCGATGATCGTCGACAACGGGGTCCCGTCGAGCCACTCGCTGACGATGACGTGGCCCTTCTGGTGGACGACGTCAGGGATGGCAAAGTCAGGGTGGCCGGCGAAGGCCGCGGCAAACGCCTTCTGGGACCTGGCCTCCAGCGTGTAGTCCAGTTCCTCGGTCACCCTGCTCTTGAGCTCTTCGAGGATCGGCTTGATGTCGAGCCCAGGGATCCATCCTGCCGCCACCCGGGCCACCCGGGAGACCTGGTTGAGATCGCTGATCAGCGCCTGGCCGGCGCCGGGGTACTGCACCTTGACGGCAACGTCCCGGCCGTCCTTCCACACGGCACGGTGCACCTGCCCGATCGACGCTGCCGCTGCCGGCCTGTCGTCGAACGAGATGAACTTCTGCCGCCACCGCGGGCCCAGCTCAACGGCCAGCACGCGGTGAACCGCTGAGGCCGGCATGGGTGGCGCGGCGTCCTGCAGCTTGGTCAACGTCTCGCGGTACGGCCCGGCGAACTCCTCGGGCATCGCGGCCTCGAAGATCGACAGCGCCTGGCCGAACTTCATCGCCCCGCCCTTGAGCTCTCCCAGGACCTTGAAGATCTGCTCGGCGGTGCGGGCCTGGACCTCGGCCGCGACACGCTCAGCTGAGTGACCGCCGACCCGCTTGCCCAGGCCCAGCGCGGTGCGCCCGGCGAAGCTCAACGGCAACGTCGCAAGCTTGGCCGTGCGCATCACTGCCTTACGGGGGAGTTGGCTCACCCTGTCATTGTGACTTGCCGTGCCAAACAGTCGCAAAACGGATGTGGGATCCACCTCCGGTTCTTGATCGTCGGCCACGGCAGTGAGAGCTCCAGCCCGAGGTCGTCGGACACCGGCTGCCCATCCAGGCAGGTGTGCACAATCATGGCGGTGGCCCCGATGGCCATCGCCGCCAGCGAGCTTTCGAGACTGACTGGTGCGCCTGGCAGGAACGGCCCCTGAGCAGCGAGCTGGGACAACACTGCGGGCCAGGCGGCGTCTCGGTCGCGCCGGTGTAGATCCAGACACGACAGACAGGGACCGCCGGTACCCGTGATGAGCGGGCCGACCTGGACCCGGTGACCCTGAACGACCAACGGCAGATGCGGTATGCCGAGGCGCAGCCACGGCTCGCCGGCACCTGGGCAGATCGCTCCCATTGCCGTCAGCACGACCAGGTCGGGCAGCGTCGATGTTGTTCCGAACGTGGCAGGTGGTCCGCCGGCCCGCCTGCTGCGCAGATCGAGGTCCAGCGTGTTCACCGCATCGGCGCCCACGCTGACCCGGCCGATCCCCCCGATCCGCAGGAGATCAGCCAGGGCGCTGGGAAGGTCGCCCTCGCCGCCGACCACCACGTGCTGCCTGGATCTGGCGGCGACGTGGTCGAAGCCTTCGTCAGGCAGGCCGTATGCCGCCGCCACGGCGCGTGCGTCCGGCTCCAGAAGATGGCGTCGGGGCTCGTCGAGGGAGAACAAGGCGGCGCGGTCCGTAGCGACGTCGACCAGCAGGTGATGCTCGTCCAGTGTTGCGATCAGGGCCGAAAGCCGGCTGGCAGCAACCCCGGCGGCGGCCGCTCCGGCATACAGCATCTGGATGTCCCGGCTGCCGTCCAGCCCTTCGAGCACGGCGATCTCGGCATCGCTGAGGCCGTCCAGGACGACCCCGGTGTCAGGGCAGACGCCCAGCTGCAGCGATCCGGGACCGCGTCTGAGCGGCTGGTTGTGGGTCTTGAGTCGGGGCCTGCTGTGCATGGAGTTCCTCCGGGGGCGGGTGTTCCTGAGGAAACTGCCATCCACCTCGCCGCGATGGGGTCTTCTCCACAGCGCAGGGGTAGCGGTACCCATCCGGGAGGATGCGGTTCAGCACGTGAGAAGAGGCGGCACCCGAGCATGATGCTCGAGTGCCGCCTCTCACGAATTCGATGTCTCGTATGCAGTGTCTCTTGTAGCTGTTTCTTGTGGTTCGGGGATCAGGCCTTGCCGAGAATGCGGTTGAGGTTCGTGCCACACACTGGGCACTTGCCTTTGGCCATCCGACGGCCGTTGGTCTCGACGACCTTGCCAGTTGCGTCGCGCTTTGCCTTGCACTTCACGCAGTAGAAGTCGCCCGTGTACATCTCGCCGGTCTCTACAGACTCTGCCATTTGTCTATGTCTCCTGTGTCGTTCCTTGCCGCTTTGTGCGGCACCGGACTCGTTTCACCCTAGACCAGGCTGAGCACAACGGCGCACATTGGGGCGCGTTTCTCGTGCTCAGATTCGCCAGAGCCAGGTCGGAGGACCGAACTGATGGGATTTGTCGGCGGCTGGGCTTAGGTTTTGATCGTGGGCACGGACATGGGCACGGACGAGATCGAGGTCAGACGCAGCCGGCGGAGGCGACGGACTGTCAGCGCCTATCGCGAGGGTGGTCGGACCATCGTGCTGATCCCGGCGCGCTTCTCGGTCGATGAGGAACGCACCTGGGTCGACGCGATGATGCGCAAGCTGGCCGCCGGGGACAAGCGTCGACGGCCCAGCGATCAGCAGCTGCTGGAGCGGGCAGCCGACCTCTCGCGGCGCTATCTCGGTGGCCGGGCCAGGCCGCTCAGCATCGCCTGGGTCACCAACCAGAACTCACGGTGGGGTTCCTGCACGCCGGCTGAGGGCACGATCCGGATCTCGTCGCGGGTCAAGGGGATGCCGGCGTGGGTGCTCGACTACGTGATCCTGCACGAGCTTACGCATCTGCTGCAGGCTGGCCACGGCCGTGAGTTCTGGTCGTTGCTGGAGTCCTACCCACGCACCGAGCGGGCCCGGGGCTATCTCGAAGGCGTCGCGGCCACGGCAGGCCTCCGGTGGTCCGAAGAGGACATCGAAGCTGAGCTAGAGGCTTGACTCGGTGGCCTGGGGGTGGGGATCAGGAGAGGTTGAGGACGGACCGGGCGATGGCCACCAGCGGCTGGAGCTCGACTCGGGAGTCCTTGGGCAACGCGTCGGTCGGCCACCAGCGGACGTCGAACGACTCATCGCTGACCTCGTGAATGGCATTGTCCTCGGCGATCGCGATGAACCTGAGGTCCAGGTGCTCACGACAGGGGCCGAACGACCCCACGAGCTGGTGCCGGTCGAGCTGCACCAGCTCCGGGCGGACGACGAGCCTGCTGATTCCCGACTCTTCCCGAGCCTCTCGCTGAGCTGTCGCGTGCGCATTGACATCGCCAGGCTCGAAGTGTCCGCCGAACTGGAACCACGCGCGCGCCTTCTTGTGCAGGGTGAGTAGCGCTCGTGACCCTGTGCGGTCGAGTACGAGGCAGCTTGCGGTGAAGTGCGCCGGTGGGCCCTGCCTGGACATCGCGTCGGGATGCGCGGCCAAGTGCGCGAGGTACCCCATCCGCAGCCGCTCCTGAGACGGGCTGGGTGCATCCCACGCGGACAGGTGTCGGGTCGCATCCTCGTGAAGGAGGCGGTATGCCGTGTGAAGACTCACCCCTTCAACCTAGGGGTTGTCCGAGTCGCCTTCGGAGAGTAAGGCGTCCAGCGCTGCATCCATCTCGTCCTTCGGGCCTACGGTCGTGAACCGGTCGACGAAACCGAGCGGGTCGTCGAGGTCAGCCGATGTCGGCGCGACGTCCGGGTGGTCCCATGCGCCGTCACGCGCAGCGACGCCGCCCCTGGACTCCAACGCCGCCCACAAGTTGGCGGCATCGCGCAGACGACGAGGGCGCAGCTCGAGGCCGACCAGCTGGCTGAAGACCCGCTCGGCCGAGCCGCCGGAAGCGCGTCGCCGACGGACAGCCTCGCCCAGCGCCGCCGTGTGTGGCAGGTGTTTGACAGCGGCGCGGTCGGACACCACGTCCACCCAGCCCTCGACCAGGGCGAGGTAGGTCTCGAGCAGAGTCAGGGCGGCGCGCTGCGCCGCGCTGGGCGCGGGAGCGAACAGGTTGCCCGACAGTGCCAGCTGCATGGCCGAGGGGTCGGTGATGTCTATGGACTCCAGGGATGACTCGATTCCGGCGGTGTCGATGCTGATGTCGCGGGCGTAGGACTGCACGGCGGTGACCAGCTCCGGGCCGAGCCAGGCCACGTTGGCGAACAGGCGAACACGGGCCGCCTCGCGCACCGCGAGGTACAGACGCACCTCGGTCAGATCGACCTCGAGGCCCTCCGCGAAGGCGTCGATGTTGGCTGGCAGCAGGGCTGTTCCGTGGTCGGGTACCAAGGGGAGTCCCACCTCGGTCCCGCTGACGATGTCACCGGCGAGCGCACCAACGGCCTGCCCGACCTGCAGGCCGAACATCGATCCGCTCATCCGCCCCAGCATCGGCTCCATCTGGCTCGCGAGCGCGGCTGGGTCGATTCCGGCAGGCAGCCCCGGTATGTCGGCCGCGTCTCCACCCATTCCGAGCTGGCCCATCTGAGCGCGCATGGCAGCCACTACCGCCGTGCTCACCCCTGCCGCGACCGGCTCCACCAGCCGCTGCCACATCGGCATCGTCCGGTCGACCCATTCGGCCCGGCTCCACGCATGCACCATGCCGTGGGGCGCAGTCATGTCCGTCACGTCGTCGAGCCAGAGACCCGCGATGTGAACGGCCTCCTCGACCTGGCGGCGAGCAGCTTCACCGATGCTCGAGTCGCCTTGTGCGGCAATGGTTTTCCGGGCTATGTCATTGGCGAGCTCGAGGTTGAAAGACTCCACGGGCCCGCTGGCGGAGAACATCGCCTTGAGCTGGGCCGCGATCATCCCCACGGTCGCGGGGTCGATCTTGTCGATGCCCATGTCGCCGAGCGCCTTGGCCACCTCGGGGTTGTCAGCCCCTTCGAGCAGCGAGTTGAGTATTGCCTCGAAGTCCGGCTCGTCAGGGTCGTTCGGTGGCTGTTCTGGCAGATTGGACACGCGGGCTCCTTGGCCTCCTGAGAGGATGTTCTCTCCTAGGTAAACATGCGGAGGTCGTAGTGAGTTCCCCCCGGGTCCGGGTTCGTGCCCGACGCCAGGCGCTGACGGTCGCCGTCACCGGTGCCGCGTCGCCCCTCGGCGACCAGATTGTGCGTGCCCTGCTGGCGCGTTCCGCCACTGGTGGCGCCATTGGCACTGTGGTCGGCCTAGACGCCGAGCGTGGCCCTGCCGATGGGGTCCACTGGCGGCTGGTCGACCTGGGCTCTCCCGATCTGGCCAGTTCGTTGCGCGACGTCGACGCCCTGATCCACGTGGCTGCCAGCACCGACCTCGAGTCTGATCTGCGGCAGGGCGCCCGGGCCCGGCGCGAGCAGGCCGTCCGCCAGATCCAGACCGTGGTGATCTCGGCCGCTGCCACGAGAGTTTCGCGTCTAGTGGTCGTCACCAGCGCTATGACTTATGGCGCCTCTCCCGGCAACGCCGTTCCCCTGCCCGAGGACGCACCCTTGGAGGCCGACCCGGACGAGGGACAGGTTGGTGACCTGTTGGCCGTCGAACAGATCTTGCGGACGGCGACAGAGGTCCATCCCGGCCTCGCCATCACCGTGGTGCGTCCGGCTGCTCTGGTCGGTCCGTCTGTCGACACCGTCATCACCCGGCACTTCGAGGCGCCACGTCTCCTGACCGTCAAGGGCGGCTGCCCGGCGTGGCAGTTCTGCCATGTGGAGGATCTCGCGACGGCCTTGGTGGCCACCGTCGAGCTCGGTCTCGGGCCAGTGGTGACGGTGGCTTCACCCGGCTGGATGACCCAGGGCGAGGTCGAGGTGGTCAGCGGCATGCGCCGGGTTGAGCTCAGTGAGAGTGTGGCCCTCGGGACGGCGCAGAGGCTGCACCGCGTGGGCATACTGCCCTCTCCTGCAACGGATCTCGTCTACGCGGTCTATCCCTGGGCGGTCTCTTCCGCGACCTTGACCACGGCAGGGTGGCATTCTGCCTATGACAACGTGACGTGCTTGGGTGTTCTCATGGACAGCATCCGTGGGCATCATGCTCTGGCAGCGCGCAGGGTCGACCGCAAGGACGCGGCGCTGGGGGCCGCCAGCGCGGCCGTGGCACTGGTCGGCACCGCCGCCATGTTGCGGCGACATCGTCGCAAGGAAGCCCGATCATGAGCCACGCCTCTCGTGACACCGAGGCCTCAGGGGTTGTCCCCGAGGTGGTGCTCGCCGATATCCGTGAGACTCCGCTGTCGGTCGATGAGGTGATCGAGGCTGTCCGGCACCCCCGGGCAGGTGGCATCGCCACGTTCGTCGGAGTCGTTCGCGATCTCGACCAGGGTCACGGAGTCGAATCCCTGGACTACTCCTCGCATCCAAGCGCGCAGCAGGTCCTGCGTGAGCTCGCAGAGCGGTTGGCCGCAGGGTCCGACGTCATCCGTATCGCCGCAGTTCACCGCGTCGGCCACCTCGAGATCGGGGATCTCGCCGTCGTCGTCGCGGTCAGTGCGGCCCACCGCGGCACTGCGTTCGACGTCTGCCGTGAGCTGGTCGACACCCTGAAGGCGACGGTCCCGATCTGGAAGCACCAGAGCTTCGACGACGGAAGTGACGAGTGGGTCGGGACACCATGATCGACACACAAGGACACGCAAACGTCGTCCCCGAGGAACTGCGCAGCACGTTGGGCCGGCAGTCGGCAGGCTGGATCGTCGCGGTCTTCATCGCGATCATGGTCGCAGCGCTCATGGGCCTGGTCCGCGTCCCGTATGTCGTTCTCAGGCCGGGCCCTGTCACCAACACCTTGGGCAACGGGCCCGGTGGCAAGCCGTTGATCACCGTCGAGGGCAAGGGCACCTACCCCACCACCGGCGCTCTGGACTTCACCACCGTCGCGGTGCTGGGCGGCCCCAACGAACCGGTCAGCATCTGGCAGTGGGTCACCGGCCACCTGGACCAGACCAACAGCGTCGTACCTGAGGAACTGCTCTTCCCCAAGGGTGTGACCCCCACCCAGGTCGACCAGCAGAACGCCGCGGAGATGGCCGACTCGCAACAGGAGGCCATCGCCGTCGCCCTGCGCGGGCTGGGCGAGACGGTCTCTGAAATCGTCACTGTCAAGGAGCTGGCCAAGGACTCGCCCGCGAGCGGCGTCCTGCGTGCCGGCGACGTCCTGGTCTCGATCGACGGACAGACAGTCACCAACCCGGATGGCGTTCGTTCGGCGGTCCAGGCACACAAGGCGGGCGACCTCGCCGTCTTCACCGTGCGCCGGGATGGACAGGAGCAGGTTCTCAAGGTCAAGACAGCTGACTCGCAGGGCCGCACGGTGGTCGGTGTCTATCTGAAGGCCTCGTTCGACTTCCCCATCAAGGTCAGCATCAACGTGGGGGACGTCGGTGGGCCGTCTGCCGGCATGATGTTCTCCCTCGCGGTCTACGACAAGCTCACGCCCGGTGCCATGACCGGAGGTGCCACCATCGCCGGCACAGGAACGATTGACTCGGCGGGCAAGGTGGGGTTGATCGGAGGGATTCAGCAGAAGCTGGCGGGCGCCAGGAAAGGTGGAGCCACTTGGTTCCTTGCCCCGTCGGGCAACTGTCGTGAGGTCGTCGGACACGTCCCCGACGGCTTGCAGGTAGTCAAGGTCTCGACCTTCAGCGAGGCGCGCGACGCCGTCGAGGCGATCGCGGCCAAGCAGACGTCCTCGCTGTCGGGGTGCTCCTAAGCGGGAGGCTGCCGGCACACGGCATACGGCACGCGCCCTGGGTGGTCAGTCCTGCAGCGTGGCGCTGAGCGCCTGCACCAGGCCCGGCGCGATGTCAGAACCGGAGGCCACCTTGTCGTCGGTGTCGTGATCGCGCTGGCGTAGCAGACAGGTGGACTCACCGTCGCGTAGCACCGCCACGAGCAGGCGGACGTCCTTGCGGTCAGGGTGTGCGGCAAGAGCGGCGGCTGCCTGGTCGGGGTCGTCCGGCAGGTCGTGTTCTGCCTGCGGTGGCACCACCAGCCGTTCGACCGCGAGCGCGACACCGTCGACATCGTCCGGCCAGGCAAGCCGGGCCAGCATGGACTCCAGAGATGAGGAGTCGGGTAGTCCCTCCTGCTCGATCGCGGCGAAAGCATCGTCGTCGTCCCCGCCGAGCTGGGCCAGAAGCTGCGGCTCCCGCTCCAGCAGGCCGGCAGTCCTGACAAGGGCGAACAGTCGGGGTGGCTGGTCCCAGCCTGCTGCCGCGACGTGACGTTCGGTCTCGAGGGCGCACGTCACGAGTGGGCTGAAGATCGGCTGGAAGGCGCTGGTCACGGCTCCATGTTGCCGCATTGTGATGCCCTGACGGGAACTGGGCGACAGGTGAGTAAGTTGGGGTATTCATAGGTCCATCTATTTGGTGTGCGACAACGGCGAGATCGGGCGATGTTTTGAGTCAGAGAGACTGGTTTGGCGGTTCAGGCGACGGGGGTTCCGGGGAGTCCGGAGGTCCTGGTGGCGGGGCACCCCGAGGGCCGGGCGGTCCGCGTGGCCCCCTGCCCCCCATGCCCCAACTGCGGTTGCGCCGCAGCGGTCCGCTGGCCCCCACTCTTGCCATCCTGGTCGCCATCATTGTGGTCGTCACCCTGACCGCGCAGCTCTGGACGGAGGTGCTCTGGTTCGACAGTGTTGGCTTCACAAGGGTCTTCTGGGTCGAGCTGCTCACCAAGATCGGGCTCTTCCTTGTAGGTGCACTGATCACGGCCGCGGTCGTCGCCTCGAGCCTGCTGATCGGATACCGCACCCGTCCGGTCTATCCGCCGGTCTCGGCAGAGCAACAGAACCTCGACCACTACCGTGAGCTGCTCGAGCCGCTGCGCCGAATGGCCACCATCGCCGCTCCCGCGGTGTTGGGTATCTTCGCCGGAATGGCGGCGGCCAGCCAGTGGCAGACCTACCTGCTCTGGGTCAACCGGGTGCCCTTCGGGTCCAAGGACGCGCAGTTCAACCTCGACATCGGGTTCTTCGTCTTCACCCTGCCGTGGCTTCGGTTCATCGTCGGCTTCCTCACCATGGCCCTCGTCCTGGCGGCACTGGCCGCAGCCGTGACGCACTATGTCTATGGCGGTCTGCAGCTTCAGACAAAAGGCGAACGGACCACCACCGCCGCGCGGGTTCACCTCTCGCTGCTGCTGGCCGCACTCGCGCTCGTGCAGGCCGTCAGCTGGTGGCTGGACCGCTACTCGTTGACGACGAAGGACTCGCGACTCATCACCGGTCTGACCTACACCGACCAGCACGCCGTCATGCCCACCAAGGCGATACTTGCGGTCGCCGGCGTGATGTGCGCGGCACTGTTCATCGCTACGATCTGGACCCACTCCTGGCGCTTGCCCGCGGTCGGAGTCGGGCTGCTGGTAGTCACTGCGGTCGTCGTCGGCGGCATCTATCCCGCGCTGATCCAGAACTTCAAGGTCAAGCCGTCCGAGAAGTCGCTCGAGGCTCCCTTCATTGATCGCAACGTCAAGGCGACACGGACGGCTTACGGGCTGGACGGAGCAGAGGTCACGCAGTACGCGGCCTCGACCACCCCCAGCAGGGGTCAGCTGCGTAACGACACCGCAACCATCCCGGGCATTCGTCTGGTTGACCCGAGCCTGGTGTCCCCGACGTTCAAACAGCTGCAGGCAGTCAAGACCTACTACCAGTTCCCCGATGCCCTCGACGTCGACCGATACGCGATCGACGGTGCTTCGCGAGACACCGTCGTCGCGGTGCGCGAACTGGATCTGAACGGTTTGCCTGCTGCACAACGGAACTGGGTCAACGACCACACCGTCTACACGCACGGCTTCGGCCTGGTGGCGGCCTATGGCAACCGCAGCGGTCAGGATGGTCAGCCGGTCTTCTACGAGCAGAACATCCCGCCGGTGGGCCCGCTTGGAGCCTTCGAGCCGCGCATCTACTTCGGTGAGTCATCTCCGCCATACTCGATCGTCGGCGGTCTCGCGACCGGGCCGACGAGAGAGCTCGACTACCCCGACTCGAGCGCGACTGGCCAGAAGAACAACACGTACGCAGGCAACGGCGGCGTCAAGATTGGCTCTTTCGCCCGAAAGACTGCCTACGCGCTGAAGTACCGTGAGCTGAACATCCTGCTCTCGGACACGCTCAACGCCGACTCCCGGCTGCTCGACTACCGCACCCCCCGTGAGCGGGTTGAACGCGTCGCTCCGTGGTTGACGCTGGACGGCAACTCCTATCCAGCGGTGGTCGACGGCAAGGTGCAGTGGATCATCGACGGCTACACCACGTCTGCCGACTACCCGTACTCCAGGCTGCAGCAGATCGAAAGCGCCACCGCGGACTCACTGACGGAGCGAACCACGGCCATCCAGGCGCTGCAGGCGAAGCAGATCAACTACATACGCAACTCGGTCAAGGCCACGGTCGATGCCTTTGACGGCAGCGTGAAGCTCTACGCATGGGACAGCCAGGATCCGCTGCTCAAGGCCTGGTCGAAGGCTTTCGGTGGCACCGTGCGCCCGATGTCTGAGATCAGTGGAGACCTGATGGCGCACCTGCGCTACCCGGAGGATCTCTTCAAGGTCCAGCGCAGCCTGATGTCCAAGTACCACGTCACCGACCCGGGCGCCTACTTCGGCGGACAGGATTACTGGACGATTCCAGATGACCCGACGCAGGAGACGCAGAAGGTTGACCAGCCCCCGTACTACCTCAGCATTGCAATGCCGGGCCAGTCGTCACCGTCGTTCTCGTTGACCACGACCTTCATGCCCGTTGGTAACAGGCCGGTTCTGGCTGGGTTCATGGCGGTGGACGCGAACGCGGGCGACCAAGCAGGCAAACGCAGAGCGGGGTATGGCGCGTTGCGGCTCCTCGAGCTGCCGCGCGACACCACGGTCAAGGGTCCTGGGCAGGTACAGAACGACATCGAGTCGTCCAACATCTCGTCCCCACGGTTCACGTTGACGCTCTCGCAGTTCCTCACCAACAACCGAACCCAGGGTTCTAGGGTCCAGCTGGGCAACCAGCTGACCCTGCCCGTCGGCGGTGGGCTGCTCTACGTCGAGCCCATCTACGTCAGTGCCACGACCGCTTCCTCCTATCCGTTGGCGCGGGCGATCGTGGTGGCCTTCGGCAACCAGCTGGCATGGTCGGACACCCTCAGCGGGGCTCTGGACGGGCTCTTTGGCGGCAGTTCCGGCGCGGCCACGGATGAGCCAGTCCCCGGGGCCACCCCCACGCCGACACCTACCGGCGGGACGGCTACACCTACCGACGGGGCGGCTACAAGTGCGGCGTTGAAGGCTGCACTGGCGGACGTTCAGAAAGCATTTGCCGACGGCCAGGAGGCGCTCAAGAAGGGCGACTTCACGGCATACGGTGAGGCCCAGAAGCGGCTGCAGGCTGCGATCGCCGATGCTGTGGCCGCCGCTCCGTCGGGTTCGGTCACGCTTCCGACCCCGGGTGCCACCGCGACCGCGACGGCGCCCGCTCCGACTGCGACAGCCACTCCCTGAGCGCAAGTCCTGAGCGCGGACCGGGCCGATTAGGTATGCCCGCCCGGTTCGCGTTAGGGTTGGTTTATCGACGCGGGGTGGAGCAGCTCGGTAGCTCGCCGGGCTCATAACCCGGAGGTCGCAGGTTCAAATCCTGCCCCCGCTACCAACGCGTCAGCGGTATCACCGCAGGTCACAGGCTCGCAAGTTAACGCTTGCGGGCCTGCGGCATGTCCGGGGAGGTATGGGCCGTGACCAGAACCGTGACCCAATCCGTGACCACGGTCGTCTCGGGTGTCTCGCAGGGTCTCAGTTGGGTAAAACGCATCGTCACACTTGAGCGGGATCGGGATGGGCACGCCACAGCGAGATAGCGTTCGCCGGGTCGATTTCCGGACGGTCGCAGGCGTAGCCTCACGATGGTTCTTCACAAGAAACACAAATATGAACCTGTAAATTGGTGTTTCTTGTGTTTGTATCCTATGCTTGAGGAATGCGAGCCGTGACGGTAAACGAGACGACCCAGTCGGAGCGGGAGGAACTTCTTACGACGGGCGAGGCTGCCCGGGTTTTGGGATCCTCGCGGCAGCATGTCGTCGATCTGTGCAACGCGGGCGAGCTGCCATTCGTGACCACCGGCCGACACCGCCGGATCCGGCGCCGAGATATCGAAGCGGCGCGCAACCGCACCCAGCGCCTGACCCGCGACCAGCGACGCAGTCTGTGGCTGAACATGGCAGTCGCGGGCAAGCTTGTCGCCGACCCGGAAGCCGTCCTGGGCACAGCACGGGAGAACCTGCTGGCCCTCTCCGAGGGACACCAGCGGGGCCAGGCCGCGCACTGGCTACGCGAGTGGGACAACCTCCTGCAGGGTCCCGTGGAGCGGGTACTAGAGGTTCTCACCTCGCGTACGCCGTGGGCGCGGGAGATGCGGCAGAACTCCCCATTTGGCGGGGTGCTGCCCGACGAGGAACGCACGATGGTTCTGGCCGCGTTCACCTCGCACGAGCGGGCGAACCGATGAAACGCACTGAGCTCGAGCACATCCTGCGCGCCGCCTCACGCATCTCCGGCGACCGTGATGTCGTCGTCATCGGAAGCCAGTCCATCCTTGGGACGTATTCCGAGGACGAGCTCCCGGAGGCAGCGCACGCTTCCATCGAGGCGGACATCGCCTTTTGGGATGACCCCGGAAACGACAAGTCCGACACCGTCGACATGCACATGGGGGAGGACTCCCAGTTCCACGCCACCTTCGGGTACTACGCCCAGGGCGTAGACGTGGCCACGGCCGTCCTGACTGCCGGATGGCGAGATCGCGTGGTGGTGTACCAGGCGCCGGGTGCCGCCCCGGCCGTAGGACATTGCCTGGAGCCACATGATCTTGTCGTCTCCAAGCTCGTCGCCGGCCGTGAGAAGGACTTCGAGTTCGTCAGCGCCCTGCTCGCCTACCGGCTCGTTGACGCTTCGACGCTGATCGAGCGAGCCACCCAACTGCAGGTGCCTCTGGTGCGCACCAGGGTCTTGAGCTGGGTGGCCTCGTGGGTCAGCCGACACGGATGAGGAAACCGTCCAGGTCCGCCGCGGTAGCGTCCCGGACGGGCAACCGTGACCAGATCCGTGACTGAGACGCCACGGGATCGGGCCGCACCCTCCGGGAGGGATGCGACGTCGACGCCATGGCGAGCGCGACGAATGGTCACGGGGGAGACAGAGCAGACGGTCTGGGACCGGGTTCGCCTTGCTCATAACCCGGAGGTCGCAGGTTCAAATCCTGCCCCCGCTACCAACGTCGTCGCAGGTCAGAGGCCCTTTCCCACTGGGAGAGGGCCTCTTGCCATGTGTGGCCCGTGACCAGATCCGTGACCAGGACCGTAACCAAGGGCGTCTCAGCCATTCCGCTTCGTCTTACGAACGGATGTATTGCGACTGGTCGGGATTTCTGAGATGCGATCACTGGTTCGAAGCCCGGCGGTCCCACCTTGTCCGTCAGTCATGTCGATGACGGCCACCGGGCCTGTAGCCGAAACTCATCGCGAGACGGCGGCATCGCCTTGCGTTCCTGGTCACATGTCAGGGACTGTGCCGCAGCCGATCGCCACTAGAGACGTGCCGTTTGAGGCCTACGGGCGCTGCCACGGGTCGATCAGGGTGACGTCCGTGTGCCGAAAGTCCCTTAGGTTGCGTGTGGCCAGAGCTGCGCCGTGGGCGCGACAGATGGAGGCGATCTGCCCATCGAACCCGTCGATCGGCAGCCCGATTTGGTCACGGCCTCCAACGACCTCCGCATAATGCGTCGCTGCACTGGAGTCGAAGGGCAGCACCTGGTCATCGAAGGCCGCGAACACATCTGACGCAGTGCTGCGCAGGAGTTCCTTGCGGCGCCCGTTCGGCAGTCGGGCGATGCCGTAGAGGATCTCGGCCAGCGTGATCGAGGTTGTGAACAACTCGCTGCCGGTCCGGGCCCGTACCCACTCGATCACGGCCGCAGACGGCGACGGCTTCATCAGTTCGGACACCACGTTGGTGTCGATGATGATCATCCAGACAGATCTGGTGCACGCAGCGGTGTGGACCGCGCGGGCAGATCCAGCTCAACTCCGCCGATGCTGGCGAAGCGATTCAACATAGTCGTGAAAAGTCCATCCCTGTCACCGGGCTCACTGACCGCCTCGGCGAGAATGGTCCGGATCTCCGATTCCATCGATCGGCCGTGGACTGCTGCGCGCAGACGCAGCCGCTCCTTCACCTGATCGTCTAGGTTTCTGACAGTCACAGCAGCCATCGTCCCCACCTCCAGTTGCTAGCAATGCTAGCATTCAGACGTGCGCGTGCGACGGCAGGAGTCTCGGTAGTCTGGTGGCGAGGTCGCGCACGCGATCATCGGCCTTTGTGAGGGTGTGAGAATGTCGGCTGGGTTGATTTGACTGCCCAGCGTGCCTCATCTAGAACAAGTTGGCGCCTAACAACTGGTCCCTTCATCGGTTAGGTTTGCGATCCTGGCTGACGAATCCTAGGAGTTGAGCAGCGTTGATCGTTCTTCACGCCTGGTGGTCGATCCAGCGCGATCCCAGGGGCGAGCTGACCTTGTGGGCTGAGGACTCCGAGGCGCCAGCGCAGCCACCCGTGCGCCGAGGTCGCCGCCCCGCCATACAGGCTCATCCCTTCGCCGTCACTGCTCAGGAGCTGGCAGCCGCGACGGCGCTCGAGGGCACTCCTGGGATTTCGGGTACGGCTGTCCTCGCCCTGCCGAACCAGGGCCGGGGTCCGGCTGCCTCAGCAACGGTGTGCCGGACTCGCGAGGAGACGCAGACCCCTCAGTCCCCGGCCGACGGGCGGTGGGAGGTCCCCACTCTGGCTCTGGACGCTCAGACTGCCCTGGGCTACCTGCTGGCATCCGGCGAAGCCGAGATCGACGTTGAACAACCGATTGCTGGTGGTGACCTGCGAGGGTTGCAGGCACTGGCGGGGTTCGCCGTGGATCTCGTCGGACGCGGTCGGGTGCTCCCCTGCGTGCGAGACACGGGCGACGGTAGGGCGATGGCGATGTGGTCTGCGGTGGTGACGGGAGCCGACGCCGTGTGGTTGCGCATGTCGGCCACGGGACTGCCTGGCTCCTTCACGGCTGCGTGCCCGGCTGACGTTGACCGAAGTGCGGCCGTGGTGCGTTCGCTCGCCGCGGCGACCGATGCTCTGGTGGACGCCGCGGTGCGCTCACGTCTGGGCCACGCTCCGCGCCGGCGCGGGGCTGCGTCGTTCCGATCAGCACTGACTGGCTCCGACCCGTACTTTGCCACCACTCCTGTCGCTTTGGCCACTTTGGACCAGGCACTCGCCGATTGGCAGCGGGAGGTCACCCAGGTGGGGGCGGTTCGGGCCTGTTTCCGGCTGGTCGAACCGCTGGGAGCGGCTGAGGTGACGGCGGGCGAGGACGCGGTCGACGTCCCGTGGCGGGTGGACTTCGCGTTGCAGTCGACGGAGGAGCCCAGCCTGGTCGTCGACGCCGGGCAGGTGTGGCGGGCCAAGGGGGCGTTGCGCGCGCTGGCCCGTCACGTCGCCGACCCGCAGGAGACCCTGCTTGGTGAGCTGGGCCGTGCGGTGCGCCTCTACCCGGACATAGAGAGTGCGCTACGCACAGCGAAGCCGTCGTCGCTGACCCTCGACGCCGAAGGCGCGCACCTGTTCCTCTCGGAGGCCGCACCGATCCTGCTGGCCGCCGGCTTCGGCGTACTACTCCCGGGGTGGTGGACCAACCCCGCCATGCGGCTGGGCGCGAAGCTCTCGGTGTCGACCCCCGCCCAGCCGGGCTCGGCCGAGACCAAAGCAGTTATCGGCCGTGATGGTCTGGTGGACTTCCAATGGGATCTGGCTGTCGGGGAACACACGCTGAGCGAGCAGGACGTCGCCGACCTCGTCGAGGCCCAGCAGCCGCTGGTGCGGGTGCGCGGTCAGTGGATGTACGTCGACGCAGACCGCCTGGCCAGAGCGCGGGCGTTCCTTGCCAGGAAATCGCTCGGCACGGGCCGGATGAGCGTCGGGGCGGTGCTCGGGACCATCGGGGCGCTGGAGGAAGGACCCGGTGGCCTGCCCGTGGTAGCCGTCGAGGCGCAGGGCTGGCTCGCCGATCTCCTGTCCGGTCAGGTGGACCACCGGATCGCGCCGATGACCGCGCCGGAAGGTTTCAAGGGTGAGTTGCGCCCATACCAGGAACGTGGTCTGGCCTGGTTGTCGTTCCTGGAGTCGGTCGGTCTGGGCGGCGTCCTCGCGGACGACATGGGTCTGGGCAAGACGGTGCAGCTGCTCGCGCTGATGTGCGGCGAGCTTGCTCAGGACGTGGGTCCCACCCTGCTGGTCTGCCCGATGTCGCTGGTCGGCAACTGGCAGCGGGAGGCGGCCCGTTTCACCCCCGGGCTGCGCGTGCACGTCCACCACGGGGCCGAGCGACCCAAGGGGAAGGCCTTCCATGAGGTGGTGGCGTCCTCCGACCTGGTCGTGACCACATATGGGCTGGTGATCCGCGATATCGACGCGCTGCGTGCGATGAGCTGGCGCCGAGTCGTCCTCGACGAGGCCCAGGCGGTGAAGAACGCGGCGACCCGAGCGGCGGTGGCGGTGCGGTCGCTGCCGCCGTCGCCCCGGTTCGCGGTGACCGGGACCCCTGTGGAGAACCGGCTGGGCGACCTCTGGTCGCTGATGGAGTTCGCCAACCCCGGGCTGCTCGGTCAGCCCTCGGCGTTCAAAGCGCGCTTCGCGACGCCCATCGAGCGGCACGGCGACACCGAGGCGGCGACCCGGCTGAGGTCGCTGACGCAACCGTTCGTGCTGCGACGGCTGAAAACCGACACCTCGATCATCACCGACCTGCCGGCCAAGATCGAGATGGAGGTGGTGTGCTCGCTGACCAGTGAGCAGGCCTCGCTCTACCAGGCCGTCGTCGCGGACATGATGGACCGCATCGAGAGCACTGAGGGGATCGAGCGCCGCGGACTGGTCCTGGCGACCATGACCAAGCTCAAACAGGTCTGCAACCACCCGGCGCAGTTCCTCAAGGATGGCAGCAGGCTCGGCGGGCGCTCGGGCAAGCTGGCGCGCGTGGAGGAGACCCTCGAGGAGGTGCTCGCCTCGGGGGAGAAGGCGCTGCTGTTCACGCAGTATGCCGAGTTCGGCGACCTGCTGCGTACTCACCTCGGTGCCCGCTTCGGTCGTGAGGTCGCCTACCTTCACGGGGGGCTGAGCAAGGGACAGCGCGACGCCCTGGTCGCCAGGTTCCAGGACCCTGCCGGGGGTGGGCCGTCCATGTTCGTCCTGTCACTGAAGGCAGGGGGTACGGGGCTTACCCTCACCGCGGCCAACCATGTCATCCACGTCGATCGGTGGTGGAACCCTGCCGTGGAGGATCAGGCCACCGACCGTGCGTTCCGCATCGGGCAGACCCGCTCGGTCCAGGTGCGCAAGCTGGTGTGCGCGGGCACGTTAGAGGAGAAGATCGCGTTGATGATCAGGGACAAGCGGGGCCTGGCGGCCAGCGTCGTGGGCACCGGTGAGGGCTGGCTCACCGAGCTCTCCACCTCCGCCCTGCGTGAGTTGTTCACGCTCGAGGCCGGGTCGGTGGTGGAGTGAGCCCGCCGCCCAGTCGCAGTCGCGGCCGTTCTAGCTGGTCGGGCGGCTTCCCGCCAGCCTCCAAGCCTCGCGCCGTGGACGGCGGACTCGTTGCCCGCAGCGCGCGAGGTGCCATCGGGGAGCACTGGTGGTCACGGCGTTTCCTCGAGGTCTTGGAGTCCTTCGCGCTCGGTTCCAGGCTGACCCGGGGCAAGAACTACGCCAGAAGGGGTCAGGTGCTGTCCCTGAAGGTTGCCCCGGGCGTGGTCACGGCGTCGGTGCAGGGTTCCCGCAGGACGCCGTACAAGGTGTCGATCGCCCTGCCGGCCTTCAGCGAGCTGGTGTGGGCCAAGGTCGAGGTAACCCTTGCGGAGCAGGCGATCCATAGTGCCCGGCTGCTCGCCGGCGAGATGCCCCACGACCTCGAGGACGTCTTTCTGGCAGCTGGCGCGCCGCTCTTCCCGCAGCGGGCCAGGGACATGGCTCTGAGCTGTTCCTGCCCGGACTGGGAGGTTCCGTGCAAGCACCTCGCGGCCACGTTCTACCTGCTCGCGGAGAGCTTCGACGATGACCCCTTCGCTATCCTGCTGTGGCGCGGACGCAGCCGAAAAGCCCTCCTGAGTCGGCTCCGTGAGCTGCGCGGCGGCGAGACGGCACATGTTGCGGAGGAACAGGCGGCCCAGCCGGCCGAAGATCCTCGGGTGGGAGCGATGATGGCGCTGGCTGATCTGGCGCTGGCTGATGGCGACTTCTGGACCGGGGCGGCAGCCCAGGTGCTGCCTGTCCAGGCGGAGCTGCCGACGGATCTGCTGCTACGCCAGCTTCCCATGCCGGGAGTGCTTCTGGGTGGCCCCAACTTCGTGACGTACCTCGCGCCGTTTTACGCGGTGTTCGGAGAGTCACGCGATTGACTATCACACCGCTCGGCGCAACCGCAGCGGCCGAATCGTCAGCTCCGACGAGCAGATCGGTTTGCCCGACTGTGGCTAGAGAGGGCAGTCGTATGGCCAAGCGCATGACGACCACCCGTGTGGTTTCTTCGAAAGCGGCGGTGACCAGATCCGTGACCAAGACGCCACGGGACGGAGCCTAAGTGCGATCTGACTAAATCCCTGACCACGGACGTCTCGGTTGTCCCGCAGCGTCTCACTTCCTTGAGATGTCTCGGGACGTTTGAGGGTGATCGGGATATGCCAGTGACCGCGAGACGGCGCTCGCCGGTGTTCTCGATGCGCCCTTTCGCTCTCTGCAGCTCAAGGTTTGAATGAGCCCTCGCGGGTCAGTCTGGTGTCAAAGGTTGGATGTGTTCCCTTGGGTGAGCAGCTGCAAGGTGGCGTGGGCGTCGCCGGCCCGAGCGCCGAGGCTCGCCCAGACGGGATGCGACCGCGAGCCAATGGACGAGTTGAGGACGCGCAACCGCTTCCGATCACTGCCTTTGAGCTGGCCTGCGAGGTCGAGGGGGTCAGTGATGAGGGACACGAGGAAGGCCGCATCTGCGGCGTGGCGTTCCCGGCCCCGGCTGTCGACCTGGTAAGCGGCCGCCTTGAGGATGAGGGATCCCAGGACGCTGGGCACGGGCACGTCGCTGGTGCGGCCGCCGTTGGTGACAGTGATGACAACCAGGCGTTGCAGGGCCTGGTTGCCCCCGGCGATCTGGATGGTCTGCAGTGGTGGGACGGTCGTCGGCTTCCAGCCGGGCGGGCTGTGGTCCGGGGCGAGGATGTCGATGACCTGGTTGTCTGTGGTTCGGACGAAGCGGTGGAGGCGTTTGCCGTCGATGGATGGTTCTGGCTCGTAGCCGAGGTCGCGCACTGCGGTGACTACTGTGCGCAGTGCTGTGGAGGAGGCGGTGAGGTTGCCCAAGATGTCGACGTCTTGTGAGGCGCGGGTGGGGTGCGGCCAGCGGCCAGGCCGTGGGCCATCACCATCTGACCGCCGATGAGGGCCCATGACATCGGCGGGAGGTTGTCGGCCAGGTCGAGGATAACCTCCCAGAGCCCGTCGAGAGTCCCGGTCAGAGGCGGCATCGTGAATGAGCCAACAGACTCGACCACGGTCATCAGAACCTACTCAACAGGTCACCGAGGACCAGGGCGCCGGCGCGCCGGGTGCGCGGCTCGGAGGACTCCATCAGATCGCAGGCGACGACGGCGCTGGGCATGTGGGCGCGACCCTCGAGCAGAAATGCTAGGTCGTCGAGGACGCGCAGATGCACGTTGACGTCGGCATCGTCGTCTGCTTCCACCATGGCGTACGCCTTGACGAGGCGGTCGTGGGTGCGGCCGGCCGTGTACACCTCGGCGAAGCCGATGGCGACGATGTCGGCTCCGACGGCGGATGCCGCGCTGACGCCGCCTGCAACGCATGCTGCGTCGTCGGCGAGGCGGTCCACATAGGTGGGCAGGATTCGGTAACGGTGCAAGGTGGAGCGGCGACGCACGCGCAATACAACGTCTTCGCCGTCGAGCTTCCTTATGTTGGCAACGAGTCGTGAACGTTCGCTGGCGGCCAACCAGTGCGCACGTTCACCGGACAGTTCCCAGAGCATCCCCCACGCGACCCTGGCCACCAGGGGCCGTCCACGTCCGGGACGTCGTACCAGCCGAGTTTGGATGTCTGATGAGTCCACCACGAGGCGCCCGGCTACCATTCGCCCGCGCACGTCACCGGCGGCGAAAAGGGCCTGGATGCGTTGCTGGGTGACGCCGAGCTGTTCGGCTGCCTGCCGTGATGTGATCTCCACGCTGCAAATACCTCTTTCCTTTAGTTATCAGTATTATTGGTGTAGACTTGTATTTCTGTCAATCGATGCCACCGACCCGCTGCTGCGAGCACGACCTTGTCCCTTTGCGGCCGGGCGATCCAGCCAAACCCCGGATCAGGAGGAGTATGACTCCGTCGCCAATAGTGTCACGTTTTCGTTATACTTTTGCCATGAATGCAAAGCCATTGGCCCGCGATGAACTGTGGGAGACGGCCACGACACAGCTCGGGTTCGTCACTGCCCAGCAGGCGGTTGATCTGGGCGTCGCCAAGCATGCCCTGCAGATGCTGGTGCACCGAGGCACTTTGGCGCGGGTCGCGCACGGGGTCTATCGGTTCCCGCAATATCCGGTCGGCCAGTACGACGGTTACATGCTCGCGGTGCTGTGGCCGCGCGCGCCGGAGGCGTGCCTGAGCCACGAGACTGCGCTGGATGCGTACAGCATCAGCGACGTCAACCCCAACCGTATCCATGTCACCGTCGGCAAACAGCGACCACTTCGCCGCGCCGGTGGCGAAGACTACGAGATCCACTACGAGGACCTCGCGCCCGCGCAGATCGGTTGGTGGCAGGAGATCCCGACGGTCACGCCGGCGACCGCCCTGGAGCAGTGCATCACTTACGGGACCCCGACCTACCTGCTGCGGCAGGCCATCGAGCGAGGGCACGCGCAGGGCTACTTGACGACGGCACAGCGGGACGGCTCGGCGGCGAAACTGGAGGCTCGCCATGAGCGATGAGCCGATCACGTCGCGGATCGCTGCCTTGCTTCGCACGCTAACCCCGAAGACGAAGCAGCCGGCGTCCGTCACGGTCCTCAACACCTGGATTGCCCAGGCCGATGGCAAACTCGGACCGGAGGCCAAGGGAGGTCGCTTGGGGTGGCTTATCGCGTCGTCAGTGGCGATCGCCGCAGTCCAGCGCGCCATCGACGCCGAGGGTCGACAGTCGTTCCTCCTCAAGGGCGGTACGTTGCTCCAGCATCAACTGAACGCGACGGCTCGCACGACCAAGGACGTCGATGGCCTGGTGCGAGGCGACCTCGACGACTTCGTCCTGGCCCTCGAGGAAGCACTCGCCGAGCCCTGGGGGCCGCTGACCTTCCACCGAGGCGAGGTCGAGGTGGTCAACGTGCCGGGCAAGATCAACAAGCCCCGCCGGTTCGACATCATCCTCGAACTACGCGGTGTCACGTGGCGGCGCATCCAGTTCGAGGTCTCACCAGATGAGGCAGGCATCGGCGGTGACTCGGAGTCAGTCGAGCCGCCTCCGTTGAGCGGGTTCGGGCTGCCCGACCAGGCACGCTCGTCGGGATCGCGATGCGCTTCTAGATCGCACAGAAGCTCCACGCGGTCTCAGATCCGCACGATCCGCCGACTGCCATCAACGACCGTCCGCGCGACGTGGTCGACCTGCTGTTGCTGCGCGACCTCGCCGCGGACACCCGCAGCCCGACCTTGGCCGACATCCGAACTGCGGGCGTAGCCGTGTTCGAGGCCCGCGCCAACGAAGCCTGACAACTCGGCCACCCGGACCGGGCGTGGCCGCCAACTGTGGTGGCACATCAGCACTGGGCTGAGGACTTCAAACGATCCGCTACCTCGGCCGGAGGTTCCATGTCACTCGACGAGGCCGTCGCCGCAGTCAACGTCTGGATCGAAGAGATCGACAGGTACTCCTTCACCCGTGGACCGTGCCAAAGCTCGGAGTCGCCCAAGTGGTAGACCTCGGCGACACCGGCATCAGCCAATGCGCGACGCAGCGCAGCGCCCACCAGCGGTTGTTGAGCCAATCGCCGCGACTCCCAGCCTCATTGGCCCTGTCCCAAGCAAGTGGCGGCGTCGCGTGACTTGATCCTCGGTCTCGTGACGACGCAAGCAATACTCGACACGATTTCAGGTAGCCTCGTGCACGCGCGTCAGAAGGCAATCGAGACGGATAAGGGTGGCTGCAAATGGGTGGGCTCGAGTCGGCACTTGCGGTGGCGGAGGAGCAGGTTGACCTGGCCCTCAAAGCGACTGCTGCCGTGACCCGCGAGCTGAAGAAAGCCAAAGCGGGTGCTGAGAAGGGACAGTTGCGTGATCTGCGCCGGGCTCTGAGCGCGGCGGCCGTTCTCGCGGGGGATGCCGCCCGAACCACTGAGGGCGCGGTGGCGTCGTTCAGCTTTGACGAGCAGGAGCACCTGGAGTCCGGCTCGTACGTCCAGGAGTTGCTCGAGGTGGCGGCCGCACAGGACGTGGCGATGTTCGAGGCCGACGAGCGGCTGCTGTGCTACCCATCACTGATCAAGGTGCTTCCAGGGGAAGCAGCCGTCGAGATCGACAGACGCCGCGAGAAGCGACTGCGCCCGTCGGTGTTGTTGGCGCTGCTCGCGGCCGCGCAGCGGCGGCCACCGCGGTTCAGGCCTCAGCCGTTCCTGGAGAGCCTGGCGTCCGGGTACGACCTAGTGCGCTCTCAGAAACAACAACGGGCAGGTGTCGTCGTGCGACTCGTCGACGTGTGGGGCGTGCTGACGCTGTTGCCCGGACAGCAGCGTGACTATACCCGGGCAGAGTTCGCCCGTGATCTGTACCTGCTGGACTCCGGTGGAATCGCCACCACGAAGTCCAGCAGGGTGCTCCGCTGGCATGCCAGCTCGGGAACGCGGAGCTCGGGCACTCTTACCACCGTGGCCCAAACGGGACAGCAGCAGCTCTATTGGGGTATCTCCTTCACGGACGGCTTATGACCGCCTCAGTCGAGCCGACGGCGGTCCTTGGGGGTGGCGGGATGAGTTCCGACGTCTACGCGGCCTTCCTGGGCAAGGAGTACCTGGCTTCCTACCTGCCGGCCGGGGGAGGTTCGGTGAAGCTAGTGGTGACCGGCGATGCCGACGTCGCGGACCGGTTTGAGCGATCCCTTCGCGCCGAGGCGGACCAGCAGGACGTGCTGATGGTGAGTCTTTCCGCGGAGACGACCAAGGCGCACATGATCGACCAGGTGTTCTTCGCGGTAGCCCAACAGATCGACTGGGATCAGGTCGCGGTGGCCATCGTCAGTACCGCGTACGACGACATCGCCGTCCCCGCCACCCCGGGCCGGCTGACCGTTGCCGAGGTGGCAGAAGACCACGACCTCGACCCGCGCGAGCTCTACCGCAGCGTGCGGCGCCAGCTCGAACACATCCTGCTGGCCGACACCAGCCTGCCCCGCGAACTGCGTCGGGCCATGTTGCGGCTCGCTCAGGCGCACCTGGGCGGCGGAGACGTCAACCGTGCCGAGACCCAGTGCGTCCTGGGTTGGCTCACAGGCGAACGAGTCGGGTTGCGAGAGCTGCGCGAGGTGATGATCTACGCCCGAACTGGTCGTCACAGCGCCCGGAGAATGCTCACCTCGGTCGGCCGGCTCCTGCAGCGCGGCGGCCACCGCGGACTCGTCCTTCACCTCGACCTGACCAGGCTGGCCGAGATGCGCCGTCCGCCGTTGCCCGAGCGCACGGGCATCTACTACAGCAAGGCGGCGGTGCTGGACGTCTACGAGCTGCTGCGTCAGCTCATTGACGCGACCGACGACCTGGTCGGGATGCTGGTCGTGGCCGTGGTGCCACCCGAACTGGTCAGCGACGAGAAGCGGGGCCTGCCCTCCTACGCAGCTTTGCAGCTCAGGGTTGCCGACGAGGTGCGGGACCGGCGTCGCACCAACCCGTTCGCATCCCTGGTCCGCCTCGAAGTCCGGCTGGAGGCAGTGCGATGAGCTCGGAACACGCGTGGAACGACGACCCCGACGCCCGCAAGGACAGACTTGCCCGGCGACGCGCAGTCGAAGCACTGCGCAGCGGAGTGCCCAACGCTGATGCGGTCATCGCCCTCGGTTCGGGCCAGAGTGACATCGAGGATAGGTTTACCGGCCTGCTCCACAACATCGCCCGGCCAGGGAACGGCTCGGGTGGGCGCGCCTCGATGCTGGTTGGCGCCGGGTTCGGGCAGGGCAAGAGCCACCTGCTCACCCATCTTGGCCAGCTCGCGACCTTCGCCGGCTTCGTCGTCAGCACGGTGGTCATCAGCAAGGAGACTCCGCTGCACGACCCTGCGAAGGTGTTTCGCGCTGCCGTGGAGTCTGCGGTCGCCCCTGACGGTGCTCGCGATGTCGTCGCTGAGGCTGCCGCTGCGCTGGACGCGGACAGCCCCGGCTATGCCGAGCTGCTGAGGTGGCTGAGGGGACCCGGCCGGGATCTGAACGAACGCTTCGAGGCGACCCTCCGGCTGCACGAAAGGCTCAGCAGTGATGCGCCCGGCGCCGACGAAGAGTTTCTCGACGCCATCGTCCGATTCTGGTCTGGTGAACCTCTGTTGATGCCGGACCTGCGCCGCCAGCTTAAGGCTGTCGGTGAGGCCAAGACGTTCAAGTTCGCGCCGGTCAAGGCCCGGGACCTGGCCCGACAGCGGCTACGGTTTCTGCCCCGGCTGCTGCGTGCGGGGGGCAGCGCCGGGTGGGTGGTGCTCTTTGACGAGGTCGAGCTGATCGGCCGGTACTCGCTGCTGCAACGGGGACGGTCCTACGCCGAGCTGGCACGCTGGCTTGACGGAGACCCAGCGGACGAAGGCGAACCCCTGGTCACCGTTGCGGCGATCACGGACGACTTCGAGGCTGCGGTTCTGGTCGGCAAGAACGACCGGGAGAGCCTGCCTGGCCGGCTACGGGACAAGCAGACCGAGGAGTATGTCGAGACGGCCGCCCTCGCGGAACAGGGGATGCGGCACATCGAGCGAGACGTTCTCCCTCTCGTGCCACCTGACGAGGCTGAGCTGGACCGCGCCTACCGCACTCTGCGCCGGCTGCACGCGGGCGCCTACGACTGGGAGCCGCCGGACGTTGCGGGTCTTGAGCAGCTCGGCGCGACAAGGCTGCGCCAATACGTACGGGCGTGGATCAACGAATGGGACCTCATCCGCCTTGATCCCGACTACCGACCGATCACCGACGTGGTCGACGTGCCAACTGACTACCGAGAAGTTGCCGAACTGAACGACGACACCTCCGAATGAAGATCAGCTGCCACCCGTGATATCGCATGCGCCTGCGGAGCCAGACAACTTATTGGGCCATCCACCGCTGCGACCGTGACCAGATCCGTGACCAAGACACCAAGGGACAGAGACGTACCGGTCCGGACGGATGCGACGTCGACGCGATGGCGAGCGCGACGAACAGCTACGGCGGGCCGGACGCCGCGGCCCGGGCCGGCCCCGGCTGGGCGGAGGTGGTGGCGACAGGGGGTGAGCGCGTCACGAGGACATGGTTGCGGGGGATTCCAGCAGCCCTGAGTTCAATGCCGACTGAAAACGAGTCCTTTGGTGCCGATGCTGCTGACTGACCCCAAGGTGACCCAACGCTGGGCTGTCATGGGCATCCGGCACCCCTCGCGGCACCGTCTCTCGGGACGACATCCGAGACTAGGATTGTCGGCGCCGCGACTTACCGAGCAGAAGGTTGGGGCCCGGTGGAACTGCCTACTTCGGCAGGGAGCCGAGCTGATCCGCGTCGACGCCTCGTGCCGGACTGTGCGAGACCAGGGCGGAGCCCTCGTGCTTGCCGGGACCGACCATGTTGAACCAGATGTTCAGGAGTACTGCCATGACCGCGGCGGCGCTGATCCCCGAGTCCGCGATAACACTGAACCACGTCGGGAACTGGTGCCAGAAGTTGGTCACGACGCTCGGCAGCAGGCCCATGCCCAAGGATACGGCGACGATGATGAGGTTGTTGTTGGCGACATAGTCGACCTTGGACAGCGTGCGGATACCGCTTGCGGCCACGGATCCGAAGAGCGCGATTCCAGCCCCGCCCAGGACGGGTAGCGGGATCACGTTGACCACAGCGGCGAGAAGCGGGGACAGGCCGAACAACGCCAGCAATCCACCACCGGCCGCCACTACGTAACGGCTCTTGATACCGGTCAGGGCGACCAGGCCGACGTTCTGCGCGAAGGCCGTTGCGGGGAAGGTGTTGAAGACTGGCGCCACGACGGAACTGAGCATGTCGGCCCGAAGCCCGTTGGCGACCCGCTTGGGGGGCACCTCCGTCTCGACGATCTCTCCGACCGCCAAGATGTCGGCAGTCGTCTCGACCATGATGACAAGCATCACGATGATCATGCTGACAATGGCCCCGATGGCGAAGATCGGCATCCCGAACTTGAAGGGCTGGGGGAGGGCCAGGATGGACTGGTTCGCGAAGTTGAACTTCGCCTGGCCCGTGACCAGTGCGGCCAGGGTGCCGACTACCAGCGAGAGAAGGATCGCCATCCGGGCGAACATCCTGAACTTGCTGAGAACCAGGACGACCAGAAGCGTGAACACCGCCAGAGCAATGCTTGCCGTATCGCCGAAGGCGGGGTTGGGCAGCCCCTTGCCTGCCGTGAAGATCATGGGCTGGCCGCTGATCCACTTCCCGGCGACGGGCAGGAGCGACATACCGATGACCGTGATGATCGACCCCGTGACCACTGGGGGGAAGAAGCGCACGATGCTCGCGAAGAAGGGGACGATGAGGAAGGCGACGAGTCCGGCAACGATGATCGCGCCGTATGCCGTGCGCAGACCCTCTTGGCCGTGCCCGGCGACGATCGCGACGAGAGTGGACACCGAGGCGAAGGAGATCCCCTGCACCAGTGGCAGCTGTGCACCGAGGTACGGCACGCCCAACGTCTGCAGCACGGTGGCCAATCCGCTGATGAACAGCGCACTGGAGATCAGAAAGGCGATGTCAGCGCCCTTCAACCCGGCCGCGCCACCGACGATGATCGGAACAGCGATGACGCCACCGAACATCGACAGGATGTGCTGCATCCCGTAGCCGAGAGTGGCCGGGATGGGCAGGCGCGCATCCTCAGGCCGCCGAGCTGCGCGCTCCGCCTTCTCGGCAACTTCTGGGTGAGTGGACATGTGCACTCCTTCGCGACGCTGATCTCGGTGAGATGTTCGCCATGTTTGAGGTTACGCAGGAGAGTGTAACATCATCTCTACCTGAGGTTGCAATACTTTATGCAAAGTTATTGCAAGAGGTATAGTTGTACTCATGAGTACGAGCGCGCTGAAGTCGCAGGGAAATGAGGACGCGGTTGCCATCCTTGTGAGTTCCCCATCCATGCTCGCGAAGATCGCCGGGTTCGTCCACGATGGCCCGGACGGTCCGCGGGTGGAGTGGGCCAAGGTGGCCGACCTGGCGCATGAGCAGGTGCTGCCCCGTACCGACCGCGCCTTCCTCGGGATCTGCGCCGAGATCGCCGGGTTCGTCACCGATAACAGCGATGTCAACGGCAAAGGCGATCTCGAAGAGACCTTCGGTGCGCGATGGGACACCCTCGACGGGCAGCACCAGGCCGTGATCGCGAGCGTGCTCACCGCCTCGGCTCAGACGAAGAAGGCCGAGGAGCTCGCCGTCTACCGGCGGCTGGGTGTCGCGGCACGAGACCCGCTGGCGGAGGGCACGCGTGCCGTTCGGGTTCGGCTTGGTCCCGATATCCCGGCGGTCGTCAACGACGCTCTCGGACGCGAGCGCGTCGGATTCCGTGATCGGCTCTCCACCCACGAGGTGTGGCTGCGGGGCCGGGGGGTGTGGCGGATGCAGCCGGACCGCGTCCTGACCTCGCAGCTACTCATCATTTCCAACGCCGGCATCGTTCGTATGGTGGGCACCATCGACGGGGTGACGATCCACGGGGACAGGGTGGCAATCATCGGCCGCCCCCTTCCCCACCACCCGCTGATCGGGCAGCCCGACCCACTGGACAACACGAGCCAGAACCCGGTGGCCTATGGAGACCTTGACGAAGTGACCTGACCTGCCGGGGCCACCATGTCGACGAGCCCGAACCCAATATCAGCATCCTGGCGGAGATCATCGCCGCAGGCTCCGTCGGCAGCGGCGCTCCTCAGTCCGACCTCGCGCCGGCGCGCAGATGAGCGGCCGCGTGGCGAAGGTCGGTCAGCGACGAACCCCGGTCATCAGCACGCCGACCCGTTCGTGGTCGCCGATCGCCCCCTGATCGCGTAGGGCGAGCAGCCCGGCGAGCCCGGACGACCCAGTCGGATCGACGTCGATGTGCGTGGCATCGACGGCAAGCGCGTTCGCCCGCGCCAGCAGGTCCTCGCTCACCACCACCGGGCCTCCACCCGAGACCAGCATCCCCTCGACGACCGCCAACCAGTCGTACGTCTCGTCGTCGAGGATCCCGTGCGCGATGCTTGCAGGCTCCTCTTCCCACGGCCACATGAACTCTGAGCGGTGAGTGGCGGCGTACGAAAGCGCAGCCCGCACCTCCGGCAACCCGGCGCCCGCCGGCAGGCGCGCAGCAACGCGCTCGAACGCGCGCGACAGCGGCCAGGCTCCCGAGGTCTGGACCGCGTGATAGCGCGGAACCCGAGCAAGCGACCCCAGGAGTGCGGCCTCGGTGAGCGCCTCGATGCAGGCACTCGCCAGGGCACCGCCACCCACCTGGATCACGAGATGGTCCAGTGGCGGCCCGCCCGTCAGGGCCTCCGCCATCTCGTAGCCCAGCGTGAACCCGCTCTCGATCGCGAGTCCGTTCTCGTTGCCCTGGCAGGTGAACGGAAGGGCGCCTTCCGCGAGCGCA
>JBBRWQ010000002.1:0-106921 GCA_038249115.1 Actinomycetales bacterium
CTACGCCGCGAACCCGAATTCCGCGCGGCCCGAGCCCGCACGCCGACGCACGACGGCTGCGTCTCGGACGGCATCGGGAACTACCCGCGCACCGCGCCCGATCACGACGTCGGACCCGACCCTTGCCCCCGTTCCGATCGACGTCCCATCCCCCGCCCGCGTGCGCGAGCACAGGCGCACGTTCCCTGCGACGACGACGTCTTTCCCGACGATCACGTCGTGGTCCACCCAGCTCCCCGCGCTCCGATCCGAGAGCGGTCGCCCACCTGCGCACCGGCCTCGACGTAGGCCGTCGAGGCCACCGTCGCAGCCTCGTGCACCCTATGGGGTATCAGGGAATCTGGGGCCGCCAGCGTCGCCGGCTCCGATTCCCGCCGCTTCAGCCAAAGTCCCGCGTGGCACGTGTCTCGACGTCTCGCAGCACCTCGTCGGCCACGGCGGCACTGACCACGCCTCGTCGACGCCGATCAAGCACCACGGCTCTCTCCACGTCGGTGGCACGGCGGAGCAGGGCGCTGAGCTTCTCGGCGAATTCCTCCTGGTCGACGCCCTCCAGCAGTCGTGCGTCCTCCAGCGCCTTCTGAGCCTCAAGATATCCGCGGTACTGCAAGACCGCGGCCCGGCAGATCTCAGCCGGCACGTCGGCCGGTACGTCGGCCGACAGGTCGCTCAGGTCGTCGAGAGCAGCCTGGGCGGCTTCACGGCGCAGGCGCGCGACCTCCCGCGACTCGTCCGCGGAGCTGCCGACCCCCAGCCAGGCGGTCAGCGGTGCGAGAGTCAGCCCCTGCACGACCAGGGTGACGATCACGCAGGACAGAGCCACCACCACAACCTCGTCGCGGTGGGGGAAGGCGGTGCCGTCCTTCAGCGCCCTGGGCAGGGCCAGCACAGCGGCCACGGTCACCACACCCCGCATGCCGGCCCAGCCCACGACGACTGACTCGCGCCAGCCCGAGGGCAGCGGGACGTCCCTGGCCCGGGCGCGTCGCCGCGCGAGTGCCCCATCGGCGGCCACCCACAGCAGGCGGAAGAGCACCACCGTGAGGAGGACGAGGCTGCCGACGGTGACGGTCCCCGGGCCAGGGTGTGACCGTGATACCACCTTGACGAGCTCGTAGCCGAGAAGGGCGAAGACCAGGCTGGTCACCAGGAAGTCGGCGTAGGACCATACGGCGCGTCCCAGCAGCCAGCCCTGCGAGGTGGTTGCCCGGTGGCCGGAGCGGCGCAGGTACAGACCTAAGGTGAGCACCGCCAGGACGCCCGAGCCGCTGAGGTACTCGGCGCCGATGTAGGCGAGGAACGGCACCAGGACGGTGACCGTGGTCTCGGCGTACGCGTCGTTGATCGTCGCGAGCAGCATTCTCGCCACCCATCCCGCGGCAAGACCCGCGAGCAGACCGACGAGCAGGCTGAGAACCAGCGCGCCCGCACTGCTGCCGAAGGTGATGTCGCCGGAGACCACAGCCGCCAGGGCGATCTTGTACAGCACGAGTGCGGTGGCGTCGTTGAACATGCCCTCGCCCTCAAGGATGGTCACCAACCGGTGCGGCAGCCTCAGCCGCCGGGCGACCGCGGTGGCGGCGACCGGGTCCGGGGGTGACACCACGGCCCCCAGGACCCAGGCGACACTCCAGGGCAGCCCGCCGACGTGCGCCACCACGGCGACGACGCACGCTGTGCTCGCGGTGAGACCCACGGCGAGCACCAGCACGGGGGCGGCCTGCTGGCGGAACTCCGTCGCAGTGGTGCGCTGCGTCGCGGCGAACAACAGAGGCGGCAGGACCACGGGAAGGATGAGTTCCGGATCGATCCGCAGCACGGGTGCCGCCGGGAGGGCAGCCAGCATGAGACCCAGGAGCGTCATCAGGATGGGCTGTGGCACCTTCAAGCGGGCCGCGGCTGGCGTCAGGACGATCACACCGGTGACCAGTACGGCGAGGACGCCGAACGCGTTCATCTGGTCACTCTAGGCGCCCAGGTGGGTGGCTCGTCGCCGCGTCAGGAAGCCGGCTCGTCGCCGTGGAGCACCTGGAGGACGTGTTCGGCCCCCGCCACCCGATGAGGTCTTGTCACCACACGGGTAGGACCGTTAACGACGGATTGGCGGTCATCGGCCCCAGCAAGAGCACCATCTACGCGAACGGCTTGCCGAATGTGAACACCAAGGCCTTGACCACTGCGAACGGTGATCAGCTCGTGATCCGCTCCAATGATGTGGCCGCCCCGACCGGGCCTCATACGGTCCACGTTCACGGTGTCGCCCCAGCCTCACGCCGTGCCCTCGGTGTGCCCTCGCCTGCGGTAACTCACGGCTAGTCGCGGCCTCACACGGTGTGGGCGCTTTGCGCGATCTGCCGGCTTGACACAGGAAATTCGCCAGATCAAGTTGGTTCCCAAGCTGACAGCGCTGACATTGATTGGTGCCGTCACCGACCCGCGAGGCATGCGTACCGCAACGAAGTACCGCAACACCACCACCGTGGCCTGACACCCAGCCCGGTTGGCTACCGCTCTCCCGTGCTCAGCGAGCCAGATAGTTGCGAATGCGGGGAGTTCAGGACGAAGAGGCCGCAGGTTCAAATCCTCCGACCAGACCTACTCAACGGCCGTTGGCGACGTCCATGCTGGTGGTTCGGTACGAAGCGTGGCACTGCTTTGGTCAAGACTCGTCCTGCGGGGAACAGGACGCCCCTGATCGCCCCAGTTTGCTAACGGATTTGCTAACACGCGCTCCTGAACTGCTGAACGGATAGGGACTGAACTCCTCTCTCCTGAGCACGAATTCGGCTCAGAACGCCTTTCCCGGACCGGCTCTTTAGGCCTGAAAATCGGTTGGTCGGCGGTTCGACCCCGCCCCTGGCCAACACTCAAACCGCAGGCTAGGGGCCCCTGACCTGCGGTTTTGTCGTTCTGGTGGACTACGCGCCCATCGCTCGACTGACCGCGAGTGACCGTGAGAGGGCCCGAATGGCCACGAGTTATCGCACGGAACTTCGATCCGAAAGCTCTTGCACCCATGATGTCCAAGGTCCAGCAGGCCTTCGACTCTCGCGAACAAGCCGATGGCCCAGACCGCGGGTCACCGCGATGGCCTGCGGGTTTCGTCCTCGTGGCTGCCCCTTCGATCATGTCCGGACGGCTGCCCACGCCGAGCGGACAACCTGCATCGCCTCTTCAGGCGAGACGGTCGAGCGTGTCTGTCCGGCCAATTCTTCGTGCCACCGCTTGCCTGTGGGCGCAGCCGAGAACATGTGGTCTTGCGGGAGCCCCATGCCGACGTGTTCCGCGAACAGCTCGGCGGCTGACCGGGTCATCGCGCCGATCTCCGCCAGCGCCCATAGGCCGTAGAGGTCCCGCGGTGCGTGACGGTCGAACCATGCCGCGGTCTTCCACGCGGCGAAGGAGTCGCGGGTCGGTGTCCGCCGGCGGCAACGGCGATCATCTCGATGGAGAGGTAGCTGAAGATCGCGACGACGACCGCGAACCACATACCAGTGATCCCGTTCGGGAAGACCCGCCGCTAGCGGTGTAATTGTGCACACCGTAGTCGGGGTTTTGGCTGCCGAAGACGAGGATCGCGGCGACCAGGATGAACGCCAGGATCGCGAAGACCTTGATGGAGGAGAACCAGTACTCAACCGTTCCAAAAGCCCTGACATTGAACATGTTTACGCCGATGAGCACCCACCGAGAACAGCACGATCCACAAGATCGGCGGCACGGCCGGGAACCAGAGCTTCAGGTAGTCACCGATGGCGGTGACCTCGGTGCCGACAGCCAGCACGATTCAGGACCAGTACAGGTATCTCGTCAGGAATCCTGCGAGCGGGAAGATGTAGTGCTCGGCAAACGCGCCGAAGGATCCGGTAGTGCTGTGGGCAACACTCATCTCTGCCAAGGCGCCCATTAGCATCACGGCGACAAGACCGCCGATTACGTAGCTGAGCAGGACCCTGGGACCGGCAAACGAAATGGCGAACTTGCTACCCCAGAACAGACCGGTCCCAATGGCACCGCGGAGGGCGATCATGGTCACTGGGGGCTGGTCAGTTCGCGCCTGAGGCCGTTCTCGCGCTGTTGATGTGGTCGAACGTGTCGGACATCGCTTGTTGCCTCCCTTGGTGCTTGGCATCGAAGCTGGCGGGGCTTGGCGCATCGTGGAACGGGAAGCGCCGGTATCTGCCAGGGGTGGCGGGGCAGGGATTGGCTAGGTGACGGGGTTGCGGTGTTTGAACTCGTCCGCGTCCCAGGCGCGGGTGTCGAGGATGTCGCGCAGGATCTCGACGGCGTCCCAGACGTCGGCATAGCCCAAGTACAGCGGGGTGATGCCGAAGCGCAGCACCTCGGGTTCGCGGTAGTCGCCGATCACGCCGCGGGCGATGAGCGCGCTCATCACCGCGTAGCCCTCGGGGTGGCGGAAGCTGACGTGGCTGCCCCGGGTTGCGTGGTCGCGCGGTGTGATGAGCTCCAACGGATGGTCGCCGCATCGCTGCTCCACCAGGGAGATGAACAGGTCGGTCAGCTCCAGCGACTTGGCGCGCAGGGCGTCGGCATCGACGTCAAGCATGACGTCCAGACCGGTCTCGAGAATGGCCAGGGCGGTGACCGGCTGGGTGCCGCAGAGGAACCTGTTGATGTCCTTGGCCGGCGTGTATGCCTCTGCCATGGCGAATGGTTTGGCGTGGGACCACCAGCCCGACAGCGGCTGCCAGAAGCGGTCCTGGTGGCGGGCACTGACCCAGATGAATGCCGGAGATCCGGGTCCGCCATTGAGGTACTTGTAGGTGCAGCCGACGGCATAGTCGGCATTCGCCCCGTTGAGATCGACCTTGACTGCCCCGGCCGAGTGGGCCAGGTCCCAGATCGCCAGGGCTCCGCGGTTGTGGGCCTGGGCGGTGACCGCAGCCATGTCCCACATGGCGCCGGTGCGGTAGTTGACATGCGAGAGGGCAATCACGGCGGTCGACTCGTCAAGTGCCTCCTGCAGCGGCAGCGTGTCATCGACAAGCCGGACCTCATACCGTATGCCGGACTCCTCGGCCACGGAGTTCAGGAAGTCGGCTATCCCCTCGGCGATATAGATGTCGGACGGGAAGTTGTCGCGTTCGGTGACGATGACACGTCGTTCCGGGTGGTCGATCTGCTGGATGCGGATCGCCGAGGCGAGTGCCTTGAACAGGTTCAGGCTGGTGGTGTCGGTGACGACTGTCTCGCCCCGGCTCCCGCCAATGAGCTGCGCGAGCTTGTCCCCAAGACGGCCCGGAAGGTCGAACCAGCCGGCGGTGTTCCAGCTGCGGATCAGTCCCTCGCCCCATTCAGCGGCCACGACGTCCTGGACCCGTTCCAGGGCGCCGACCGGGCGGGGGCCCAGAGAGTTGCCGTCAAGGTAGATGACTCCCTCAGGCAGGATGAACCGCTCCCGGAAGCGTGCCAGGGAGTCGGCCACGTCGGCCGCGACGCAGTCCTCACGTCCTGTGCCGGTGATGGTGTTTCTGGCGGACATCTCTACTCCTGGGTGGGGGCTGATGCTGCGTCGCAGCGATGATCTCCATCAATGTCCACGCTCAGGCCCGAACGAACATGCCTGCGCTCGCGCGTGGACCGCGCGACCTGCCGGAAACGCTCAACGTCTTCGTGCCTGGCGGGGAGAATGATCTGCTTCTCCATGTTGCCTGCGCCACCACAGGTGACCTTCGAGACTTCGTCGCCACCCATCTTGGTACCAACCAGTCATTCGTGAACACACAGACCACGCTGATCTTTGAGCATCTGCAGCCTGTTTCGCTGGTTCGTCGCCCTCAATGACGGGCTAACGCTTGATGCTCCATCCAGGCGACGCTGCCGGCCCAGTGTGGCGCGACCGGATCGATCTGGTCCATGTGACTCAGCCCGGGCAGCATCCGGTACTCGACGGTGTCGCCAGCTGCCACGGCCGCGGCGGCAAAGTCCGCCGACTGGGCTTCAGGAACCCGGATGTCCACGTCGCCGTGGATTACCAGCAGTGGCCGGTCAAGGGGCAGCTGCCGGAACGGCGACGCCGCGTCATACGCATCCGGCATATCAGCGTAGTGCGCGCCCATGAAGCCGAGCGCGGCGTTGTCGTCGAGCTGCTCAGCATCGGCCCTCCTGACGTCGCTGAGCGGCGCGAGGCCTACCACGGCGTCAACGAGGTCGGCGGTCAGCAGTGCCAGCTGCCCGCCGACGGAATGGCCCACGTTGATGACCGCGCCGGCCGTGCACCACTGCGGCCGGGCGGCCTTGGCGCTCTGGATAGCGGCCCGGACATCGTCCAGCGTGATGGGCCAGCCCCCACCATTGCCTACGCTCCGGTACTCGATGTTCGCCACGGCCCAGCCCCGAGCGACAAGATCGTAGGCCAGCGGGTGCATGAGCGTGGCGTCGTACTCCGCGCGCCAGTACCCGCCATGGATCAGGATGACGAAGCCTCGCGGAGTCTGGTCATGGTGCGGCGCCCACAGCTCAACGACCTGCTGGTCGGATTCCCCATACTGGACGATTTCGGGCTCAGCGCCCGCCGGGTTGGAACCAATCATGGTGAATCGCCTTCCGTCAGCCGCGCCTCAGCATAGAGGCCGCTTGAACCCGGGGTGACAAAGAAGTCCGGCGACGTCGCCCCGTTGTCCTTGCAGGGATCTTTAATAGTAGTTACTATCAAAGACGTGACTTTCGAGACTGACATCGCCGAAAGGTCTCTGCGTGCGGACGAGCTGGTTCGTGAGGGCCGCGCCCAGCTCCGCCAGGTGGTCTTGGACGGGCACCGGCGTGGCCTCAGTCAGCGACGGATCGCTGAACTCACGGGCCGCAGCCAGCCAGAGGTCGGTCGCCTCCTGCGCGAGATCGGCCGGCCCGCCCGGACCTGGATGACGGCACGGCACATGTCGGAGGCGATCAAGGATGAGCTTCAGCGTGGCGATGAGGACTTCGCGCTGCGCATGCTCATCGGGGCGATCAATGACTTCCGCGGGTTGTCGGAGCCTGCAGAGATTCAAGACTTCCTGCGCCGACCGCGACCTACGGGGGACCGGCGCTGGGATACGTTGATTGCCGCCGCGGTGGCGCAGGCTTGCCGACGACGGGGAGTCGCGGCGCCGAAGTGGACCCGGCGGGCACCGCTGGAGTCCTGGTGGTTCCCGGCCCAGGGTGGAGGTCTACTGGCCGCTCGCACAATGGCGCGAACCCCCATCGACTTCTCACGGCTGGGTATCTGGCTAGATGCCTCGGCCTTCCAGACGGCATAAGAAGGGCACGCATGAGCACCACCGGTTTCGATCGCGACAAGATTCTCGAGCTGCTCACCGAGCTGGGTCGCCGCTTGTCCGCCAAAGGTGTCGCTGGGCGGCTGTACATCGTCGGAGGAGCTGCAATGGCCTTGGAGTTCGATACCCGGCGCGCCACGCGAGACATCGACGCGGTTCTTCACCCACCAACCACGGTGGCGCAGGAGGCTACATCCATGGCCCAGGAGCTCGGCCTTCCGCCGGGCTGGCTGAGCGCCGCGGCCAGCCCGTTCATTCCCCTTCCCGACGAAGACCAGGTGTCACTTGACGTCGAAGGTCTACAGGTCGCGATCTCGTCCCCTGCCAACCTGCTGGCGATGAAGATGGCAGCCGGGCGTCCCCAGGACCTCACCGACCTGGTGGTCCTGTTCCGGCACATGAAGATCAAGAGCCCGGAGCAGGCGGTGGGAATCACCGAGCGGATGTACGGCGATGACTCTGTCGTACTGAGCGAGCCGAGAGAGTCGCTGCTCCTGCTGGCCGAGTCGGTCCTTGCCCGAGTGCGCGCCTCAAACAATCGCTGAACGGCAGTTGCATCCAGAGTCAGTGCCTCACGGTGGATCCGGGCGTCGCTGCAGAACTGGATCTCTGAGTGGCGGACGTGCACGCCTGGGCACGCGACTGAGGCACGTGGTTACTGGTCCTGGTCTGCGTGCCGCCACCAGATGGCTGTCGCGACACTTGCTGCGACACCGACGACTGCGACCCCGGCCATGCCCAACAGCCCGGGGCCTGACTGATCTGGTCCGGCGACGCCGCTGAGAAGTGAGGGCACGGACCAGGGGAACCATGCACCATAGCCGAGGGCGGCAATCACCTGCGCGGCGAGGAGACTCACGAACATGGCGGCCACGGCGACGAGATAGCCCCGGCCCGCACTGGCTACCAGGCCATACGTGGTAGTCAGTGCGACTGTCAGCAGCAGCCGGATCAGGGTGGTCTTGCCCGCGCCGTTGAGGCCGAGCAGTGCGTACACCTCACCGGGCTGGACGTCGAGGGAGACCTCATCGACGGCCATGACCGTGCCATAGCGCTTCGACACGCCGCGCACCGCGACGATGGCCGGGTTCATCAGCTCGCCGTTCTCGTGAGCTCATCCACCGCGGCAAACGCAGCTTCAACCAGGGTTGGGAGGTCCCCGCCGTCACGAGCCCAAAGCTCGACTGCCGTACTCACCGCCGCCGCACAGACTGCCGCCGCCACCTCGATATCCAGGCTTTTGCCGTTGCGCCCGGCGCGTTCGGCCAGCACGTCGGTCAGATGGCTCACGAGGCTTTCCTGCTGTTCGCGCGACCGCGCGCGCAACGCCGGCACCGACAGGATGAGGGCGGTGCGCTGCCGGATCACTTCGAGGTCACCTTGGTAGACGTCGGCGAACGTGTCAGCGAAACCCCGCCGCACGGCTGTCAGCGGGTCCTCGTGGGCGGGACGAGCACGGACTGCCTCTGCGATCAAGGGGTCGTAATCGTCTTGCAGGACGATGTCCTCCTTGGTGGCGAAATACCGGAACAGGGTCGCGGGCGACACCTCCGCGGCAGCCGCAATCTGCTCGCACGTCATCGCGTCGTAGCCCCGGGATGTGATGAGACTCAGCGCCGCGCGCTGGATCGCCTCGCGGGTGCGTTCCTTCTTGCGTTCTCGCAGACCAGCCATCCTCGACGCCTCCCGGGTCAAACCCGATACTGAGAGCAACAAAGATACTGCGAGTCACTCCCGTATGAGAGTAACACTCACTTGGCCGACTGTGTCAGGACTCGTCGGCGCCTGGAACGCCGTCGCCGTGCTCGTCGGCGCTTTCCGCGACGCGCAGCCGCTCGTACATGTTGTTGCGGGCACGTAAGACGGCTGCAGCGAAGATCGCGGCAAGCACTGACCCGGCCAGGACGGCAACCTTGACGTGTCCGTCACGTTCGGAGCCGGCACCGAACGCGAGCTCTCCGATGAGTAGCGACACGGTGAAGCCGACGCCGGCCAGCATCGCCAGGCCGAGCACGTCCCACCACGAGAGGTCGCTGTCTAGGTCGGCTCGGGTGAACCGGTGCACGAGCCACGTCGCGGCCATCACGCCGAGCGGCTTGCCGATGACCAGGCCGACCACCACGCCGACCGCAACGGGATCACGGGCCGCGTCACCGAGGCCCTTGAGGCCACCGATGCTGACACCCGCGGCAAAGAACGCGAAGACCGGCACCGCGAAGGACGCGGACAGAGGTCGCCACCGGTGTTCGAACTGCTCGGCCAGCCCAGGCCCGGCACCGGACGCACGGCGGGCGACAGGCACCGCGAACCCCAGCAAGATCCCTGCCACGGTGGCATGCACACCAGATGCATGCACCAACGCCCAGACGGTCACCGCTAGCGGCAGCAACAGCCACCACGACCGGATGCGGTGCTGGACCGCCACGGTGAACAGGACAAGGGGAATGAGCGCCAGCAGCAACGGTAGGGACGACAGGTCGCGGGTGTAGAAGACGGCGATGATGGTGATGGCGAGCAGGTCGTCAACCACTGCGAGGGTGAGAAGGAACGTTCTCAGCGCCGACGGCAAGTGCGAACCGATGATCGCGAGCACGGCAAGGGCGAACGCGATGTCGGTAGCAGTTGGGATCGCCCAGCCGGCGATGTCACCGGAGTCCCCGAGGTTGACCACCGCGTACAGCAGCGCGGGCACCAGGACGCCGCCGAGGGCGGCCGCGACCGGGACCGCGGCGCGGGCCGGGTCGCGCAGGTCACCGGCGACGAACTCCCGTTTGAGCTCGAGCCCGGCCACGAAGAAGAAGACCGCGAGCAGCCCGTCGGCCGCCCACGACCCGAGGCTCAGACGCAGATGCAGCGCCTCGGGTCCCACTGCGGTGTCACGCAGCGACAGGTAGGCCTGCGCCCAGGGCGAGTTCGCCCACGCGAGAGCGACGGCCGCGCCGACCAGGAGCAGTGCCCCTCCGACGGTCTCCTTGCGAAGGATGTCGGCGACGCGTTCGGCTTCGGGCCACGACCCGCGGCTGAGCAGACGTCGCGGCAACGGTTCATTAGTCAAGGCAGGTCACTTTGAAAGGGCCAAAAGAGGCGAGGGCAGGTAGCACCCATTCTCAGGGGAGTTGATGGTCTTTTGACACCCCTAAACGACCGTGGGAACATACCAGCACCTGACACCCGCGGTCTGGGTAAGCCGGTCGGATACCGGCGCTGACCCGCAACCGTAGGCCGCCTCCGGCTACCTGCCCTCCAAAGGGCTGCCCGGAGCCACGCGGCGAGCCGGAGCACCGGATCGTGGGCATAAGGCTCCATCAAGATGTCCGCCGTGGTTTGCGGTCCGGAGCCGGTCGTCGCGGCCCACAAAGCCCGGCCTCCCGCCCCTCCGCGAGAGAGGTCCAATTCTGTGAAGCCCGCCCGCCTTGCACGTCCCGCCGCCCTTCCCCGACTATTGCGCGTTGCCCTCACCCTGTTTTTGGTCCTCCTGGCAGGCGGCGTCATCGCCGCGCCGGCGCAGGCAGCCGCCTACCGGTACTGGGGATACTTCCAGCTCACCAACGGTGCCTGGGCCTTCGCCCAGACCGGCCCGGCACAGTCCAACCCCAAGGACGGCTCAATCGAGGGCTGGCGCTTCGCCGTCGCCGATGAGACGTCCATCCGTAACCCCCGCGCGACACCAGCCTTCGACACCCTGTGCGCCAGCGTCAAGGCCGCCGCGGGCACCAAACGAGTCGGCCTGGTCCTCGACTACGGCCGCCCGGCCGACAGCCCCGACAGCACCACGCCCCCGGCACCGCGAGCCACCTGCGTTGCCGTTCCCGTGAAGGCCACCGGATCGGACGTTCTCGTGGCCGCCGGCGCCAAGCTGCGCGTGGAAAAGGAACTGACCTGCGGCATTGACGGCTGGCCGGCCACCGGCTGCGGCCCGCTCGTCGACCCGGTGTCAGCGGCAGCGGCAGCGCCGGACACCACAATCACCATCGCCGCCCCCGCATCGAGCACCTCGGCCAAGACGACCGACAAGACCGCAGACACCGGGTCGGGAAGCTCGCCCGGGCTGATCCTCGGTGGCCTGGTCGCCGCACTCGCAGTCGGCGGTCTGGGCTTCGCGGCATGGCGCCGTAGCCGCGACGCGACGGACAACTGAGCGAGCTGGAAGCACCATGACCCGCGCCCTCCACGACCCCCGGCTGCCGCGCCTGCTGCACCCGGCGGCGTGGTGGGCGTGGGCCATCGGGTTGGCGATGGCTGCCAGCCGGACCACCAACCCGCTTCTGCTCGCGCTGGTCGTGGCCGTCGCGGCGTACGTCGTCGCGGCCCGCCGCGAGCTCGGGGCGGCGTCCCCTTTCGGCGCGTTCCTGCGTCTCGGTCTCCTGGCCATCACCTTGCGCGTGGTCCTTCAGGTGCTGCTCGGAGGTGGCACCCCGGGGGCCACGGTGTTGTTCACCCTGCCCGAGATACCACTCCCGTCCGGCTCGAGCGGGGTGCGTCTGGGCGGACCGGCGACGCTGGAAGGTCTGCTGGCGGCGACATACGAAGGCGCCCGGCTTGCCGCAGTGCTCACCTGTATCGGTGCCGCCAACACACTCGCCAGCCCTCGGCGGTTGTTGCGCTACGTGCCCGCCACGCTCTATGAGGTCGGCACGGCGCTCGTGGTCGGGCTCACCTACGCTCCCCAGCTTGTTGAGGACGCCCGACAGGTCCGCGTCGCTCGACGGCTACGCGGACACGGCGGGCGAGGCTTCCGCGAGCTTGCCCGGCTCGCCGTTCCCGTTCTCGACAGTGCCCTCGAGCGGTCACTGAACCTCGCCGCGTCCATGGAGTCACGAGGGTATGGGCGATCCGTCCACCGCGACGCCCGTTCACGCCGCCAGTCCACCGCACTGACCCTCGCCGGACTGACCGGCGTCGTCGCCGGGATCTACGGCCTCCTGGACGGCAGCTCGCCCGCCCTGCTCGGGCTACCGCTGGTGGTCGCCGGCGCGGCGACTGCGACAGCGTCCCTCGCGGTCGGCGCCAGGCGCGACCCGCGCTCGCGCTACCGACCGGACCCGTGGGCGACGCCGGAGTGGCTGGTCCTCGGATGTGGTGTCGCCGCAGGGGTTTTCGTCCTCGTTGCCGCACAGCGCGGGGTGCCCGGCATCGTCATACAGACGTCGCCGGCCGTATGGCCGATCCTGCCGTGGATGCCTGCCCTGGGAGTGCTGCTCGCGCTGGCGCCAGCCTGGCTCGCCCCTCTGCCTCCGCTTCGGGCCATCGGTCCCCTCGAGGAACACCAAGACCTCAGACATCAACTCCAGGACGTCAGGAGCACCTCATGATCCGGTTCGACAACGTCGGCGTCAGGTTCGGCGACCGCGGCGAACCCGTCCTGCGCGGTGTCGACCTCCAGGTGGACGAGGGCGAGATGGTGCTCGTCGTGGGCGCCACCGGAAGCGGCAAGACCACCTTGCTTCGTTGCGTCAACGGCCTGGTCCCGCATTTCAGCGGCGGCACTCTGAGCGGCCGGATCACCGTCGCCGGCCGCGACACCCGCACCCACCGACCGCGCGACCTCGCGGACATCGTCGGAGTCGTCGGTCAGGACCCGGCGGCTGCTTTCGTCACCGACACGGTCGAAGAAGAGCTCGCCTACGGCATGGAGTCGCTCGGCGTCACCGGCGACGTCATGCGCCGCCGGGTCGAGGAGACACTCGACCTGCTCGGCCTCGCCGACGTGCGCCAGCGGACCCTACGAACGCTGTCGGGGGGCCAGCAACAACGCGTGGCGATCGGCGGCGTCCTGGCCGCGCACCCGCGGATCCTGGTGCTGGACGAGCCCACATCGGCACTCGACCCGGTCGCGGCAGAGGAGGTCCTCGCCGCCCTCACCCGGCTCGTTCATGACCTGGGGCTGACCGTCGTTCTCGCCGAACATCGACTCGAACGGGTCGTGCAGTATGCCGACCGCGTGGTGGTCGTGGAGAACGGCAGGGTCCGCTCGGACCTGCCTGCAGCCGCCATGGCCACCTCACCCGTCTCGCCGCCGGTCGTCGACCTGGGTCGCCTCGCCGGGTGGTCGCCACTGCCGCTGTCGGTACGAGACGCCCGCAGGGCCGCCGGGCCCATGCGCAGGGAGCTGGCCGGTCGCACGCCCGTCCGGGCCCTCAGGCCGGTCAACCTGACCGGGCCCAACGAGACGCTGCTCAGCGCTCGGGCGCTGGTGGTCAACCGGGGACGCAGACCGGTGTTGCGCGGCATCGACCTGGAGGTGAACCAGGGCGAGATCGTGGCGCTCATGGGCCGCAACGGTTCCGGCAAGTCGACCTTGCTCGCGGCGTCGTGCGGCCAGCTGCCCGCACGGCTGGGCAGCGTGCGTACCGCCGGACTGGATCCGGCCTCGCTGACGCCCCGGGATCTGGTGCGGCACGTGGGTCTGGTCCCTCAGGACCCGGGACTGCTTCTGTACGGCGAGACGGTCGGAGCCGAGTGCCGCACCGCAGATACCGACATGCACGCGAAACCAGGCACGACCCGTGCACTGCTGCTTCATCTGGCACCAGACGTCGACGAGCGCACCCACCCGCGCGATCTCTCGGAGGGGCAGCGTCTGGCTCTGGCTCTGGCGATCGTGCTGGCCGGAAAGCCGCCGCTGGTGCTGCTCGACGAGCCCACCCGGGGCCTGGACTACGGCGCCAAGACCCGGCTCGTCGCCTCGCTGCGCTCGCTGGCGGCCGACCGGCACGGCGTGCTGGTGGCCACCCACGACGTCGAGCTGGTGGCTGAGCTGGCCGACCGGGTCGTGGTCATCGCCGACGGCGAAGTGGTGACCGACGGCCCCACCGATGCGGTGCTGGCGGGGTCGCCCGCCTTCGCGCCGCAGGTGTCCAAGGTGATGCACCCGCAGCCGTGGCTGACGGTGGCAGACGTTGCAGCCGCCCTCGTCCGACCCCCGCCGGTCGCGGTCTAGTGACCACCCGGGCGCAGGTCCCCCCTCGAGCGGTCATCGCCGTCCGCTGGAGAGCGGTTGCCACCCTGGCAGCGACCACCGTCGTGGGGCTCGTCGCGTTCCTGTGGCCCTTCCTGGCCCAGCCGGGATCAAGCCTGTCCCACAGCGCTGATGCTCCGTGGTTGTTCGTGCTGCTGGTCGCCCTGCTGGCCGCGCTGGTCGTGGCAGAGCTGTCCGACGGTGGGCTGGACGCCAAGACGGTCGCCGTGCTCGGAGTTCTGGCCGCCGCCGGCGGGGCGCTGAGAGTCCTGGGCGCGGGCACCGCCGGGCTGGAGCCGATGTTCTTTCTGCTGGTCCTCGCCGGCCGGGTGCTCGGGCGCGGGGTCGGCTTCGTCCTTGGCGCCCTCGCGATCCTCGTCGGCGCCTTCCTGACCGGTGGAGTCGGACCGTGGGCACCGTTCCAGATGATCGCCGCCGGCTGGGTCGGCTTCGGCGCCGGCTGCCTGCCGCGAGCGAGCGGCCGTACCGAAAGGCTGATGCTGGCCGCATACGGACTGGTCGCCGGGCTGCTCTTCGGCGTCCTGATGAACCTGTGGTTCTGGCCCTTCGTGACAGCCGGAGCCCCAGCCGGCATGAGCTTCGTTCCGGGTGACCCCGTGGCGGCAAACCTCTCGCGCTACGGCACCTTCTACCTGGCCACCAGCCTAGGCTGGGACCTTCCCCGCGGAGTGCTGACCGCGGTGCTCGTGATGGTTGCCGGACGGCCGATTCTGGCCAGCCTTCGCCGAGGCACCCGCCGCGCTGCGTTCGGCGTCACCGGACAGTTCGTGACAGGCAACCGAACGTCCGACTGATCCCCTGGACGCATCTGGGACCACCGCAGTCAGCGGCTCCGCGTCAGGAAGCCATCTCCGTGCCGCCGAGGAGGTTGCGCACCTCGGACTCACGGTAGCGGCGGTGACCGCCGAGCGTCCGCAGGGAAGTCAGCTTCCCAGCTTTGGCCCAACGGGTGACCGTCTTGGGGTCGACGCGGAAAAGGGCTGCAACCTCAGCAGGGGTCAACAGTGCCTCAGCTTCAACAGCGCGACTGGTCATTAGTCCTCCGAGCGATGCAGTGATCTGGGTGGTGCAGTGATCTGGAATGTCCAGTTTCGTCCATCTGCCCGACAAATGGAACGGAGCAGAGGGGTGATATCCGTATGTCCGAAATGACTAGTTACTCCCGTCTGTAATCGGGTCATGGCGCCCACCACCTCGAAGTAGCCGACGTCCGTAGCGGTCCGTAGCGGTCCGTAGCGGTCCGTAGCGGTCCGTAGGCTGCATCCGGCATAGGCTGACCGCCGTGCCATCGCTATCACCGTCCTTCTCCGTGCTGGGACACGAGCAGGTCGCGTTCTGCCACGACAAGGCGACGGGACTGCGGGCCATCATCGCGATCTACTCCACGGCGTTGGGTCCGGCTCTGGGCGGCACCCGCTTCTACCCGTATGAGACGGAGCAGGCCGCCCTCGAGGATGCCCTCCGCCTTTCGCGTGCCATGGCCTACAAGAACGCGCTCTGCGGCCTCGACCATGGTGGCGGCAAGGCCGTCATCATCGGCAACCCCGCGACGGACAAGAACGAGGCGCGGCTGCGTGCTTACGGCCGGTTCGTGGAGAGCCTGGGCGGGCGCTATGTCACGGCCTGCGACGTCGGCACCTACGTCGCCGACATGGACATCGTGGGCAAGGAGACCCGCTTTGCCACCGGCCGCAGCGAGGCCAACGGTGGCGCCGGTGACTCCTCAGTGCTCACCGCATACGGCGTCTTCCAGGGCATGCGTGCGAGCGCCGCCCACGTCTGGGGCAAGCCGAGCCTGGCCGGCAAGACAGTCGGTATCGCGGGGGTGGGCAAGGTCGGACGCCTCCTGTCCGCCCACCTGCTGTCGGACGGCGCCCGCGTGGTGGTGACCGATGTCAACGGCTCCGCCCTCGACGCCCTGCTCGAGGAGCACAGCGAGATCGATGTCGCGGACGACGTCACGGCCCTGGTCCGGACCGAGCTGGATGTCTATGCCCCGTGCGCGCTCGGTGGAGCCCTGGACGATGCGACCGTGCAGGTGCTGAGCGCCAAGGTGGTCTGCGGAGCCGCCAACAACCAGCTCACCGTCGAAGGGCCTGGCGGAACCGCTGAGGCCTTGATGGCCAGAGGCATCACCTACGCGCCGGACTTCCTGGTCAACGCAGGTGGCGTCATCCAGGTCAGCGACGAGCTTCACGGCTTCGACTTCGCCCGAGCCAAGCAGCGCACCACGGGCATCTTCGACGCGACGGCGGCGGTGCTGCGGGTCGCGGCGGAGCAGAGGATCTCGCCGGCGGAGGCTGCCGATCACCTGGCCGAGGCGCGGATGGCCCAGGTGGGCAGCAACCGGATCTGGCTCCCTGCCCACTGATCGGTCATCTCAGCACCCGACCAGACGGAACAACCTTTTACCGTGTAGCGTTAGCCTTACGAAAATACGAGATTCCCGGGGCCGTTCCGCGATGACTCGAACCACCTTGTGTGGTCCGGTCAGGCGATACCGCCCCGGCATACGCGCGAGGGGGTCGACGTCATGGGACGCGGCCGGGCCAAAGCCAAGCAGACCAAGGTTGCACGCGAGCTGAAGTACTACAGCCCGAGCACTGACCTGAATGCGCTTGAGCGAGAACTGCATGGTCCGTCGTTGTTCGACAGCCGGCCGGAGCGTGTCACGCACACTCCCTCGCCGGCCGAGAGCGATGACGGTCCCGACGAATACGACAAATGGGCCTCAGCCGAGAACTGACGCGTACCAAACCCTGAGCTCGGAGTCCCGGGCGCGGCGAGTTCTGACGTCTGTGCTGGTCAGCTGCTGATCAGCTGCTGATCAGCTGCTGATCAGCGCGGGTGCGATCCGACGACCTGCACCGAGCCTCCGTCAACGCCCTTGACGTCCCGGATCACCTCAACGCCGTCCTGCACCGGCGCCGTGGTCAGGTCGCTCACCTCACCCAGCAGCCACGCCTTGATGCCCTGAGCCTTCGAGGTGGCGATCGCCAGGTCAGCCTGAGCCGCCGGCAGGACCGCCACGAAGCCGATGCCCATGTTGAGCGTGCGCTCGAGGTCCGCGACCGGCACCTGACCCAGGTCGCGGACCACGTCGAAGACCGCGGGCGGGGTCCACGTCGAGCGGTCGACCCGGGCGAAGGCACTCTTCGGCAGCACGCGCGCCAGGTTTGCTGCCAGGCCGCCGCCGGTGACGTGGCTCAGGGCGTGGATGTCGATACCGTCGGTGCGGATCAGGTCGAGCAGGTCCCGCGCATAGACCCGGGTGGGTTCCAGCAGCTCCTCCCCCAGGCTCCGGCCGAACTCCGCCACCTGTCGGTCCAGGGCCCACCCAGCGGTGGCAAAGACCTTGCGGACCAGCGAGTACCCGTTGGAGTGCAGCCCGGACGAGGCGAAGGCCAGCACGACGTCGCCGGCCACCACGCGATGCGGGCCCAGGATGTCGGCATACTCCACGACCCCGGTCGCGGCGCCCGCGCAGTCGTACTCGTCGGGCTCCAGCAGCCCGGGGTGCTCGGCGGTCTCGCCGCCGATCAGGGCGACCCCTGCGCTCTGGCAACCGGCCGCGATACCGGAGACGATGGCTGCGATCCGCTCGGGCACGACCTTGCCGGTGGCGATGTAGTCGGTCATGAACAGCGGCTCGGCGCCACAGACGACGATGTCGTCGACGACCATGCCGACCAGGTCGAACCCGATCGTGTCGTGCTTGTCCATGGCCTGCGCGATGGCGACCTTGGTGCCCACGCCGTCAGTACTGGTGGCCAGCACCGGCCGGGTCATCCTCGCCAGCACACTCGCGTCGAACATCCCCGCGAAGCCGCCCAGCCCGCCCAGCACCTCGGGGCGCTGCGCCTGCTTGACCGAGGCCTTCATCAGCTCAATGGCCTTGTCGCCCGCCTCGACGTCCACGCCCGCGCCGGCATAGGTGATGGGGGTGGTCTGCGACATCACGGACGGGTGAGCGCGTCAGCCGCGCCTCCGGAGATACCGGTCCCGACACCCTCGGCGTCCAGGCGTCCGGGCGTCGGGTTCTCGAGCCCCGGCAGCGCCTCGAGGAAATGCTTGCCGAGCAGGGTCGAGTCGGGCAGCGCGATCGGGTAGTCACCAGTGAAACAAGCCGCGCACAGACGCGAGCGCGGTTGGCCCGTCGCCTCGATCATCGCGTCCTCGCTGAGGTAGCCCAGGCTGTCGGCACCGATGCTGGCCCGGATCTCCTCGACCTTGAGGCCGGTGGCGATCAGCTCGGCGCGGGTGGCGAAGTCGATCCCGTAGAAGCAGGGCCACTGCACCGGCGGGCTTGAGATGCGGACATGGATCTCGGCCGCCCCCGCTTCTCGGAGCAGGCGGATCTGGGCGCGCTGGGTGTTACCGCGGACGATCGAGTCGTCGACGACCACCAGACGCTTGCCGCGGATCACGGACTCGAGGGCGTTGAGCTTCAGCCGGATGCCGAGCTGACGCAGCGTCTGGCTCGGCTGGATGAAGGTCCGGCCGACGTAGGCGTTCTTGACGAAGCCCTGCCCATAGGGGATGCCGCTGGCTTCCGCATAACCGATCGCGGCAGGAGTGCCGGACTCGGGCACGGGAATGACGAGGTCGGCCTCGACCGGGTGCTCCGTGGCCAGGCGGCGACCCATCTCGACCCGGGCCTCGTGGACCGACCGCCCGGCGATGGTCGCGTCGGGGCGGGCGAGATAGACGTACTCGAACACGCAGCCCTTGGGATCGGCCTCGGCAAAACGGTGGGAACGCAGGCCGTCCTGGTCGATGACGATGAGCTCACCCGGCTCCACCTCGCGGATCACGCTCGCGCCGACAGTTGCCAGCGCCGAGGCCTCACTGGCCACGACCCAGCCGCGCTCGAGGCGACCGAGGACCAGCGGGCGGATGCCCTGAGGGTCGCGGGCGGCATACAGCGTCGTCTCGTCCATGAAGACGAAGCTGAAGGCGCCCTTGAGCCGGGGCAGCACATCAAGCGCGGTGTTCTCGAGGCTTCGGTCCGGCTCGTCCGAGAGCATCGCCGTCACCAGCGCGGTATCGGTGGTGTTGCCCCGATGAAGCTCGCCGCCCAGCTTGCCGGCGAATGCGTCACCATGCTTGTCGAGCAGCATCGCGCTCAGCTCAGCCGAGTTCGTGAGGTTGCCGTTGTGGGCCAGTGCGACGGTGGAGTCGTCCGTGCCTCCGAGCGTCGGCTGCGCGTTCTCCCAGTTGCTGCCACCCGTCGTGGAGTAGCGGCAGTGGCCGATGGCCAGGTGGCCTTTCAACGAACCAAGACTGGCCTCGTCGAAGACCTGCGAGACCAGGCCCATGTCCTTGTAGACCAGCAGCCGATGACCGTCGCTGGCAGCGATTCCGGCCGACTCCTGACCGCGGTGCTGCAAGGCATAGAGCCCGAAGTAGGTCAGCTTGGCGACGTCCTCGCCCGGGGCCCAGACTCCGAAGACCCCGCAGGCGTCCTGAGGTCCCTTTTCGCCGGGAAGAAGGTCATGAGTCAGTCGCCCATCGCCGCGTGCCACGTGGCCAGTGTTCCACAGCCGACTCCCCTCGGCCGACGCCCACAGGCTTCGGTCGTGGCCCGCGGCCGCTCCGCTCAGCGGCGCTTGTCGAGCAGGGCTGCGACGATGCCCCCGGCAAGCACGCCGAACGCGGCGCAGATCAGACCCAGGAAACCCAGCGTGACGGAGGTGTCGTAACGGGCATCCTCCGGGCCGATCACGCTGATCACGAATCCGCCGAGGAGCCCCAGCAGAGCGCCGGTGAACAGGAACGCGGCGAACCTGGGGTGTCTGCGCGCTGTGCGGGGTGTACCAGGTGTTTGCTTGCCAGGCTGCTCAGTCACCGGTCCACGGTATTCGACTCTGGTGATTGACGCTGGTGCCCCACCGGTGCGGCTATCTCCGCCGGCCACCCATCCGCGGGGACGGCCGCTCCGAACAGCACATATGGGCCGACTCGCCGCACACCTGCCAAAAGCACGAACGCTGGCCTATGCCGCGACGGGCGCGCTCGCCGCCATCGGAGGTATCGCGGCCGCCCACCTGGTCGCGGGACTGACCAACCCCGCCGCGTCACCGGTGCTCGCTGTCGGCGCGGTGGTCATCGACGCCACCCCGACTCCGGTCAAGGAATATGCCGTCGCGCAGTTCGGCACGGCCGACAAGCCGATCCTGCTGGCAACCGTCACCGTGGTCACCCTCGTCGCCGCCGCGATCGCCGGCGTGCTGTCCCGCCGGAGGGTGTGGCCGGGCATCGGGTTCATCGTGCTGTTGACCGGGCTGGCCACCGCGGCAGCCCTCACCCGGGCCGTAACAGCCCCCTCCGATGCCATTCCCGGAGTCATCTCCGCGGTCGTCGGCCTTGGCATCCTGCTCGGTCTGCGCGGCATCGTGGCCCGAAGCGAGTCCACGACGTCGGGCGAGGACGGACACGAGCTGCCGGCGACGGCATACCCCACCTCGCACGATGGCCGTCGGCAGTTCCTGATCGGCGCAGCCGCAGTGACCGTCGGTGCGGCCGGAGCAGCGGCGTTCGGTCAGAAGCTCGCCGCGGCCGACGCGGTCCCGCAGGTCACGCTCCCCGCACCGACCGACGCCGCCGGCACCTTCCCGAAAGGCGTTGAAGGTCAGGTACCTGGGATCACTCCGCTACGGACCAGCAACGGCTCGTTCTACCGGGTGGACACGAACCTGACCGTGCCTCGGGTCAACGCCGACCGCTGGCAGCTCGACATCGACGGCATGGTCGACAAGCCGATGACCATCACCTATGAGCAGCTGATGGCGATGCCGATGATCGAACGGGACATCACGCTCACCTGTGTCAGCAACGAGGTCGGCGGGGGCTATGTCGGCGGGGCTCGATGGCAGGGTGTCCGGCTCGCGGATCTGCTCGACCGGGTCGGCGTTCGGCCCGGCGCCGACCAGCTGCTCAGCACGGCCGTCGACGGGTTCCAGATCGGCACGCCGATGGAGGTCGTCCGGGACGGCCGCGACGCGATGATCGCCGTCGGCATGAACGGTAAGCCGTTGCCGGCCATCCATGGGTTCCCAGCGCGGATCGTCACCCCCGGGCTGTACGGCTTCGTCAGCGCGACAAAGTGGCTGGCCAAGCTGACCGCCACGACCTACGCGAAGGACGTCTCGTACTGGACCAAACGCGACTGGGCCACCGATGCGCCCATCAAGATGTCCGCACGCGTCGATACCCCGCGTCCCTTGTCGACGATCAAGGCCGGTATGACGGCCATCGGCGGTGTCGCATGGGCACAGCACATCGGTATCGCGGGGGTCGAGGTCAGCATCGACGACGGCCCGTGGCAGAAGACCAAGCTCGGTCCGGACGTGGGCCTCGACTACTGGCGCCAGTGGTACCTGCCCTGGAACGCCACGTCCGGTCGCCATTCCTTCAGGGTGCGGGCCACCGACCGCAAGGGAGCCTTGCAGGTCTCACAACGTGCCAAGCCGTTCCCCAACGGCTCCAGCGGCATCCAGGAGGTTGTCGTGTTCGTCGATTGAGCTGACGCGGCACCACAGGCTTGAAAAAGATTGCCGCAGAAGCCAATCCGCTTCAACGGCGGCTCCGAATCACCGGTACAAGACGACCACAGCAACACGGTCACCACGTTCTACTCAGATCCGATCAACGTCCACTCACCAAGGAGAACACCATGAACTTCCGTAGCCGCGGCATCGTCGCAGCAGTTGCACTCGCCCTCCCGCTGACCCTCGCCGCCTGCGGCAGCTCGGACACCGAGACAGCAGCCGCCCCCATGGCATCGGCAAGCAAGGCGGCCCCCGAGGCCAGCACTGCGCCGATGGCTGACGCGTCGGCCGCCGTGTTCGGCTCGGGCTGCGCGGCAGTGCCGAAGGACGGCAAGGGCAGTTTCAACGGCATGGCCACCGACCCGGTTGCCACCGCCGCCAGCAACAACCCATTGCTGACGACCCTGGTCACCGCTGTTGGCGCTGCCGGTCTGGGCGACACGCTGAACACCACCCCGGACATCACCGTGTTCGCGCCGGTCGACTCGGCCTTCGCCAAGCTTCCGCCGGCAGCGCTCAAGGCCGCCCTGGACGACCCCAAGGGCCTGCTGACCAAGATCCTGACCAACCACGTGGTCGTGGGCAAGCTCAGCCCGGACATGCTCGCGGGTGACCACAAGACCCTCGAGGGCGGCACGCTCACGATCACCGGATCGGGCGAGTCCTTCAAGGTCAACGGAGGCAGCAACATCATCTGCGGCAACGTCCCCACGGCGAACGCCACGGTCTACATCGTCGATGGTGTCCTGCTCCCGTCCTGATCCCCAACGCCCAGCAGACACAACCCAACCGATAGCGCATCATGGTTCGCATGACACTGGTCCCCGAGGGCGAGCTTGCCTCTGCCTCGGGGACCGGTGCGCCTTCGGCCAACGAGGAGCTGGTTCAGCTCCTCAGGGCATGCTCCCTGGGCGAGGAGGCTGCATTCGCCACGCTGTATGACGCAACGGCAGCCCGGCTGTTCGGCCTGGTCCTTCGTACCGTGCGAAACCGGGCACAGGCCGAGGAAGTCACCCAAGATGCCTATCTGGACATCTGGCGCAACAGCGCCAGGTTCGACCCCGGTCGCGGCAGCGCACTCAGCTGGTTGATGACGATCGGACACCGGAAGGCGGTGGATCGGGTGCGTTCAGCAGAGGCAACGCGGCGCAGGGACACCGCATACGAAGCGCGTGAGCAGGCCGCCCCGTTCGACCAGACCGTCGAGGAAGCCCACCGTAACCTGGACGCCCAACGAGTCCGTAAAGCCCTCGCTACCTTGACCGCAGCGCAGCGCGGCGCACTCGAGCTCGCCTACTTCGGCGGCTACACGCATAGCGAGGTGGCCGTCATGCTGGACCTCCCGCTCGGCACCGCCAAGACTCGCATCCGCGACGGACTCATCCGACTGCGCGACAACCTAGGACTTGAATCATGAATGACGACGACATCCACGGCCTCTCGGGGGCATACGCCGTCGACGCCGTCGACGACGTCGAACGCGCCCGATTCGAGGCTCACCTGGCCGGCTGCTCAGAGTGCCGGGACGAGGTGGCGAGCCTGCGTGCCGCCGCCACCGAGCTGACCTCGCTCACGCTCACCACCCCGCCCGCCTCGTTGCGCGCGTCGATCCTGGGAGACGTCAGCGACGTCCGGCCGTTGCCTCCTCTGGTGGTTCCCGACGAGGCCCCTTCTGCCGTGACCAGCCTGGAGTCCAAGCGTTCCGAACGTGCCCAGCGCGCACCCCTCCGGCAGTGGCTGGCAGGTGTTGCCGCGGCCGCAGTCCTGGCCACGGGCGGTCTGGTGTGGCACCCGTGGTCCTCCGACACCGGCACCGTCCAGCTGACGGCGATGGAGCAGGTGCTGCAGGCCAAGGACGCGCAGCGCTTCGTGCAGAAGGTCGGCGACGCGACGGCAACGATCGTGCGCTCACCCAGTTTGAAGAAGGCAGTCATCGTGACCGCCAACATGCCGAACGCTCCAGAGGGAAAGGTCTACGAGCTCTGGCTCCAGCAGGGCGAGAGCATGATCCGGGCCGGTTTGATGCCAGCAGGTGACGCCAACACGGTCCTGCTTGAGGGTGACGCCGCGAGCGCTTCGGCCGTCGGCATCACGGTCGAGCCTGCAAGCGGGTCCGAAACACCTACCCTGCCCCCGGTCGCCGTGATCAGCTTCGCCTGAGTCGGGATCGAGCCTTCACCCGTTGGTTGCTGAGAATCGTCGACGCCACGTATTTTCGTCGGCTCCGCCCTAACTCCCGTGGAGAGCGGACCTTGCGGGATCTCAGCTCGTGCAAAAAACGCTCGTTGGCGGTCAGACAAGGCTCTCTTGGCTCTGTAGCTGACGACGCTCGTCGAGCAGGACTCGTGCCCCGGACAACAGGAGCTGGGGTTCGTGCTTCCGGTAGTCGTGGGCGCAGAACAGCAGTTCGTAGTCGCCTCGGTTCGGGATGGACACACTAACCAGCACGTAGGCCCGGACGCCGCACCGATCGCAACGATCCGCTTTGGTAAGAACGACAGTGGCCATGTGACGCCTCCTTGTTGTTGGCCAGTTCTCGTCGGGTGCTGAAGCGCTGCCCGGCTCCTTTTGGCTGTCGATATCACTGTCCGCCTGGGCCGGTCGGGGTTTAAATAGGTCCTTGGTCGTAGGACTCGGTGCAAGCCCGTCTAGTGGCGCTGGAGCCGCGGCAGGACCTCGGCGGCGACCTGTTCCAATACGCTCACGTCACCGGCATAGGGGCCGTCGGGTCGGGGATAGTGCGTGATCACATCGGTGAAACCCAGCCCCGCCGCGCGACCGGTCATCTCCTCGAACGCTCCGACGCTCAAGAGCGCAAACTGCGGTGACGAGTCAAGGTTGAGGTGCCGTTCGAAGGTCGCGGCATCCCGGCCGGCCTTCGCCAGCCCCTCGTCCAGCCGCAGGCCCAGCCTGGCCAGAGAAGTCCACCACTCGTCCATCGTCTCCACCTTGGGGCCCGTCGTGAGCCAGCCCGCACCGTACTCGACAGCAAGCCGAAGAGAGCGAGGACCGTTGGCAGCCATGACAAACGGGATCCTCGGTCGCTGGACCGGACCGGGCAGAGTGCGAGCGTCGACAGCCGCGAAGTATGTGCCGCTGTGCGACACGTGGTCCTGGGTGAGCAGGCGGTCGAGCAGCTCGGTGAACTCGGCGAGTCGGTCGAAGCGTTCCCTGGGGGTGAGGGTCGCACCGCCGAGGATGGCGCTGTCAATGTCGCCGCCGGCGCCGATGCCGCAGATCAGCCGTCCGCCCGAGATGTCGTCGAGGGCCAGCAGGTCGCGCATGAACGTCACCGGGTGGCGATAGTTGGGGGACGTGACAAACGTGCCCAGCCGGATCGTCGAGGTGACCATCGCGGCCGCCGTCAACGTCGGAGTGGTGCCGTACCAGGGCGAGTCAGGCAGCCCGCCCCAGACGAGATGGTCATAGGTCCACGCATGGTCGAAGCCGAGCTGCTCGGCCCGTCGCCACATCGGGGCGGCATCGGCCCAGCGGTGCTCGGCCAGGATCGTCAGTCCGAATCGCATGTCGCGAGCCTAGTTGGGCAGGAGCGGAAGATGGTCGGCCAACGTAGCCCGCAAGCCGCTCGCGCGGACCGTGCCCGCCGACACGGCGTCGCCCCAGTCGCTCTGTCCCGTCACCAGATCAAGCCAGGTCCGGGCGTCCGTCTCGATCACATTCGGGGGGGTGCCACGGGTGTGTCTCGGCCCTTCAACGCATTGCACCGCACCGTATGGCGGGACGCGGACCTCCAGCGTCCGTCCTGGCGCGCGTGATGCCAGTTCCTCAAGGGTGAAGCGAACTGCCGTGGCAACCGTTTCCAGTGGGGCAGCGGACGGGTCCAGCCGCCATACCCCAAGTGCCGCCAGACCTTCGGCCAGTGGGACGCGGCGACGGGGTGGCATGAGGTCCATCGTGCCCGACCTAGGCTTGGGCTCATGAAGGCCACCACGATCTACGCTGCCCGCGACGTCCGGCTCGAAGACCAGCCGGACCCCCGCATCCAGAAACCAACCGACGCGATCGTGAAGGTTGTCGCCGCCTGCGTGTGCGGCTCGGACCTCTGGTACTACCGCGGCGACAACCCGATCAAGGAGCCGTTCCGGATCGGCCACGAGTTCGTCGGCATCGTCGAAGAGGCCGGCTCGGCGGTCCGGTCACTACGCAAGGGCGACTTCGTCATCGCGCCGTTCATGTACTCCGACAACACCTGCGCCCACTGCAGGGTCGGGATCCAGTCGGCTTGCTCGACGGGCGGGTTCTGGGGCGGACCTGACCGCGACGGGCTGCTGGCCGACGGCGGTCAGGGAGAGTACGTCCGCATCCCGCTGGCCGACGGCACTCTTGTCTCAATGCGCGAAACCCCTGACGCCGCAATGGTTCCGTCGCTGCTCGCACTCTCCGACGTGATGGGAACCGGCTGGCACGCAGCCGTTGCCGCGGGTGTCGGCGAGGGCGACACGGTCGTGGTGGTGGGTGACGGCGCCGTGGGGTTGTCGGCCGTTCTCGCCGCCTCCCGGATGGGTGCCGAGCGGGTGGTGGCCATGTCCCGGCACGAGCCCCGCCAGCAGGTCGCCCGGTCGTTCGGCGCCACCCATGTCATCGCCGAGCGCGGCGAGGCAGCTGAAGCTGCCGTGCTCGAACTCACCGGCGGTGTCGGCGCGGACGCTGTGCTGGAGTGTGTGGGCACCGGACAGTCGATGAACACCGCTGTTGCTGTTGCCCGCCCGGGCGCGACCGTCGGCTACGTCGGTGTTCCGCACGGGGTCGAGCTGCCCCTGCGCACGATGTTCTCCCGCAACGTCGGCGTCGCCGGCGGAGTGGCACCGGTGCGACAGTACCTGCCGGCTCTGCGCGATGACGTGCTGTCCGGCGCGATCAACCCGGGCCTGGTCTTCGACCTCGAGCTGCCACTGGACCAGGTGGGCGAGGCCTACGCCGCCATGGATGAGCGCCGCGCCATCAAGACAATGCTGCGCCCCTGAGCTGTTGGCCTGGCGACTTGGTCAGCTGTCTCGGGTGGTGAGCTGCTGCGCGATCCAGGGGTCGACGATCTGGTGATAGACGTCGGAACAGTCCCGGCGCACCGTGTGCCCAGACCCCGGGACGACGACAACCTCGATGTGGTGGTTGCCGAGCTCAGCCAGGCGTTGTCAGGGGCCCGACGAGGACCTGATCGTCCACAGCGGCTGCTCGACCCTGCCCCTGGCGAATCGCCGCGTCGAGGTCGTCACGAAAGCTCTGTGTCCACTGTTGGGTCGTATCCGGCTCTGACCGCTCGTCAGTTCCTGGCGGACGACTGAACCACGGCGGGTCCTCCAACACCGCAGCGCAGACTAGATGAAACCGTGCAGCAGCACCAGGGTCGGGCCGCCAGCGCGCCCGGGCTCGTGCACATCGAGGTCAGGGACGCGGAGCGGGTCAGTCACGGGCAGAAGTATGGCAGGGCTCCGCTTAGGCTGGCGGCGTGTCAGAGGACCAGGTCGGGCGGATCGAGTTCGTGCCGGATGACGACGGCCGCGGTGGCGTGACCGTGATGATGGACGGCAGTCCGCAGTCGCACGTCGACCTCGCCGATCCGGGCAACCTCGGCTTCGAGTACATCGCCCATTTCGCTGCGGTCATCGACACGCTTTCGGCCGGCCCGCTCGGGATCACCCACATCGGCGGCGCCGGGCTGACGCTGGCCCGGTACGTCAACGCTGAACGTCCCGGCTCGCCGCAGATCGTCCTGGAGCCGAACGCCGAGCTGACCGACCGGGTGCGCCGCGAGCTGCCGTTGCCGCGCCAGCACCGGATCCGGGTCCGCCCGGTCGACGGCCTCACCGGGATCGCCCAGCTCGCCGACACGAGCGCCGACGTCGTGGTGCTCGATGCCTATGCCGGAGGCCGGATCCCGCGCGAGCTCACCACCGTGGAGTTCCTTTCTGACGCCGCCAGGGTGCTTCGCCCTGACGGAACGATGCTGCTCAACATCGCCGACGAGCCCAACAAGGCTTTCCTGAGACGGGTGTATGCCGGGCTGCTCACCGTCTTCGGGCACGTTGCCATCATCGGCACCCACGAAGTGCTCAAGGGCAAGCGTTTCGGCAACACGGTGGCCGTCGCCTCGCGCGCCCCGCTCGACCTCGCCGCCCTTCGCCGACAGGTCGCCAAGTCGTCGTTTCCCACTGGACTGCGGGATGGGTCGCAGCTGGCCATGCAGTTCGCAGGATCGCCAGCGTTCACGGTAGAAGACAGCGCGCAGTCGCCACCACCTCCGCCGGTCAAGGGCTGGCGCTTGCGTTGAGCACGCCCGCCATGGCTCGCCACATGAGGCCGACGGCTCGCCGGTCTAGATCTCGCACGAGAGACCGTTTGTCAGGCAACCTTCCTGTGGGCCATGGCTGTCTTTAGGGGTGAGTGGGTGAGGAGGCGGATCGGTTGCTGAGCATCGAGGATTTCATCGGCCGGAGCTCCCGGCCCCTTCTTCGGTCGGCCTGGCTACTGACAGGCAACTGGGCTTCCGCCGAGGATCTGGTCCAGACGGCCCTCTTGCAGTCATGGCGGCACTGGGACGCGATCAAGTCCGAGACGCCTGAGTTCTATGTACGTCGCGTCATGATGAACACGTTTCTGAACGGACAGCGACGCCGATGGAATCGTGAACGGCCCGTCTCCCAGCTTCCCGACCGGCCTGGTTCAGATGACGTGTCCGCCGCCGAGCTACGACACGTGATCTGGAGTGCCCTGTCTGGACTGCCCGCCAGGCAACGGGCGGTGATCGTGCTCCGCTATTTCAACGACCTGTCCGAGGCGCAGACCGCTCAGGTCCTCGAATGCTCGGTCGGCACGGTGAAGAGCCAGGCGTCTCGCGCACTGGCCAAGCTGCGTTCCGAACCAGAGCTTCAATCCCTTCTGGAGGAGGTTGGGCATGAATGACCTCGAACGTCGACTCAGTGACCTGCTGCACACCGGAACCCCGGAGCCGGAGCGGGCCATCACCTCGAACGACATCGCGGAACTCGCGATGGACAGACACACGCCCAACCGCCACCGTGTTCAGACGTGGGGCGTGCCCCTGCTGGCCGCTGCTTCCGTGCTCGTGGCAGTGGCAATCCCGGTGGCTATCTTCGGCCACGCCAACAACTCGGTCGCCCCCACATCACCGTCGCTGACCTTTCCGGCCCCTGCACCCACAAGCTCGCCCTCATCCACAACGCCCCTCTCCGGGGGAGCTGCACCTACCTGCGTGAGCAGTCAGCTGAGCCTGACAACAGGATCCGAGGAAGGCACAGCCGGCAGCATCTATGCGACCTTCTACCTGACCAACACCACCGCCACGCCCTGCTCCGTCCGCGGATTCCCGGGCGTGTCTCTGCTCGACGGCTCTGGCAACATCGTCGGCCAACCAGCCACCCAAGACGGCTCCGCAGGTCCATCGGTCCGGCTCGGTCCAGGCCAGCGAGCCCAGTTCATCCTTCGAGTGGGCACGGCCACCCGCACTGGCTGCAACGTGCCCAGGCCGTCCAGCCAGATCCAGGTCTACCCACCCGACCAGACAGTGCCGCTGCGGATACCGTTCAGCACCGCTTCGTGCCTCAATACAGTCCAAAGCATTCGAATTTGAGGCATGGCTGGGCTCCGGCCGCCCGGGTCTCGGGACAGCAACGACTCTGGCGCCACGACGCGACCTCCGGGAGTGACTGCGCCCGGTGAGGTGGTCGTCAGAGTCCGACTCCGGCGTTTCGCAACAAGAAATCGCGATCGGGGTCCCGGCCCATGGTCGGGTCCGGGGCTGCGTCGGGGTCCTGGCTGGTGAAGGTGTCCTCGAGCCGGATGTGCTCAGGAAGCCGCTTGAAATCCGTCGCTGGACGTGGCTCCGCAATGTCAGCCACGCTCTTCCTCTTGCTCTTTCTCTTGCCCACAGCCTTCACCACATTTCGCCAGATCGAACGTACTGTCCACCACTCGTTCTGATGGACCAGCCTGACCAGCGTACGGCTGACCGACACGATGGGACAGGTGCCCGTCCTACGGCTCCGGGACCAGGTTTCTCTGCCGACCAACGATGGCCGGGAAGGTCGAGGTGTGAGCGGCCCGCAGCTCGTCGAGCGGCAGGATGAACTGGCCCTGAACCTCGAGCTCTCTTTTCTCAGTCGCGACCAGGCCGATGCTGGCATGGGCAAAGCCGCGACTGGTGCACAGATCGGTGAACCGGGCTTGTAGAGCCTCAGGCACGGCGACGATCGCCCGGCCGGCCGACTCGCTGAACAACAATGTGAAGGTATCCACGCCGTCCCGCTCGCAGACCTCGTCCAGCCAGATCTGGGCACCGACGCCGTTTCGCAGCGACGCCTCCGCCAGGGCGACTGCCAGGCCACCGTCCGACAGGTCGTGCGCCGCCGTGACGAGGCCCTGACGCGAGCCGTCGACCAGGATCTTGCCAAGCCTGCGTTCCACGTCGAAGTCGAGGCTCGGCGGCATACCACCGAGGTGGTCATGGGCGACCTGGGTCCAGGCCGAGCCACCGAACTCGTCGGCAGTGGTGCCGAGCAGGTAGATGACGTCGCCGGGGTTGGTCCAGCCCGACGGGGTCCGGCGGGCCACATCGTCCATGACGCCCAGGACCGCCACCAGGGGGGTCGGGTGGATCGCGACGTCAGCGGTCTGGTTGTACAGCGAGACGTTGCCGCCGGTCACCGGGATGCCGAGCGTCTTGCAGCCCTGCGAGATGCCACGCGCCGCCTCGGCGAACTGCCACATGACAGCAGGATCCTCGGGCGAGCCGAAGTTCAGGCAGTCGGAGACCGCCAGCGGGAGGGCACCGGCAGTCGACACGTTGCGATAGGCCTCGGCCAGTGCCAGCTGGGCACCGGCGAACGGGTCCAGCTTGGCGAAGCGGCTGTTGCAGTCCGTCGAGATCGCGACGCCCCGGCCGGTCTCCTCGTCGACCCGCACCACCCCGGAGTCGTCGGGCATCGCGAGCGCGGTGTTGCCCATCACGTACCGGTCGTACTGGTCGGTGACCCAGGACTTGTCGCACAGGTTCGGGGACGCCATCAGCGACAGCAGCGCTGCCCGGTATCCGACACCATCAACGGGGCGGGGCAGGTCGTCGGGGACATCAGCCTGCAGCGCATCAAGGTAGGCCGGCCGCACCATGGGGCGGTGGTAGACAGGGCCATCGTGGGCCACCGATCGCGGCGGCACGTCGATGATCAGCTCGTCGCCCCAGAACACCTCGAGGTGCTTGCCGTCGGTGACCTCACCGACCACGGTGGCCTCGACATCCCAGCGCCTGGTGATCGCCATGAACTCTTCGAGCTTCGCCGGCTCGACGATTGCCATCATCCTTTCCTGGGACTCTGACATGAGGATCTCCTCGACACGCAGCGAGGTGTCACGCAGCGGGACCCGGTCGAGCCAGACCCGCATGCCACCGTCACCGTTGGAGGCGAGCTCACTGGTCGCACAGGACAGCCCGGCGCCGCCGAGGTCCTGGATACCGTCGACGACGTGCGCGGCATAGAGGTCCAGGCAGCACTCGATCAGCACCTTCTCGGCGAACGGGTCGCCGACCTGGACCGCGGGGCGCTTGGCCGGGCCGTCGGCGTCGAACGTCTCTGACGCGAGGACGGAGACACCCCCGATGCCGTCGCCTCCGGTCTTGGCGCCGAACAGGATCACCTTGTTGCCGACGCCCGAGGCCTTGGCCAGGTGGATGTCCTCGATCCGCATCTTGCCGACAGACAGGGCATTCACCAGCGGGTTGCCCTGGTAGCAGGGGTCGAAGACGACCTCGCCCCCGATGTTGGGCAGGCCGAGGCAGTTGCCGTAGCCACCGACCCCGGCGACGATCCCCGGGAGCACCCGCAATGTGTCGGGGTGGTCGGGGGCGCCGAACCGCAACGAGTCCATGACGGCAATCGGGCGCGCACCCATCGACATGATGTCGCGGACGATGCCACCGACGCCGGTCGCCGCTCCCTGATAGGGCTCGACGTATGACGGGTGGTTGTGGCTCTCGACCTTGAAGGTCACCGCCCAGCCGTCCCCGATGTCGACGACGCCGGCGTTCTCACCGATGCCGACCAGGAGCTTCTCTCTCATCGCTTCGGTGGTGTTCTCGCTGAACTGCGCGAGGTGCACCTTCGAGGACTTGTAGGAGCAGTGCTCGGACCACATGACGGAATACATCGCAAGCTCGGCAATGGTGGGACGGCGGCCGAGAATCTCGTGGATCCGGTCGTACTCGTCAGCCTTCAGCCCGAGCTCGGCCCAGGGCTGCTCGACATCTGGCGAGTCGACAGCAGCCGCAACGGTATCGATGATGCTCACGTGTTCACCACTGACTTCAGGACGGACGTGAAGAACGTGAGGCCGTCCAGGGATGGGCCGTAGCCCTCCTCGATGGCGTGCTCGGGGTGCGGCATCAGGCCGACCACATTCCCGCGTTCGTTGGTGATGCCGGCTATGTCACGGTAGGAGCCGTTGGGGTTGCGGCCGCCCTCTTCGACGACATATCGGAACATCACCCGGCCCTCACCCTCGAGCTGGTCGAGGGTCGCCCCGTCTGCGACGTACTGCCCGTCCTGGTTCTTCAGCACGATCGTGATCTCGTCACCGAGGTCGAAGTCCGTGGTCCAGGCGGTCGTGTTGTTCTCGACGCGCAGGCGCTGGTCACGGCAGATGAAGGTGCGGTGGTCGTTCTGGATCATCGCTCCCGGCAGCAGGTGGGACTCACACAGGATCTGGAAGCCGTTGCAGATGCCCAGCACCGGCAACCCGCCGCGAGCTGCCGGGATCAGTGCAGACATGACCGGTGCGAAGCGTGCGATGGCACCCGCGCGCAGGTAGTCGCCATACGAGAAACCGCCCGGGAGCACCACGGCATCGACATCGTGCAGCGAGTCGTCCCCGTGCCACAGGCTGACGGGTTCGCCACCTGCGATGCGGACGGCCCGGCGGGCGTCGTGGTCATCCAGCGAGCCAGGGAAGGTCACGACGCCGATCTTCACGCCTGCGACTCCGTTGGCCCGGACTGGTCAGCCGGCGACTCGACCCGAACGCTGACGACGTCCTCGATGACGGGGTTGGACAGCATCGTCTCGGCGGCCTCGCGCGCGGCGGCGAGCACCTCGGCGGTGACCTCACCCTCGACCGTCAGGACGAAGCGCTTGCCCTGGCGGACCTGAGTGAACTGGTTGAATCCCAACCGTGGCAAGGCGAAAGCGACAGCCTGCCCTTGCGGATCGAGAATCTCGGACTTGAGCATCACGTCGACGACGACGTTTCCCATGCGAGGTGCTCCTCAGGTACGTGGCTTGGTCACGTGAAGTTTATGGGATGGTCAGGCGAAGGTTCGACCGGTCAGCGACTCGAAGGCCTCGATGTACTTCGCCCGGGTGGCTTCCACGATGCTTTCCGGCAGCGCGGGTGGCGCCTCACCGGAGGACCGGTCCCAGCCGCTGGCCGGCGAGGTGAGCCAGTCGCGCACGAACTGCTTGTCAAAGGAGTCCTGAGCCCGTCCGGGCTGCCATGTAGCCGCCGGCCAGAATCTCGACGAGTCGGGAGTGAGCACCTCGTCGGCGAGAACGATCGTCGGGTTGCCGTCCGCATCGGGTCGCGATCGGTCGAAACCGAACTCGACCTTCGTATCGGCCAGCAGGATGCCCCGGTCAGCGGCAATCTCGTTGCCACGCTTGAGGATCGCGATGGTGAGGTCTCGCACCCGGGCGGCGACCGGCATACCGATCTCGGCTTCGACCTCAGCGAACGTCATCGGCTGGTCGTGCTCACCGATCGGGGCCTTGGTCGAGGGCGTGAAGATCGGCGAGGGCAGCAGGGAGCCGTCGGTCAGCCCGGCAGGCAGCGGAACCCCGCAGACCGAGGACGACTGGCGGTACTCCGTGAGGCCGCTACCGGTCAGATAGGCCCGCCCGATGCATTCGACCGGCACCATGTCGAGCCGCTGGACGAGGACCGCGCGCCCAGCCACTTCCTCCGGCACATCTGGCGCCTGGCTGGAGATCACCTGGTTCGGGATGATGTCGGTGAGCTGCTCGAACCACCAGAGCGACAGCTGGGTCAGGACCTTGCCCTTGTCCGGGATCTCGCTGTCCAGGATGTAGTCGAATGCCGAGATCCGGTCCGAGGCCACCAGCAGCAGCTGGTCCTGGCTGGCGTCGCCCGTCGAGGGGTCAATCGGCGCGTAAAGCTCGCGAACCTTGCCCGAGTAGATGTGGGCGTATCCAGGCAACGTCGGTGACCCTCTCATTGCGGAACGGTGATCTCGCCACGCTGTGCTGCGAGGGCAATATCGGTGCGGTGCTGCGAGCCCTTGATCCTGATCCGGTCGACGGCGCCATATGCACGGTCGCGGGCCTGAGCCAGGTCGGTGCCGGTCGCGACGACGGAAAGAACCCGCCCGCCGGCGGAAACCAGCGAGCCGTCCTTGCCGACGGCCGTTGCCGCATGCATAACGTAGGCGTCGTCGCCGATGTCCGGAAGTCCCTCGATGACATCACCAGTGCGGGGTGAGACGGGGTAGCCCTTAGAGGCCATGACGACGGTGACGGCATGCTCCGGGCGCCAGCGAAGGGCCGCGACCTGGTCAAGCGTGCCGACGGCGGCCGAATGGAGAAGCCCTCCGAGAGGTGTTGCCAAGCGAGCCAGCACGACCTGTGTCTCCGGGTCGCCGAACCGGGCATTGAACTCGATCACCCGCATCCCTCGAGAGGTCAGCGCCAGCCCGACATACAGCACGCCGACGAAGGGCGTTCCACGGTGGCGCATCTCGTCCACGGTCGGCTGCGCGACGCGATCGACGACATCCTGGACCATCGAGCTCGATACCCAGTCCAGCGGCGAGTAGGCCCCCATGCCGCCGGTGTTCGGGCCCTTGTCTCCGTCCGACAGACGTTTGAAGTCCTGCGCAGGGGCCAATGGCAGCACCGTGGTGCCGTCCGTGATGCAGAAGAGCGAGACCTCGGGGCCGTCCAGGAACTCCTCGACGAGGATCTGCCCGCCGGACTTGTCCAGACACTGGGCGGCGTGGGCGAGGGCACGAGAACGGTTGCGTGTCACCACCACGCCCTTCCCTGCGGCCAGCCCGTCGTCCTTGACGACGTAGGGCGCCCCGAGAGCGTCAAGTGCCCCGGCCACCTCTTCGACAGTGGTACAGACGTGGGCCAGCGCGGTCGGCACCCCTGCAGCCGCCATGACCTCCTTGGCGAACGACTTGCTCCCCTCGAGCCTGGCTGCCTCCGCCGACGGCCCGAAGCAGGCGATCCCGCGCTCGCGCACCGCGTCGGCGACCCCCGCGACGAGGGGCGCCTCCGGCCCGACGACGACCAGGTCCACGCCGAGCGAGGCGGCCAGCGCAGCGACACCGGCACCGTCGAGCAAGCCATCCGGCAGCTCCCTGCATAGAGCAATGGCATCGATGCCGGGGTTGCCCGGCGCAGCGATGACGGCGTCGACGGAGGAGTCGAGGGTCAGAGCCTTGACGATGGCGTGCTCACGGGCACCTGTGCCGATGACGAGAACCTTCACGAGTGGTAAGCCTAGGCGCAATCCACCGGGGATGCGTTCTGGCCAACTGGTCCTCCAGACGGGGCGGCGCAGACTAGACTCGTGCGTCCGCAATAAGGCCCAGATCCCCGGTCCCCATGGGCCGAACCCTATCAACCCACAACTCGACTCAGGGTGAGCAGTGACCGTTTCGGAAAAGCCGATCAACCCCTCGACCCGTCACGGCGACACGGTGACCCCTGACGCCGTTGCGGCCCAGATCGCCGTCGAGCAGGCCCACGTCGACAAGGTCTATGCCGAGCTCGGCAAGGCGACCGAACGCGCGGCACTGGTGGAGGCCGAGGGCCTGGCTCGCGGTCGGATCTCCCGCACAGGCGATGTTCGCGACGAGGAGATCACCGGTCTGTTCGAGCGTGATGCCCTGGTGTTCAACGCCAACAAGCGACGCGCCACCCTCGAGATGCAGTACGAGGGTCTCGTCTTCGGTCGGCTGGATCTCGCTCACGACATCCGCTATGTCGGCCGTCTGGGCGTGCGCGACGATGACTACGAGCCGCTGGTGATCGACTGGCGCGCACCCGCGGCAGCGCCTTTCTATCGCTCCACCCCGGTCGAGCCACTCGGTGTGATCCGACGAAGAGTCCTGCGCTGTAAGGGTTCTGACGTTGTTGGCATCGAAGACGACCTCATGGTCCCTGAGGCACCGGACGATCTCGTGGTCGTCGGCGACGGTGCGCTGATGGCTGCCCTGACCCGCACCCGTGGCGCAAGGATGCGCGACATCGTCGCCACGATTCAGCGCCATCAGGATGAAGCCATCCGGGCACCCGCCCGCGGGGTCACGGAGATCACCGGAGGCCCGGGCACGGGCAAGACGGTCGTGGCACTGCACCGGGCGGCATACCTGCTGTATTCCGATCGCCGCCGTTTCGAGTCCGGCGGGATCCTGGTGGTGGGGCCCTCAGCGGCCTACACGGCATACATCGAGCGGGTCCTGCCCTCGCTCGGCGAGGACACGGTGACCCTGCGGTCGCTCGGCGACGTGGTCGACGGGGTCACCGCCGACCGGCTCGACGTTCCAGCGGCCGCTGCCCTCAAGGGCTCGTTGAAGATTAGGCGGATCCTGGCGCGAGTCGCCCGCGACGTCATCCCCGACACGCCGACAGAGCTGCGTGCCTTCGTTGCAGGGCGGGCGATCCGGCTCGACTCCGCTGTGCTGGACAGCGTCCGTATGAAGGTGCTGCGCACCCACCAGCGCAACCTCGCTCTGGACGCTGCAACGCAGGCCCTGGCGGAGGCCGCATGGGAGGACAACCCCGGCGATGAGCGCCCGGTCTTCATGGAGAAGTTCCTCGACCACATGACCGTCGAGGCGTTTCTGCGCGAATGGTGGAGACCTCTGGACGCGCGAGAGGTGTTGCTGTGGCTGGCCGATCCCGAGCGAATGCGCCGATATGCGGCGGGCGTGCTGAGCGATGCCGAAGCCGCGTTGCTGACTGACTCCATTCAGAAGGCCATCGACACCGGCACCTGGTCTGTCGCCGACGTCGCCCTGATCGACGACCTCTCGGACCGCCTCGGCCCGATGCGTCAGCCCGAGGCGGAGGAGCGCGGCTTCTACGAGATCGAAGAGGTCGACGACGTCGCCTTGCAGCGCTCCGATGATGCCGCGACGGGCGGGGCGGCCTGGGAATCCATCTCCATCGGGTACGAGGTCGCTCCCCGCACCAAACTTGAGCGGCTGATGAACGGCCGGCTGGAGCTTCCCGACGAGTATGCGCACGTGCTCATCGACGAAGCGCAGGACATCTCACCGATGCAGTGGCGGATGCTCGGACGCCGCGGTCGCTGGTCGTCCTGGACCGTCGTCGGTGACGCGGCACAGGCCTCGTGGCCGGACGCGGTCGAAGCGCGCCAGGCTCGCGAGCAGGCGTTCGGCAGTCAGGTCCGCTCGCTGTTCCACATGGACACGAACTACCGGAACGCGCGCGAGATCTTCGACTACGCGGCCGAGGTGATCCAGGCTGAGATGCCGGACGCCGACCTCCCACAGGCGGTCCGCGAGACCGGCGTGTCCCCTATCGTCAGATCGGTCACGGCGGACAAGATCCCGGCGGCCGTCGCCGGCGCGGTGGAGACGCTGCTGGGCGAGGTCGACGGGTCGATCGCCGTGATATCCCCTGCGCGCTGGATCGACTCGCTGGGGTCGGTGGCCGGCGGCTCGTCAGGTCGGGTCAACGTCGTGGGCCCGATGTCGACCAAGGGCCTGGAGTACGACGCCACCGTCATCGTCGACCCCGCTGAGATCACCGCTGAGTCCCCAGGCGGCATCCGCGTGCTGTACGTGGCCCTCACTCGCGCCGCGCACCGGATGACCGTCCTCGAGGTCGGTTGAGGCCTTGGTTAGCTAGCCGAGCAGGGAGTGGCGCTCGATGATCTCGTCGCGGCCGGGGCCGACCCCGATGGTCGAGACCCGGGCGCCGATCAGCTCCTCGACCCTCAGGATGTAGGCACGGGCGTTGGCCGGAAGCTCCTCGAACGTGCGGCAGGTCGAGATGTCCTCCGACCAACCCGGGACGTCTTCGTAGACGGGCTTCGCGTGGTGGAAGTCGCTCTGGCTCATCGGCATCTCGTCATGCCGAACGCCACCTATGTCATAGGCCACGCAGATCGGCACCCGGTCGAGCCCGGTGAGCACGTCCAGTTTGGTGACCACGAAGTCGGTGACCCCGTTGACGCGTGCGGCATAGCGCCCCACCACCGTGTCCATCCAGCCGCATCGGCGTGGCCGGCCGGTCGTGGTGCCGTACTCAGCGCCGGCCTCGCGCAAGAACTCGCCCATGTCGTCGAGCAGCTCGGTGGGGAACGGCCCTTCGCCGACCCGCGTGGTGTAGGCCTTGAGGATGGCGATGACCCTGTCGATGCGGGTCGGCGGCACCCCTGAACCCGTGCACGCGCCGCCAGACGTCGGGTTGGATGACGTGACGAACGGATAGGTGCCGTGGTCGACGTCCAGCAAAGTCGCCTGACCGGCCTCGAACAGGACCGTCTTGCCCTCGTCGAGAGCCTTGGTCAGGAGCAGTCCGACGTCGACGACCATGGGGCGCAGGCGGTCGGCATACTTCTTGAGCTCCTCGAGGACCTCGTCCACCTCGATGGCCCGGCGGTTGTAGATCTTCACCAGCATCTGGTTCTTGACGTCGAGGGCAGCCTCGACCTTCTGCCGCAGGATCGACTCGTCGAAAAGGTCCTGCACCCGGATGCCGACACGCGCCATCTTGTCGGCGTAGGTCGGGCCGATGCCGCGACCAGTTGTGCCGAGACGGCGCGATCCCAGGAACCGCTCGGTCACCTTGTCGAGCACCCGGTTGTAGGGCGTGATCAGGTGGGCGTTGGCGCTGATGACGAGCCTGGAGGTGTCGATGCCCCGGACGTTGAGCGCGTCAATCTCTTCGAACAGTACGGCGAGGTCGACGACGACGCCGTTGCCGATGACGGGGATACAACCGGGGGTGAGGATGCCGCTGGGCAGCAGGTGGAGGGCGTACTTCTCGCCGTCGATCACCACGGTGTGACCCGCGTTGTTGCCACCGTTGAACTTCACGACAAAGTCGATCCTGCTCCCCAGCAGGTCGGTCGCCTTGCCCTTGCCCTCGTCGCCCCACTGCGCACCGACCAGCACGATCGCGGGCATCCGGGCCTCCTCAACTTGGCTATGTCTGAACTGCGTATGACTGAACTTGGCGACCAAAGGCTACTGGCAGCGCTGCTCTGGCACCGAACGGCGTCGCAAGGTGGACTACGAAGCCAGGGCGCCCCCGGTCACCGGCCACCGCCGTCAACCTGAGGATGGTCGGCCGCTGGCGTGAGCAGACCGCGCCGCTGGGCCATGGCTCCCAGCTGGAAGCGGGATTCGGCTCCGAGCTCGTCCATCATCTGGGCCACCCGCCGGCGGACCGTCCGCACCCCGCAGCCCAGGTATCGCGCGATCGCCTCGTCCTTGAAACCGCTCGCGAGCAGGGTCATCAGCTGTCGGTCCTGCGCGATGTCCCGGCGGTGTCCTGGCATCGGATGGCCGAGATCCCATGCGTAGTCGAACATGGTCGTGAATGCTGAGATGAGCATCGGGTTTCGAATGACGATGTGGTCGGAGTCCGCCGACCCCCAATCAGCCATGGCGAGAACGACGTCGCTGCCGAAGGTCGCAAACTCGCTGGGTGGGCTCGCGGTGACCCGTTGCTGCTCCCCGGCATCTGCCATGGCCTGCACCCAACGACGGGCGGCGGGGTCCTCCAGCGCGTCAAACGAGTAGAGCGCCCGTTGCTCGCGGCCCCTGCCGAGCGCCTCACGACGCATTCGAGCACCTGCCTCATCGAGCCCGGGACCGACCTGCAGGCTGAGGACGCTGTTGCGGATCAGCCCGGTGGTGCTGCGCAGTGTGTGCTCGACCATGCTGACGGCCATCTGCGAGGAGACGATCTCCCAGGCTGGTTTGGCCGCATTCAGGCCACCAGCGGTCCCCCCTGCACGATGCTCGGCGGTGAATCTCGCGATGGCAACCCGTGCCTCCAGAAGCTCGCGCCGACGAGTGTCCAGCTTGGCCTCCTCGTTCCCCAGCAGGCGTTCCAGAGCGGGCCGAGGATGCTCAACAAGCACCTTGCCATCAACGGTCTCACGGACCAGCCGCGCGTTGATGAGCGATTCCAGGGCTGCAGTGGCGTGGTCGAGCGACCATCCGAGCTCAGCCGCGTGCGGTGCGATCGTGGTCGGACCAGAACGCAGGATGCGTCGATAGAGCTCCTCGGCGTCGGTCGAGACATCGAAGATGGCCAGGTGCGGGCTCACGAGGAGTACCCGAGGCCGTGAGGCAGCACGGCCGAGTCGACCGGCGCAGCCGCCGAGTCGGAAGGAGTAGCGGACGCGGCCGGGCTGGGTGTGATGGATGCCATAGGTGGCAGGTTAGGGCCATTGGCATTTTTAGGCCACTCAAGGGTGGGCGGGCGGAGCAAGATGTATCCAGACCGAGGTTGGGCAGCAGGGACACATGGCCCGTGGTCGCGACCGTCCCACTGGCAACGGTGGGACGTAACCGCAGGGGGGTATGCCGTGAGTCGAGATCATGGGTCTCGACTTCACGGCACCTCTGCGTTGTGGGAGCCAGCCGGGGCGGGCCCGCAGCTACAGACCCAGGTCCTTGGCGATGATGACCTTCATGATCTCGCTGGATCCGCCGTAGATCCGCGAGACCCTGGCGTCGGCATACATGCGTGTGATCGGGTACTCGAGCATGTAGCCGTAGCCGCCGTGCAGCTGCAGGCAGGAGTCCATCACGTCTGCCTGCACCTCGGTGGTGAACAGCTTGACCCGCGCGGCATCGGCGATGGTGAGAGTGCCCGCGTCCAGCTCCTCGAGAGCCCGGTCGACCAGATGGCGCCCCGCCTCGATCTTGGCCGATAGCCCCGCGAGGACGAACTTGGTGTTCTGGAACGAGGCGATCGGGGCGCCGAAGGCCTTGCGCTCCTTCGTGTAGGCCACAGTCAGCTCGATCGCGCGCTCGCTGGAGGCCTGGGCCCCGATCGCGATCGACATCCGTTCCGCCGGGAGGTTCGCGGTCAGGTAGAAGAAGGCGTGGCCCTCCTCACCCAGCCGGTTGGCGACCGGCACCCGGACGTTGTCGAAGAAGAGCTCGCCGGTGTCCTGCGACTTCAGGCCCAGCTTGTCCAGGTTTCGGCCGCGGCTGAAGCCGGCCATGCCCTCGTCGACGACCAGCAGTGTCAGCCCGGCCCTGCGGTCGGTCTCGGAGCGTGAGGTGCGGGCCACCACGATGACCAGGTCCGCGTTCACACCGCCCGTGATGAACGTCTTGGAGCCGTTGAGAACGTAGGAGTCGCCATCGAGAACGGCAGGCGCCGAGATGCCTGCCAGGTCGGAGCCGGTGCCGGGCTCGGTCATCGCGATCGCGGTCATCGACTCGCCGGTGACGAATCCCGGGAACCATCGGGCCTTCTGCTCATCGGTCGCCAGGTCCACGAAGTACGGGAGCACGACGTTCAGGTGCAGCTGCAGAGCCCCGGAGACCGCGCCGGTGTGCACGATCTCCTCGGCGAGGATGACGTTGTAGATGAACGACGTCTCGCCCGCCCCGCCATATTCCTGCGGAATCCGGATGCCCGTGACGCCGAGGCGGCCAAACTCGGCATAGAGGCTCTTGGGAACGCACTTGGCAGCCTCCCACTCGGCCACGTGCGGCACGACACGTTCGATCAGGAACGCACGCACGGACCTCCGAAACGCCTGCTGCTCATCGGTGCTTGAGCGACCTCGCATGACCTGCCTCCGCGGGAAGAACTTCTGACGGGATGACGCAGTGTGATCAGTAGGTGGCAGAGCGACGAGCCGTCAGAAACCGAGTTCGTCGGCAGCCTCGGCCGACGAGTCGCGCAGGAACTGAGCACACCGCTGCTGCTCGTCGGACTCACCGATCTCGCCGGCCGCCCGGCTCAACGCCGCCAGCGCACGCAGAAAGCCCTTGTTGGGCTCATGCGACCACGGCACCGGCCCCTGGCCCTTCCATCCACCGCGGCGCAGCGCGTCCAGCGACCGGTGGTAGCCGGCGCGCGCAAACGCGTAGCCCTCGACCTTGCGGCCGTCCTTGAGGGCGAGCTCTGCCAGGGTGGCCCATGCCAGGGGCGACGACGGGTATGCCGCCGCGACGATCCTCGGGTCCTTGCCGTCGGCGAGATCAGCAGCAGCTGGGTCGACCGGCAGACGAGTCTCGGGGATGCCGAGGAGGTTGGTCATCAAGCGTGGGTTCCGGCGCTGCGCAGGTTCTGGCAGGCCTCGACGACACGGGCAGCCATGCTTGCCTCGGCTTCCTTGCCACAGGCACGCGGGTCGTACTTCTTCTTGTTGCCGACCTCACCGTCGATCTTGAGGACGCCGTCGTAGTTGGTCATCATGTAGCCGGCGACGGGACGGGTGAAGGCGTACTGGGTGTCGGTGTCGACGTTCATCTTGACGACGCCGTAGTCGACCGCGTCCGAGATCTCCTGGGGCAGCGAACCCGAGCCGCCGTGGAAAACGAGGTCAAAAGGCTTGGCGTCTGCGGCCAGACCTTTGGCCGCGATGACGGCCTGCTGGGCGTTCTTGAGGATCTCGGGCCGAAGCTTGACGTTGCCCGGCTTGTACGCACCATGCACGTTGCCGAAGGTCAGCGCCGTCATGTAGCGGCCAAACTCGCCCAGACCCAGCGCCTCGACGGTCAGGAGTGCGTCCTCGGGGGTGGAGTAGAGCTTCTCGTCGATCGCACCCGTGACACCGTCCTCCTCGCCACCGACGGCGCCGACCTCGATCTCGAGGATGATGTGCGCGGCCTTGCACAGGTCGAGCAGCTCGCGGGCGATGGTCAGGTTCTCGGGCACTGGAATAACGGATCCATCCCACATGTGCGACTGGAACCACGGCAGACCGACGGACTTGACCCTCTCGGCGGAGGCGGCGATCAGCGGACGGACGAAACCGTCAAGCTTGTCCTTGGGGCAGTGGTCGGTGTGCAGCGCGATGTTGACGTTGTAGTTCTTGGCGACCTCATTGGCATAGGCGGCCAGCGCGATGGAGCCCGAGACCATGTTCTTGACCGTGGAGCCGGAGAGGTAGTCGGCGCCACCGGTCGACACCTGCACGATGCCGTCGCTCTCGGCCTCGGCGAACCCTCGGAGCGCGGCGTTCAGTGTTTGGGAGGACGTGACGTTGATCGCCGGATAGGCAAACGAACCGGCCTTGGCACGGTCCAGCATGTCGGCGTAGATCTCAGGGGTCGCGATGGGCATTGTTGGCTCCTCATAGAACTCGAGCGCGTCGTTCAGCCTCTCGACACGCGGCAGGTCTGATGCACTTTGATCCTCCCACGCCCGACGCGCTGCCTGCGAACCGCACCCGAGCCAGGCGACCTTGCGGCCGTGCCCGCTCGCAGCCATGCACACTCACGAGCTGCAGCGGGGGCAGGCCGCTCAGAAGGGCGGTGGCCCCGGGTCCAGCGGCCTGCGATTGCCAGCCGCAGAACCCTCTGGCACCGACTGCACAGCCACACGCGGCGGCGGGGTCGTATCGGCCAGCGCCTCGGCCCAGGCCAGTCCCACGAGGAAGTCGCGACCCCTGGTCGTAAGCGGTGCGGGGTTGAGGACAGGGGCCAAACGGGCACCCAACCGGAGCTCGAGCATGGAATGATCAGCGTGCTGCACGCTCGGATCGTCGTACATATAGGGATAGGTGGTGTAGCGGCGTCCCGTTGCAGTCGTCCACTGAATCACACCGTCAGGGTGTTGTTTCGTGCTCCACCAGCGGCGCGTCTTGAGGTTGTGATGCCCGCGATGCTTGGCTGCGAGATTCGTCTCAGCCGTGGGTCCGCCCGCGCCGTTGGGCGCCCAGTCCTGGTCGTGGTCGAGATCCGACGAGTAGGCCGGCACCTCACACCCGGGTGCCCGACAGGTCCCGTCGCGGACACATACCTGCTCGCGCATGTCCTTCGGGGGGCCGTAACTGCCAGCCGACTTCTCGATGGCCCGACCGGTCAACGGGTCGGTCACGATGCGCTCCCAGGTCGATCCCATCCGCACCGCCAGGGCACGGCACTGCGCTGCGGAAATGTCCCCGAAGCCGAGGATCTCGCCGCAACCCGTGCCGATGGTCGAAGACAGCCGCGAAGCAAAGGGAAGGCCGGGGTTCGACGCAAGCATCCGCCGGGCCGCCTCGCGCTCGAACAGCGTCGCGAGGGGGACCACGACCCGGATAAGCGCCTGCGGAGCCTCGCCGAGCGACTGGAACATCGGGTCGTCAGGGATCCACCCGCGCATGAGCAGGTCTAGCGCAACGTCGCTGCGAAGCTGGGAGATGGTCCGGGCGTCGCCGTCCTTGCGAAGCCTCCGGGCGAGGCGGTCAACGCGCTCACCTGCAGCAGCGATGCGCGGTCCGTCCCCCAGAACCAGCAGCTGACCGGTCCCGATCGCGTGGGACTCAGAACGGCAGTCACGTCGGCGCACAGCCTCTGCGTGGGTGCGCTCCGCCTCGCCGATCAGCCCATGATGCAGAACCAGCTGCCGGTGCAGTCGTCGGTTGAACGTGGCCTGGGACAACGGCGCCTGCTCGGGCAGAACCTCTCCGCTGGGTGACCTGAGGGGAGCGAGGACTCTGGCTGCGATGCGGTCCGCCGCCACGGCGTCAAGACACTGCGTCCTCTCGACCAGGCAAAGCGCACGGTGGTAGGAGAGCCGGCCCTGCGCCATCAGGGCGCGCACAGTCGCAGTCCGTTCGTCCTCACAGGCAGCCAGCCAGATGAGCGACTGACACTGCGTGATCGGACGGCCGGTAGCGACCTGGATCTCGCGTGCCGCCACGCTGCGGCACTCTCGGACCAAACGCTGACGGCCCATCCGGGTGAGGTCGTCGGCGTCGTCCAGCGAACGGGCCGACTCGAGCTCACGGGTGAGGTAGGCAGCGGCCGCGACAGCACTCGACTCAGCCCAGGCCTTGACCACCTCGGCTGCCTCGATGACCTGCAACGCGTCCTCTGACGTGGCACCGCGCAACCCACCCGGCGCGGTCACCCGTCTGAGCAGAGCGAGCTGGTCCCATACGTCTGGCTCAGCGTCCAACGGCTCACGATGGCAGCGCCCAGTGCTGACTGACGCAACCACACGTGGTCCAACCGACGACAGCACACGTGGTTCGGCGGGAATACCAGAGCCCCATCGGACCGGAGGGGGCGCTTCGATGACTGCTGTCACGATCCTGGCCCCCGCCCGTAGTATTAGAACTAGTGTTCTAATACTACGGCGTCAACCGAGGGAGCGCAAGCCCACGACGAGACTCACGAAAACTGCCCGCGAAACGCTCCCCGTGCCTCACCTAGGAATGCCCGCGAAACGGTGAGCGTGTTCGGGTATGAGGAGTGAGTTGTCGATGTCGTCTCGTGCCGAGGTCACCACCAAGTACGCCAAGGCGTATGGGCGGGCTTCGAAGAAGGACAAGGGCCGGGTCCTGGACCAGGTCGTTGAGGTGACGGGCTGGTCGCGTGACAATGCCCGGCGTCGTCTTGTCGCAGCCGCGAACCGGCCGCCGGGGGCGGGACGAGTGGTCGCCAAGGTGCCGCGCAAGCAGCGGGCACCGAAGTATTCCTACGAGGCGTTGAAAGTGCTGCAGCAGGTGTGGGCGGCATCGGGCGGGCAGTGCGGGAAGTACCTCGCCGAGTCGATGCAGCTCCAGCTGGCCGGGCTCGAACGGCATGGTGAGCTCATCGACGGCGCCGACCGGTACAGCAACCAAGTGCGTGAGGAGTTGCTGGCGATGTCGGCGGCCTCGATCGACCGGTACCTGAAGCCAGCGAAGGCCACCGACCAGATCCGGGGTGTCTCCACGACGAAGCCCTCGCCGCTGTTGCGCTCGTCGATCAAGATCCGCAAGGCCGGTGACGAGGTCGAGGTGGAGCCGGGGTTCTTCGAGGGTGACACCGTGGCGCACTGCGGGCCGACGTTGAAGGGCGAGTTCGCGCGCACCCTGAACCTCACTGACGTCCATACCGGGTGGGTCTTCACCCGCAGCGTCCGCAACAACGCCCACGTCCACATCCTCGGTGCGCTCCAGGCCGGGGTGGAGCAGGTGCCGTTCGCGGTGACCGGGTTGGACTTCGACAACGGCAGCGAGTTCCTCAACCACGCGGTGATCAAGTGGGCGGCCGACCTGGAGATCTTCTTCACCCGCTCGCGGCCCAACAAGAAGAACGACCAGGCCACCATCGAGTCGAAGAACAACCACCTGGTCCGCAAGTACGGCTTCTACTACCGCTACGACACTGACGAGGAACGCGTGGTGTTGAACCGGCTCTGGGCCCTGGTCAACGACCGGCTCAACTACCTGACCCCGACCAAGAAGCCCGCCGGGTACGGAAGTGACCGCAACGGCCGCCGCACCCGGATCTACGACAAGCCCCAGACCCCGTTGGACCGCCTCCTGGCCGCCGAGGTCCTCGCGCCCGCCCAGGCCGCTGAGCTGCTGGCCTACCGCGACGAGCTGAACCCCGCACAGATCGGCCGCGAGATCGCCGACCTCCAGGCAGTGCTGCTCAAACTGGCCAAGGACAAGACCGAACAGCTCTACCTCTCCACCTTCCCCAGCGCCCTACCCGATGTCCGCAAAGGCGTCCGCCTCGCAGCCAAGAAGACGGCCAGCTGACCCACCAGCTTCGCGGGCACTTCTATCTGAGGCACGGTCAACGTTTCGCGGGCATATTGACTTGAGGCACTACGGCCCACGCCCACGCCGACGTCGACGTCCACGTCCACGTCCACGTCCACGTCCACAGGGATCATCAGGGGGCGTCACAGGGCGTGGGCGAACACGTGCTGTCGCACCCATGTGTGCATCGCAATCGCTGCGGCCGCACCGGCATTGATCGATCGGGTCGAACCGAACTGGGCGATGTCCAGAATCGCCACGGACGCCTCGCGCGCCTGCGGCGAGAGCCCCGGACCCTCCTGGCCGAAGAGCAGAATGCAGTGCCGGGGCAGACGGTACGTCTCGATCGGCTGCGAGCCAGGCAGGTTGTCAATGCCGACAATCGGTATCCCGACCACCTCGCCGCCCGCGGGCGCGTTGGCAGCCCATTCGACCAGGTCTTCGACGGTGGGGTGGTGGTACTCGTGTTGGTAGCGGTCGGTCACCATGGCACCGCGACGGTTCCAGCGCCGCTTCCCGACGATGTGAAAAGCCTTGGCGTTGAAGGCGTTAGCGGTGCGAATCACCGATCCGATGTTGAAGTCGTGGCCCCAGTTCTCGACGGCAACATGGAACTCGTGACGATGGAGGTCAAGATCACGCACGATCGCCTCATGCCGCCAGTAGCGGTACTTGTCCACAACGTTGCGACGGTCGCCCTCGGACAGCAACGACTCGTCATACAGGGACAGCTCCGGCTCGGCTGGCCACGGCCCCACCCATGGTCCAACTCCAACCTCTGTCAACGCTCTGCCTGTCAACGCGTGGCTCCCATCGGGTCGTGACCAAGTATGAGACGAACTAGGTCGCCATCTGCGTCGCGGCATACCCTCTGATCTGTGATGCACACGCTCGGGCCCGACTGGCTCAACGCCGAACACCTGCTGACGACGTTGGGCCCTTCAGCCTTCGTGATAAGTCTCGCTGTCATCTTTGCCGAGTGCGGGCTGTTCACCTTCTTCCTGCCGGGCGACTCGTTGCTGTTCACGATCGGGCTGATGATCCAGACCCCGAAGCTGCTCGACCTGCACGTCAACATCGTCGCCGCCTGCGTCCTGCTGACCGCCGCCGCTTTCCTGGGCAACGTCGTGGGCTACGAGATCGGACGGGCGGTCGGCACCCCGCTGTACTCCCGGGGCGGACGGCTGTTCAAGCCTGAGCACTTCGACAAGGCGCATCACTTCTTCGAGAAGCACGGCAACAAGGCGATCGTGCTGGCCCGCTTCGTGCCGATCGTTCGCACGTTCATCACCGCCGTTGCCGGGGTCAGCAAGATGAACCGGCGAAAGTTCTTCACCTACAGCCTTGTGGGCGCCCTCTTGTGGGCCACCGGCGTGACCCTGCTGGGCTACTTCCTCGGACAGATCGAGTTTGTCGGCAAGCACATCGATGTCATGCTCATCCTGATCGTCGTGCTCTCGCTGGTGCCCGTTCTCGTGGAGTACATGCGGCACCGCATGCAGCGGGCAAAAGCCGCCCGATAACGCAGAAACTCAGGCGGTCCGCGGGGCGTCGGGGGGGACCGAGTCCTGGATCGAGTCCTGGATCGAGTCCTGTGGAGGCGTCGGCGTTTCAGTGACCGCCGCGGTGGAGGGCGAAGCGGGCGCGGGTGGCGCGGCACCGAAAGTGACCGCGGGCACCTCGCGATCGGCGCCCTCGGACTCGAAGTACTCAGCACGGCCGATCTTGGCCAGGCCCGCGACGATGTTGCTCGGCACTGTCTCGACCTTGGTGTTGAGCTCGCGGACGTTCGCGTTGTAGTAGCGGCGGCCGGAGGCGATCCGGTCCTCGGTCGAGGTCAGCTCCTGTTGCAACGCAAGGAAGTTCTGGTTGGCCTTGAGGTCCGGGTAGGCCTCGGCAACAGCGAACAGCCGCCCGAGCGCCTGGCTCAGCATGCCCTCGCTCTGAGCCGCAGCAGCCGGGCTCTGACCACCGGACATCGCGGCAGACCGGGCCTGCATCACGCCCTCGAGGGTTCCCCGCTCGTGCGCGGCATAGCCCTTAACCGTCTCCACGAGATTCGGGATCAGGTCATGTCGGCGCTTGAGCTCGACGTCGATCTGGCGCCATGCCTCCTGCACGAGGTTGCGCAGCTTGATCAGGCCGTTGTACATGCCGACAGCCCAGAGGGTGAGCAGCACGATGACACCGATGACGATGAATGTGAGCACGCGGACTCCCGGTTTTAGTCAGTCCCTTGATCGTATCCGGCTGAACCCATCAAGATAGGCCGATGACACTCGACCCGGTAGCCACCAACCCTGACCACTACAAGGTGGTCTTCGAGAACGACCACGTGCGCGTTCTCGAGTACACCGACCAGCCCGGGGACCTCACGACCCTCCACGAACACCCGAACAGCGTCATGGTCACGTTGAGCTCGTTCAGCCGAAGGCTCTACTCGGGGGACGCGCAGCGAGACGTCGAGATCATCGCCAAGAAGGCGAGCTGGCTTCCGGCGCAGCAGCACGCCGGCCACAACATCGGCGATACGACCACCCACGCCATATTCGTCGAGCTGAAGGGCTCTGCAGCGGAGGCACCCTCGGCCGGTGCCCTCGGTCCAAGCTGATGCGTCGCGAGTCCGCTCCCTGGCGGTGACTGGACGTTTCGGGGGCGGGATCAGCGTGCTGCGGTGATGCTCTCGGCGAGCGCCTGCTGCGCTCGTACAGCACCGGCGACGACTGGGTTCTGCTCGGTGTCCGGTGCCCCCGGCAAGGTCGTCACCGATGAGCCGACCGCTCGGCAGCGGGTTACGTTTGACACATGCCGCTGCAGCACGAGCAAGATGTCTCGAAAGCTGATTGGTTCACCAAGAGCGCCGATCCGTGGAGGCAGCTGTGCTCTATTGGCCCCAGCGGGTTTGCCCAGTACGCGCGCCTGTTCCACCCCGTCCGACCCGGTGACGACCCGACCGACCCGCAATCTCTCGTGGACGTCGCAGGAGACCTCGACCCAGTGGTACTGCAGCGACTGGTGAGCGTCCTGGCGCGCCAGACATTGACGCCGCAGGACTGCTACTTCGCACTATGGGAGGGCTTCGGCACCATCTACGGTACCCACCCGGGCGGCCTCCACCACCGAGAGTCGGCCGTGCCACCTGCCTTCCCTCCACGGGTCATGAAGGGACCGCGTGTCAGCATCCCGGGGCGGAACTACCTGCTGTTTCGTGGGCCGCTCAGCCAAGCGGGGCAATGGGGCGCGGCAGACCTCACCTGCGGTCACCAACGAGCCATCAACAGCCCTAACCTGTTCTGGCCGGCAGACCATGGCTGGTTCGTGGCCACAGAGATCGACGTGCCGTGGACCGGCATCGGCGGGAGCGTTGAGCTGATACGAGATCTGATGTCCGAGGGCAGCTTCGACATCGAGCTGGTCGACCCTGCTCAGGACCGGCAGTAAATGCGCACACGAGGGAGGCCCGGACCCGCTGGGCCAGACGTATCCGTCTCCCTCAGCGGCCGTTCGCGTCAATCGCGCGGCCGCTGCTTTGGTCAACCGCGGAGCGCACGCCGAACGCAACGGCGCGATCGAGGGGTCATGAACCAGGCTTAGACACCGTGCTCAGGCGAGGCCGAGATCCTCCAGGCTGTATGCCGACACGTAGGTCAGGCCCTGCGCCTCGAGCTTTTCCCTCGCCCCCGTCGCGCGGTCGGCGATCGTCGCGACGGCGACAACCTCGGCGCCCTCCTCGCGGGCTGCGGCCACCGCGTCCATCGGCGAGGCTCCGGTGGTCGTCGTGTCTTCGACGACGATCACCCGACGCCCGGTGATCGACGGCCCCTCAATGCGCTGCTGCATGCCGTGCGCTTTGCCAGACTTGCGGACCACGAAGGCATCCAGGCGTCGGCCGGCCGCTGCAGCGGCGTGCAACATCGCCGTCGCCACGGGGTCGGCCCCAAGGGTGAGCCCCCCGACGGCAACGAAGTCGAGTTCCTTGGTCAACTCGTTCATGACCAGGCCCACGAGCGGTGCGGCCTCGCCGTCGAGGGTGATCCGTCGCAGGTCGACGTAGTAGTCGGCCTCGCGCCCTGAGGACAAGGTGACCTTGCCGCGCACGATGGCCTTGGCCTTGATCAGCTCAAGCAGACGGCCACGCGGTGAGGAGCTGCCGGCGCCACTCTCTGTGTCGGTCATGAGGTCCCTATCTCTTGGGGCGGCGGATCGATGTGGCACGAGCGGAGATGGCCCGCACCAACGCGCGGGGGGCCAGCTGCGTGACACCGACGATGAGCTTGTAGGGCACTCCGGGGACGGACAGAACCTTGCCGGCCTTGACGTCGTCCAGACAGTCGCGGACCAGCCGGTCGGCCTCGAGCCACATGGCTTTGGGCAGCCTGGACGTGTCGACACTGGCGCGTTCGTGCATCTCGGTGAGGGTGAAACCGGGGCAGAGCGCGGTCGCCGAGACGCCGGACCCGGACAGCTCATGGGCCAGGGACTCGGTGAAGGTCGTGACCCAGCCCTTAGCAGCGCCATACGTGCCCATCGGGACGAAGCTGGCCACCGACGCCACGTTGATGATGGCGCCACGTCCGCGGTCCTTCATCGACAGTGCGCCCGCGTGCGAGAGCACCAGGACAGCGCGGCAGAGCACATCGAACATGGCCTCTTCACGGGCCAGGTCACCCTTGAGAAAGCTCGTGCTGGTAGCGAAGCCGGCGTTGTTGACCAGCAGGTCGATCGGGCGCTCGCGATCGGCGAGTCGATCGGCGACACGACGCAGCTGAGACCGCTTGGACAGGTCCACGGCCAGGATCTCGACGTTGATCGAGTACCGGGCCCGTAGGTCGTCCGAGACGTTCTCCAGCTTGGCCCGGCGGCGCGCCACGATGACCAGATCATGGCCACGCTCGGCCAGCTCGCGACAGAAGGCGAGTCCGATTCCGGACGTTGCCCCGGTGACCAGTGCAGTGCTCATGAACGAAACCCTATGCCGCTCTCCTAAGGTTGCCTTCGTGCGCATCGCAACCTGGAACGTCAACTCCATCCGCTCGCGTGTCGACCGTGTCGAAGCGTGGCTCGAACGCAGCGACTGCGACGTGCTCGCCATCCAGGAGACCAAGGCCAATGAGTCGCAGTTTCCGATGCTGGGGCTCAATGCCCTCGGCTACGAGGTGGCCCATCACGGGTTGAACCAGTGGAATGGCGTCGCGATCCTCTCGCGGGTCGGCCTGGGCGACGTCGAGGTCGGCTTCCCCGACATGCCCACGTGGGGCGACCCGCCCGCTTCCGAGGCCCGCGCCATCGGTGCCACTTGCGGCGGCGTGCGGATCTGGTCGCTGTACGTGCCCAACGGACGCGCGCTCGGCGACCCGCACCTCGCCTACAAGCTGGACTGGCTTGAGCGTCTGCGACGCGCAGGCAGCGGCTGGCTGGCCGCCGACCCGAACGTCCAGATCGCCCTGATGGGTGACTGGAACGTTGCCCCGCAGGATGAGGATGTTTGGGACATGGCGCAATTCGCCGGAAGCACCCATGTGTCACCGGCCGAGCGTGCCGCGTTCCAGGCGATGGTCGATGCCGGCTTCAGTGATGTCGCCCGTGCGCACACGCCAGGCCCAGGTGTCTACACCTACTGGGACTACACACAGCTGAGCTTCCCCAAGCGGCACGGCATGCGGATCGACTTCGTCCTGGGCTCCCCCGCCCTGAGCTCCCGGGTGATGAGCGCCTCGATCGACCGAGAGGAGCGCAAGGGCAAGGGCGCCAGCGACCACGCACCCGTCATCGTCGACCTTGCCGACCTCTGACGCCACCGCCGCGTCAACCACGTCCATGAGATCTGGGACCGCTGAGGGCGAAAGCGATTGCGGCTGCTACGAATGCGGCCACCGCCCCGCCGAGGAACACGGTCTGCACCTGCACGACACCTGCTACGGCCAGCGCTGCCGTATCGCTCTGGTTCGGCAGCGCGGCCACGGTTCGGTAGTAGCGATACAGCCCGATGGCGGTCAGCAGTCCGAGTCCGACCACCATCCCGACCATGCGGGCCAGGACGACCAGCGAGCTGACGACGCCGTGAGCGTCATCGCCGGCCGACGCCAGTGCTGCGGCGTTGACCGGGGCGATCGGCAGGCCTAGACCGAGCCCCACAAGCATGAGGACCGGTGTCGCCGACCACGAGTGCAACGAGCCCTGTCCCCAGCCGGACATCGCGATGAGCCCGAGCCCGGCGAGGACGAGACCGGCCACGGTCACGAGCGCCGGACCGAACCGGTGCAGCAGCCAGCCACCGAGGAAGGCGCCGACCGGAACGGCGACGAGAAACCGGACGAGGACCAGTGCCGCAACGGTCTGGGACCCCGTCACGGTCAGCCGGGCCAGAATCGGGATGTCGACCACGATGCCGACCAGCGCCACCCCTGCCAGCAAACTGACCAGCAGGGCTGGGATGACCCTGGAGCGCCCCCCATCGGACCCGGTCGACATCACGCCGCGTGGCACGAGCGGGTCGCGCGCGGTGCGGTGCCTCCACAGGTACGCCGCGACGGCCACCAGCCCCAGCGGCATCAACGCCCAACCCCAGGGCCCCACCACCTCGCGCTCCGGATCGGCCGAGGCAAAGGTGAGGACGAGAGCGCCCAGGGCCACGCCGATAAGCAGCGCTCCGAGCAGGTCGACCCGTCGCCACAGGGCAAGAAGAGATCCCGAGGTGAGCGGCGATGTTGCCAGGGTCGCCAGCAGAAGGACCACGGTGAACACACCCATGGGGGTCGCGAGGCGGTCCGTCCCGATGAAGGGGACGAACGGAATACCGAGGGTGACGTCGCCGGCGAGGGACGCTGGTGCGACCAGTGTGAGCAGCCCCGCCGCTACAGTCGCCAGGCCCAGAACCGTTGTCAGCACCCGCGGTTGAGGTCGAGCCTCGCGGCCGCCGGTCAGCACCATGACGGCTGCAATGACAACGCCGAGAACGACATTCAGCCAGAAGATGGCCCGCCAGTCTGCAACTGCGAGCACAGCGGCTCCGAGCAACGGGCCAAGAACGCTGCCGAGCTCCTGCACGGCGCCGACCACACCCAGTGGCGTCCCGCGACGTTCGGGCGGCCAGAGATCTGCGACCAGTGCCAGCGTCGCGGGCACCAGCCCGCCGCCGCCGATGCCCTGCAGGACCCTTCCGCCGACCAGGACCGGCAGCTCCAGCGAGACGGCAGTGACAGCCGAGCCGATCACGAAGAGGGACAGGCAGAACAGCAAGATCCGTTGGCGCGACACGAGATCCGACAGTCGGCCGATCAGCGGCAGAACCGCGATGTAGCCCAGCAAGAATCCCGAGATTATCGGCGTGGCCCGCTGCAGCTCGTCGGTACCGAGGCCGACGCCGGCCATCATGTCCGGCAACGCCAGGACCACGACGTAGGTGTCCGCGGCCGCGAGGGCCACTGCGACCGATGCGGTCGCGAGCAGCGCCCTAGGGCTTGGTGATCTCAACCGGTGCGCCGTACTTGTCCAGCGTGAGCACGTAGGTAGATGTCGCGCCCTTGAAGAACGGGCCGACAAGGGTCACGGTGCGCAGCTCGCCACCAGGGTCGGTGATCCCATAGGTGACGTCGTAGGTCTTGGTGCTGTCGCCGAAGTTGAGCAGCTTCTCGACTGCGCTGCCAGGAAGCTTCCCGGAGATCATTGTGAGGATGTCGGCGCCGGCCCGGGTCTGCTTCCCCTCGACAGGGTTGGTCGTCGCGGTCATCAGCGAGGTGATGCCGCCGTCAGATGCGAACAGCAGGGCTGGGTTGGGCGCGTTGAACTGCTTGGGGTCGGTCTCGGCGAACTCGGTTGTGAACGGCAGCTTCAGATAGAGCAGCTTGTCGATCGCGACCACCTCGACCTTGGCCGCGAACCCGGCGATGCGGGCGTCCAGCGTCCCTTTGAAGGCCGGTGCGTGGGTGCCCGAGCCGTCGGCTGCCAGGACACCGTTGGCCGAATCGGGGATGCCGCTGGAGCGAAGGGTCAGGTGCAGGGAGGTCGCGGCATCGGCCTTGGCCTTGGCTGCCGCCAGCTGTTCCACCGCCGTGGGCTTCGCCTCACCTGTCTTGCCCGAGCTGCAGGCTGTGAGCGCAGAGCCCATCACCAGGGCAAGGGCCAGTGCCGTGGCTCGCGTTCTCCTATGTCGCAGTCGCATGGGTCGCAGGGTACCCGGCGGGCGGCGGGCGGCGGCTCAGCGCAGCACCAGAGAGTCGCCTTCAGGATCCCTGTCAACGGTCGCGGTGCTGCCGTCCCGGACCTCGCCTGACAGCAAGGAACGGGCCAGCCGGTCGCCGATCTCATGTTGCACCAGACGCCGCAACGGCCTCGCCCCGTATGCCGGGTCGTAGCCGGTTATCGCCAGCCACTCCCGTGCCGCCGGTGTCACCTCGAGGTTGATCCGGCGGTCCTCGAGGCGCTTGGCCAGGATGGTGACCTGCAGCCCGACGATGCTGGCGAGGTCCTCGGTGGACAGCGGGTCGAAGATGACGACCTCGTCGAGGCGGTTGAGGAACTCCGGCTTGAACGTCGCATGGACGGCGGCCATGACGGCGTCGTGCTTGGCAACATCCGCCATCGTCGGGTCAATCAAGAAATGCGATCCGAGGTTGGAGGTCATCACCAGGATGACGTTTCGGAAGTCGACCGTGCGGCCCTGGCCGTCGGTGAGGCGCCCGTCGTCGAGGAGCTGGAGCAGCACGTCGAAGGTCTGCTCGTGAGCCTTCTCCACCTCATCCAGCAGCACCACGGAGTACGGGCGCCGGCGTACAGCCTCGGTGAGCTGACCGCCCTCCTCGTACCCGACATACCCCGGAGGTGCACCGATCAGGCGCGCGACCGCATGCCGCTCGGAGTACTCGCTCATGTCGATCCGCACCATGGCACGTTCGTCGTCGAACAGGAAGTCGGCGAGCGCCTTGGCCAGCTCGGTCTTGCCGACGCCGGTGGGGCCGAGGAAGAGGAACGACCCGGTTGGTCGGTCGGGGTCGGCGATACCGGCTCGGGTCCGACGGACGGCATCTGCGACTGCCCGTACGGCATTGCCCTGGCCGATCAGACGCTTGCCGATGAAGTCCTCCATACGCAGAAGCTTGTCGGTCTCGCCCTCGAGCAGCCGACCGGCCGGGATGCCGGTCCAGGCGCTGATGACGTCGGCAATGTCGTCGGGACCCACCTCTTCCTTGACCATCGGAGCGTCCCCCCCTGCGGTCGAGGACGTTGCCTCAGCGGCCTGGGCCTGCGCCAGATCCTTTTCGAGAGAAGGGATCTGGCCATACAGCAGGCGAGATGCGCCGGCCAGGTCTCCATCGCGCTGCATCCGCTCGGAATGCCCGCGCAGCTCGTCGATCTGAGCCTTCAGATCTCCGACCCGGTTGAGTCCGGCCTTCTCCTGCTCCCAGCGCGCCGTGAGGGCAGCCAGCTGCTCGGACCGGTCGGCGAGGTCACGGCGCAGCCGATCGAGCCGTTCCCTGGACCCCGCGTCCGACTCATGCTCGAGAGCCAGTTCCTCCATCTTCAGACGGTCGACGGCACGTCGGAGCTCGTCGATCTCGACCGGTGACGAGTCGATCTCCATCCGCAGTCGCGAGGCCGCCTCGTCGATCAGGTCGATCGCCTTGTCAGGCAGCTGTCGCCCGCTGATGTAACGGTCGGACAGGGTTGCGGCCGCCACGAGCGCGCTGTCGGCGATGGTCACCTTGTGGTGCGCCTCATAGCGCTCCTTGAGACCCCGCAGGATGCCGATGGTGTCCTCAACACTCGGCTCGCCGACGAAGACCTGCTGGAACCGGCGCTCGAGTGCGGCGTCCTTCTCGATGTGCTTGCGGTACTCGTCCAGCGTCGTGGCGCCGACCATCCGCAGCTCGCCGCGGGCCAGCAGCGGCTTAAGCATGTTGGCGGCATCCATCGAGCCCTCGGCGGCGCCGGCACCCACGACCGTGTGCAGCTCGTCGATGAAGGTGATGACCTGACCTCCGGCTGAGCGGATCTCCTCCAACACCGCCTTGAGGCGCTCCTCGAACTCGCCCCGGTACTTCGCACCGGCCACCATGGCAGCCAGGTCGAGGCTGATCAGGCGCTTGCCCTTCAAGGACTCCGGCACGTCGTTGTTCGCGATCCGCTGCGCGAGCCCCTCGACGACGGCGGTCTTGCCCACGCCCGGGTCACCGATCAGCACAGGGTTGTTCTTGGTGCGACGCGACAGCACCTGCACGACCCGGCGGATCTCGGCGTCGCGCCCGATGACCGGGTCGAGCCTGCTTTCGCGGGCAGCCTCGGTCAGGTCCAGGCCGTACTTGGACAGCGCGTCATAGGTCGCCTCGGGGTCCTCGGTTGTGACCTTGGCACCGCCACGCAGCGTCGGGATCTCACCGGCGATGGCTTCGGGGTCGAGCGCAAAGTCGCCGGAGCGGGCGAGCGCGAGCAGGAGGTGGTCGGTCGACACGTAGCTGTCGACCATCGACGACATGGCCTGCCGCGCCTGCTCGAGCAATGCCAGGCTCGCGCGGGACAGGCCCGGCGCGCTGACCGAGGAGCCACTCACCTTGGGGATGTGTGCCAGTTTGCTGGTCGCCGCCTGGGCTGCGACGGCTGCCGACGACCCCGCCGCCTCGAGCAGCGGCCCGGTGGTCGTCTCGGTCTGGCGAGTCAGCGCGAGCAGGATATGAGCCGGCTCGACATAAGGGTGGCCCGCAGAAGCAGCGTCCCGGACAGCGGCGGACAGTGCCTCTTGAGCCTTGGTGGTGAGCTTCAGGTCCATGAGCCAAAGTATTCCGCTCCGCGTCACCAACGTGAGCGGGTTCGGGATGATTCGCGGCCTGAATGCCTGCGGGCCTAGACGGGCAACGCCCTGCGGCGTCTCCTCGCGGGTGGCCGACCGAACGGCTCAGCTCTCGCTGGCCGGACCCGTGTCGAAATGCCTTGCCAACAAGGTGTCGAGCTGTTCCGGTGCTTCTTCAGGTATCCAGTGGCTGACACCCTTCAGCACCTCGTAGGTATATCGGCCCGCGACGTAACGTGGGGTGAGAGCAGCGCCGTGGGGTCCTATCGCCTTATCACCGTCGCTCCACACGTACAGGGTGGGAACAGTGATCTTCGCCCGCACAGCGCCCGGACGGGTGAACACGATCGCCCGATACCAGTTGAGCGCGGCGCGGGCGGCGCCACGGACGCGCATCCGCTCTGCATCGCGCGCGGCCGCCTGTGGTGACATCCCGGTCGAGCGCAGCAAACGTTCCCAGGACGTCCCTGACGAGAGCTGCCGCTCGGGCAGCCAGGGCAGCTGGAAGAACAACATGTAGCGGGATCTCCGCCTCTGACTCCTGGTGCCCATCGCCCGAAGGAACGCGGCAGGATGCGGAACGGATAGGGCGGTGAGTGACCTGAGCAGATCCGGTCGCTGCGCCGCGACCTGCCACGCCACCGCGGCTCCCCAGTCGTGGCCCACCAGATGCACGGGCCCCAGACCCATGACCTCGATCAGCTCGGCAATGTCCTTCCCCAGCTCCGAGGGGCGGTATGCGCGGCGGGGGCGCGGCCGGGCACCCGGAGAGCAGCCGCGCTGGTCGGGTGCGATCGTGCGGTACCCACGCGCATGCAGGAGTGGCGAGACCGCGTCCCAGGAACGCGCGTCCTGTGGAAAACCATGCAGCAGAAGTACCGGCGTCCCGTCGACCGGCCCAGCGTCATGGACGTCGAAGACGAGTCCGTCCCGCGTGTAGCTGGTGATGCGATCGGCGCTCAGGCCCATGAGCCAGAGTATTCCGCACGGCTCCACCGTCATCGTTGAACCATTGCGGCGCCGGTTCCGTATACCTCAGTGCAAGGTTGCTCACGCGATCCCACCGGCGACCGCTGGTCGTCCGATCGGAACGCGACGTCACGTTCAAGGAGGACTCATGTCAAAACTTCGCTTACTGGTCGGCACCGGACTCACCGTGTCAGCACTCATGCTCATCCCGTCCACCACGGCGTCTGCGCACGTACATCTCATCACGCCGCTGAGGTGCACCCCCGCACCGGACAACGCAGGCGCCAACCAGACCAATCTGACGCCGGCAGCGCTGGCCAACGGAGGTCCGATCTCCGGCGTCATCCCGATCACCATGGGTGGAAACGTGCCACTGCGCGGCGGGGGCTTCGACGCCGCTGTCTGCACGCCCTAAAGCCTGACCCAGCGCATTCCGCTCAACTGCCCCAAGAGCAGCGGAGTCGGTGGTGATGAGGGAGCGAAGGTGTCCGGCTCGGACCTCGGACACGCTTCGGCCGGACGTCGCGCGGCACGGCTAGATCCGTGGGACGATCCGTCGGTGACTAACGCGGGGGGCACGCCGGTCGACCTCGGCGCGCCGTTCGGGTCGTTCGTTCAACCAGACGTGCAGGTCGTGCCTGCGGCCTCGTTCAACGACAACGGGCCAACGACACGGCATACCCGGACGTCGGAGCCCCCGTGACCGACGCACGACGACGCGTTGTTGCCTCGCGCAGACGTCGACTTGCGGCCCTCGGCGCAGCGACCGCGGCGGTGCTGGTGGTCGGACGGGGTGCGACCACCCCGGCGCCAAGCGAAACACCTACCCCAACGGTCTCCAAACCGGCCAGCCAGTCCCCCGGGGACGCCCGCGTCTACGGCATCGACCAGGCCGTCGCGGCGCTGCCCATCGGGGTACGGGTGTGGCCGCCCCCACCCGAACTCTGGCCCGTTGCGACCACCCAGGCCTCCACACCCGAGGGGCTGTGGCTGGTGTCCCATCCTGGCGCCTTTGAAGGGGCTGATCTCGCCGCGCATCCGCAGTTGACCGACTATGGCGAGCTGTTGCTGATGACGCCGGACCGGAGCCGGATCCTGAGCGCCTACCCGTTCCCGGGCGCGCTCACCGTAGTCGTGTTCCCGAGCCCTACGGACTCGGCGTTCGGCGAGCCGCAGGCCCTCGCAGGCCGACCCGGAAGCTGGCGGCTGGCCGGCTCGCTTACGTCGGCGTTCCTCCAGCAGGTACCCGGGCTGACCGCCGACGGCCTCCTGTTCGCCCCGGACCCGAACCAGGCTGGCGGTGGCAAGTCGCTCCTGCTGGATCCGGTGACCCTGAAGTGAGACGCCACCACGGATTCTGCCGTCGGCCCGCATCCGGCCGTGTCGGCCGGTGAGTCTACGGTCTGGAACATGACCGATCATAGGGCTTCCATCGAGGCCGTCGAGGGCGACATAACCAAGCAGGTTGTTGACGCAATCGTCAATGCTGCCAACAGTTCTCTGCTGGGCGGCGGAGGGGTCGACGGGACGATTCACCTGGCCACAGGTCCTGCTCTGCTGGCCGAGTGTCGCGAGCTCCGGCGGACGACATACCCCGATGGTCTTCCGGTCGGGGAGGCTGTTGCCACGGGTGCTGGTGACCTGCCGGCGCGGTGGGTGATCCATACGGTCGGTCCGAATCGTCATGCGGGACAGACCGATCCAGCCCTCCTCGCGTCCTGCTTCGAGGCCTCGCTGCGAGAGGCGGTGCGAGTCGGCGCCCGGTCGGTGGCATTCCCCGCGATCAGCGCAGGGGTCTATGGCTGGGACTCCGCCGAGGTCGCCCGGATTGCGGTCGCGGCGGTTCGCACGTCACCACAGCTGGCCGAGCTGGACCTGGTGCGCTTCGTGCTGTTCAGCCCGGCAACCCACCAGGGGTTCATCGACGCTCTCGGCTGAGGCTCTGGGAAAAGGGGCATGGTCTCAGAGAGTGAGAGCCTCAGCCGCGCGGGCGCCAGACGACGAGCGACTGTGACGAGCTGACACTGCGGGCAGGCCGTTGACCGGCACGCACCGCGATGATCTCGCCGGCCCGGCCGGCCGCGAAGACCCTTGTGCTTGAACCGAGCGCCAACCGCAGGGCATCGACCTCGCTGCGGAGCTCGGTCACCCGTGACCGAAGCGCCAACACCTGGTTCTCGAGATCCAGAATGCGCTGGATGCCGGCCAGGCTGACTCCTTCTTCCTGGGACAGGCGCTGCACCTCGCGCAGCATGGTGACGTCTCGCGCCGAGTACCGCCGCCCGCCACCGCGCGTGCGCGAAGGAGAGACCAGACCCAGCCGGTCATACTGCCGCAGGGTCTGCGCGTGCATTCCGGCCAGCTCCGCCGCCACCGAGATGACGAAGACGGGGGTCTCGTCATGGTGTGAGAACCCGCCGGAGCTTCGCGAGGCGTTCATGGCGCTCAGTCCTCCCGGGCCCTGGCGAACACGTCCGCACGCGGGTCCTCGTCAGACTCCTCGGCACGGAGCATCTCAACGGCCTCGCGTGCCTTGGCGGACAGCTTCTGGGGCACCGCCACACTCACCCTGGCCAACAGGTCGCCGGCGTGATTCTTGCCCGCGACACCTCGGCCCTTGACTCGCAGCACCCGGCCGTTGGGGGTTCCGGGGGCGATCCGGACCTTGACCGGGTCACCGGACAACGTCGGCACCGAAACCGTTGCCCCCAACGCGGCTTCGGCAAATGTCACCGGCAGGTCGACGGTCAGGTTGTCTCCGTCGCGGCCGAAGACTGCATGGGGCGTGACGTTCACCGTGAGCATGAGATCCCCTGCAGGAGCGCCCTGGTCGCCGGGGTTTCCCTTGCCGCGCAGCCGAATCTTCTGACCATCCTTGACACCGGCGGGGATGCGCGCGGTGATACGGGTGCCGTCTGCGGTTCTCAGGGTGACCGTCGACCCCTGGACCGCGTCGCGGAACGGCAGCGTGGTCTTGGCCGCGATGTCGGCGCCCCGTCGCGGTCCCGCTGGGGCGCCAAAGCCCCCGTAGCCCGGCTGACCCTGCCCGCCGGCATAGCCACCTTGCTGGCCGAACATGCCACCCAGCAGATCCTCGAGGTTCGGCTGCCCGCCACCGCCGGTGGAGTAGCGGACATTGCCGCCACGACCGCCGCCGCCGCCGAAGAGGTTGCTGAATACGTCCTCGAAACCAGCCCCTCCCGGGCCTTCGCGGCCGCCGGAGGTGAAGCGGGCGCCACCATGGCTCATCGACCGGATCGCGTCGTACTGCTTTCGCTCGTCCGGGTTGGAAAGGACGGCGTAGGCCTCGCCGATCTCCTTGAATCGCTTCTCGGCGGCCTTGTCCCCCGGCTTCTGATCGGGGTGCAGGGTTCGGGCGAGCTTGCGATACGCCTTCTTGATCGCGACCTCGTCTGCGTCGGCAGGAACGCCGAGGATCGCGTAGAAGTCCTTCTCGAACCAGTCCTGGCTGGCCATCGGCGTCTCCTTTCTCTCACATTCTCATCCGGGACTACTGGGGGTCGGCCACGGCAACCCGTGCCGCGCGAACGAGTCGCTCACCCATCCGGTAGCCGGGCTGCAGCACCTGAACCACCGTGGTCACGTCGGTGCCCTCGGCGAGCTCTGCCTCACTATGCATGAGGGCCTCATGGATCGCCGGGTCGAACGCATCGCCGGGCTGGCCGAAGCGCTCCACGCCGAACTTGGCCAGGGTGCCCTCGAGCTTGTCGGCGATGGCCGCGAACGGCCCGCCCTCGAGATCACCATGCTGCCGCGCCAGGTGGACGTCATCCAGCACCGGGAGAAGAGCCTCGACGACGCTGCTGACTGCTACGTGATGATGTAGCTCGCGGTCGCGGTCGACGCGCTTCTTGTAGTTGACGTACTCGGCCTGCAACCTCTGCAGATCACGGGTCAGGTCAGCCGCCAGCGTCGTGTCCGGATGGATGTCGACCCCCTCACCCACGGTGTCGTCAACAGCGGTGTCGTCACCAGGGACGGACACCTTGCCACGAACGGCGCCCGTCTCCGGGTCAAGTCGTCGCTTGTCGGTGACCTTGGGGCCCGTGGGCTCGAACTCCTCAGAGTGTAGAGGCTCCGAGCCCACGTGCTCCGGGTCGACCGGGTTGGCCTCGGTCACTTCTTGTCGTCCTCGGTCTCATCGACAACCTCGGCGTCGACGACGTCCTCGTCATCGGACGTCGGCGAGTCGGTCGATGAATCACCCTCGTCGGGCTTGGACCCCTCGTCGCTCTCAGCCGCCGCGGCCGCGGCATACATTGCGGTTCCGAGCTTCTGTGACTCCTCCGAGAGCTTGGCGTGCTTGGTGTTGATGTCCTCCGGCGTTGCGTCCGAGCCGTCCTTGAGCGCGTCCTTGAGGTCCTTCAGCGCTTCGTCGACCTCACCGCGGCCGTCGGCCGGGATCTTGTCGGCGCTGTCGGCCAGGAACTTCTCGGTGGAGTAGACAAGCTGCTCGGCAGTGTTGCGCGCCTCTGTCTCCTCGCGACGGGCCTTGTCCTCGGCCGCGTGCTCCTCGGCCTCACGGACCATCCGCTCGATCTCGTCCTTCGGCAGCGCAGAGCCGCCGGAGATCGTCATCGACTGCTCCTTGCCGGTGCCACGGTCCTTGGCGGACACGTGGACGATGCCGTTGGCGTCGATGTCGAAGGTGACCTCGACCTGCGGCACGCCACGGGGAGCCGGCGCGATGCCGGTGAGCTCAAAGGTGCCGAGTCCCTTGTTGTGCTGGGCGATCTCGCGCTCACCCTGGAACACCTGGATGAGGACCGACGGCTGGTTGTCGTCAGCGGTGGTGAACACCTCGGAACGCTTGGTTGGGATGGCCGTGTTGCGCTCGATGAGCCTGGTCATCAGGCCACCCTTGGTCTCGATGCCCAGGGACAGCGGGGTGACGTCGATCAGCAGGACGTCCTTGCGCTCGCCCTTGAGGACGCCCGCCTGCAGGCTCGCGCCGACGGCCACGACCTCGTCGGGGTTGACACCCTTGTTGGGGGCCTTGCCTCCGGTGAGCTTGGTGACGACCTCGACCACGGCCGGCATACGGGTGGAACCACCAACCAGGACAACGTGGTCGATCTGGCTGACGTTGATGTTGGCGTCCTTGATGACCTGCTGGAACGGGCCCTTGACGCGCTCGAGCAGATCAGCGGTGAGCTGCTCGAACTGCGCGCGGGTCAGGGTCTCGTCCAGGTGGATCGGGCCGTTCTCGGACATCGAGAGGTACTGCATGCTGATGTGGGTGCTCGTGGCGGCGGACAGTTCTTTCTTGGCCTGCTCGGAAGCATCGCGCAGACGCTGCATGGCGATCTTGTCGTTGGCCAGGTCGAGGCCGGTGGTGTTCTTCACGATGGTCAGCAGGTGCTTGACGATGCGTTCGTCCCAGTCGTCACCGCCGAGCTTGTTGTCGCCGTTGGTCGCTCGGACCTGGATCGTGGAGAAGCCGTCCTCGGGGTCCTTGCCGACTTCGAGCAGGGAGACGTCGTAGGTGCCACCGCCGAGGTCGAAGACGAGGATGAGCTCGTCCTCCTTGCCCTTGTCCAGGCCGTAGGCCAGCGCGGCCGCAGTGGGCTCGTTGATGATGCGTAGGACGTTGAGGCCCGCGATCTCGCCGGCCTCCTTGGTGGCCTGACGGTGGGAGTCGTCGAAGTACGCCGGGACGGTGATCACAGCGTCCGTGACGGCCTCACCGAGGTAGGCCTCGGCATCGCGCTTGAGCTTCATCAGGATGCGCGCGCTGATCTCCTGGGCGGTGTAGGACTTGTCGTCGATCTTCCGGCTCCAGTCGGTGCCGATCTCGCGCTTGACCGAGCGGATGGTGCGTTCGATGTTGGTGACGGCCTGTCGTTTGGCGATCTCGCCGACGAGGACCTCGCCGTTCTTGGCGAACGCGACGACCGACGGGGTGGTGCGCCCGCCCTCCGCGTTGGCGATGATGGTGGGCTCGCCGCCCTCGAGGACGGCGACTGCCGAGTTGGTGGTACCGAGGTCGATTCCTACCGCACGTGCCATGTTGTTGTCTCCTGTATGACGAGTTGCCGGCGAGCGCTGCTCGCCACCGTGACTGCTGTGGTTGTGACTGCTTGGTTCTGACTGCTGAGGTTGTGACTACTGGGCTTGTGGTGCTTCGGCACCCAATCTGCTCGGCATCGGCTGGAGTTGTCAAGTCCACGCTCCGCAAACTTGCGCCTACTTGACTCAACTTACACCACGCGCGGATTGTTCCCGGCCGCTGGCCGGACGTCTCGATCGTTGTTCATAGAGCACGTGCGTCATTGATAGCGCAGGCACGTGGGTGCCCGATCAATGACGCACGTGCTCTATCAAGGTGCGGAGAGGTTCGCGGTTGCGCTTCCGTATTTTGCCTAGTACCTTGCAATACATGGCACCACCGGAGGCGAGACCGCTGTCCCAGCTCCGCCGTGGGGTATTGGAGTACTGCGTCCTGTCGCTGTTGAGCAGTACCAGCCTTTACGCCTTCGACCTCGTGCGCCGGCTCAGCGACTCCGACGGCATGGTGATCAGCGAAGGGACGATCTATCCCTTGCTCTCGCGGTTGCGTCGCGAGGGGTGGGTTTCCACCACGTGGGCGGAGTCGGCTGAGGGTCCGCCGCGCCGCTACTACGCCCTCACCCCGGCCGGCGAGCGTGCGCTCCTGGCCTTCACCGCGGACTGGCGTCGTTTCCGCGACGCCGTCGACGCCTTGTTGCCCGACGGAGCGGCATGACGACCAACAGCACGGTCGACCGGCTGGTCGACGACTATCTGGCCCGGCTGACTGACGCCGCGCAGTTGTTGCCGCTGGATCGTCGCGCGGAACTGCTGTCCGAGATCGGCGAGCACATCGCAGCCTCCGGGGCCCGAGGGCCGGGGGCCGACGAAGCGGCCGTCAGAACGATGCTGGACCGGCTCGGTGAGCCGGCGGACATCGTTGCGGCAGCGATTGAGGATGAGCCGCCCGACCACCCGGCATACCCGGCGCCGTCGGGGACGCGACGACGGGGGATCGGACTTGAGGTGGGGGCAGTGGTCATGCTCACCCTCGGTTCCCTGATACCGCTCGTCGGCTGGGCGGTAGGCGTGATTCTGTTGTGGAACTCGGGGCTCTGGCGACGCTCGGAGAAGCTGCTGGGCACCCTGATCGTTCCCGGCGGCCCCGGTCTGGTTCTGATGCTCGGTGGAACCATCGGGCTAGCAACGACACAGACCTGCACCAGCACGTCGGGCTCTACCAGCAGCGGTCAGGTATTCACCACAGGAGAGGTCTGCACCGGCTTCGCACTGCCGCCGGCGGTCGGGATCCCGATGCTTCTTTTCGTCCTCATCGCACCCGTGGTGGTGGCCGGCGTCCTGCTCAACCGTGCCCGAAGCCGAGCCGCGCTCGAGGACCGCTGACGCAGCGTGGGTCGTGATCCCTCAGAGACGGTCTAAAGACGGGTGAGCACCAGCGGTATGCCGGCCACGGCAAGTCCCAGCGCCAGCATCAGTGAGTCGGCGGGTCGCCAGGGCGCTGGCTCAGCCCAGGTCCTGTGTCGGGCCGAGAAACCGCGTGCCTCCATGGCCACCGCCATCCGCCCGGCCTGGCGCAGCGTCTGGATCAGCAGCCCGAAGGTCAGAGCCGCGAGATAACGCCCCCGACCCAGAGGCGACCGGCCCGGGCCGAGACCCCTGACCCGACGGATCCGGGCGAGCTGATCCCACTGCTCGCCGAGGCTTTCAAAGCGATACAGGGCGGCGACCGCAGCGACCACCGGGCGGGCCGGGAGCCGTAGACGCTGAGCCAGGTGGTCGCCCAACGCCGAGGGGTCGATACGTCCTGCCAGCAGAACCCCCGGCACGACGAAGAATGCGACCCGCAGGCCGGCCAGTGCACCAGTGGACAGCTCACGTCCGGGGCTGAGCAGCCAGTTCGAGAAGCCGACCGACAGGACTGCGAACAAACCCGGAAGCAGCCGGAACCAGGGCGGTCGGCCGACTCCCAGGACCATCGGGGCCAGGGCTATCTGGATACCGATGGCGATCAGGGCAATACGCAGATCGGAGATGAACGGCGCGCCGAAGATCAGGACGATCGAAGCCAACAACACCGAGAGCGGCCCGGACCGGCTGACGAGTCCCGCCCATCGGCCCCGAGCGACACCCGTCGCGGACACCGAGCGCTCCGACGTGGGCAGGGGTTGTACGACCTCCGGATCCGCGATCCGCCCGGAGGACAACGTGATCCGACGATCGGCCATGGCGATCAGCAAGGGGTCATGCGTGGCCAGGACCACGCCCACCCCGGCTTTGCGGGCTGCCGCAACCACGCCTGCGACAGCCGCCCAGGTCAGCCGGTCCTGACCGACGCTCGGCTCGTCCAGGACCAGGACTGAGGGGCCGTGGGCGAGGGCACCCGCCAGGGCCAGACGTCGCTGCTCGCCCCCCGAGAGGTGGTGGGGGTCGGCACCGGAGAGCGCCGACAGGCCCAGCACCTCGAGCAGACCATCGACGCGGGCCTGACTGGCGTCGTCGTCAAGACCAAGCAGCCGGCTGGTCGACAACACGTCCTCGCGGACGGTGCGGGCGACCACAGCATGCTCAGCCTGTTGGGGCACCCAGCCGAACCGGGCGGCAAGCATGCGCGATGTCCAGCGATGGATGGCCACTGAGAAATGTGTGCCCTCGCGAGATCTCATGCCCTTGCGAGAACTGGCGCCCTTGCCGAGGCTCGCGCCGACGCCTGCCAACAACGCATCACCGGCCCGTACCTGGCCTTGGGTCGGTTCATCGACACCAGCCAGGAGCGCCGTCAGGGTCGACTTCCCTGCGCCATTGGGACCGACGACGGCGACGCACTCGCCGGCGGTGACCGTCGCGCAGACATCATCCAGGGCGAGCACCGCGGACATCGGCCGATGCGCAGACATGACCGACGCCCGGGGCTGGCGCAGGACGGAGGCAGACTCTGCCGACACCAGCACCTGGCCACCGGACCCGCCCGCGACTGCTGGAGCACACAGTGCCCGGTCCACCTCCAACGGGAGTGGAGCTGCCACGCCGGGCACCCAAACCCCCTGTGCCACAAGCAAGTCCGCTGATTCGGCGAGGGTGACCTCGACCGGCCCGTCGGCGCTGACCCGCCCAGTCAGGTCGAGCACGACCAGGCGATCCACCCCGTCGATTACGGCCGACAGCTCGTGCTCCACCATCACCAACGTCGCGCCCGAAGCACGGACCGCAGCGCTGATCGCCTCACGCACCACCGCTGCCGACGACGGGTCGAGCATCGAGGTCGGTTCATCGAGCAGCACCAGCCTGGGGGTCAGCGCGAGGACGCCGGCCAACGCCAGGCGCTGGGTCTCTCCACCGGATAGTGCGTTGGTGGGGCGGTCCTCGTCATAGGGGAAACCCACGGACGCCAACGCCGCCCGAACCCGCGACCAGATCTCGTCCCGCGGCATACCGAAGCTCTCGGGGCCGAAGGCCACATCGCGACCCACCCGACCGGCCACCAACGCATCGTCGGGATCCTGCATCATCAGGCCCACCGATGACCCCGTGGGAGGGGCACCGTCGATCAGGATCGAGCCGGCGAAGTCACCGGACTCGGTCGTGGTCAGGACTCCGGCCAGGGCGCGCAGGAACGTGGACTTGCCGGCCCCGCTGGGCCCGGCAAGCAGCACGTGCGAACCGGGTTCAATACGCAGGGTGATGCCGGCGAGCACCGGCTCCCGCCGCCCGAAGGGGCGCCAGGTGAGGTCCCGGACCTCGACGAGGGCGCCACCACCGACGGCGAGCGCCGCCGCCGGCACGACCTCAGACACCACGGGCTCGCCCGGCTCGCTCTTCGCCGGCACGCCCTCCGCCGGCGTGGTCTCAGACTGGGTGAGACTCACGAATCTCCTGACCCGGCGGGAAGGCGTTCAGAGCGCCCGACCTGGCCAGTCCGCGCACCAGCGCCCAGCCCCCGACCCCGGCGATGGCGGCACCGGAGGCGATGCCACAGCCCAGGTAGATGGCCTTCCACACCATGGAGTAGTCGGCGACGTAGGAGTACCACTCGTAGAAGACGATCTCGAAGACGGCGGAAAGAGCTCCGCCCAGCACGGCCACGACAACGCCGAAGCGGCGATGCCGGAACAGCGCCAGTGCAAGCTCGACACCCAGACCCTGAAGCACTGCCGAGAGCAGGACGGCCACGCCCCACTTGTTGCCCAGGAACATCTCGACATTGGCGGCCACCAGCTCGGTGAACAGCGCGGCTCCAGGTCGACGGATGACCAGCGCGCCGACGACGGCGGGGATAAGCCAGACGCCGAGCATCAGCTCACCAGCGGGAGGGAAGCCTGCCGTTGCCGTGCTCAGGACCGGATAGATGAAGGTGTCGAAGCCCCAGAACATGACGCCGAACGCGACGGCAAGCATGGCGGCCGTGACCAGGTCGACGCCGCGCCAGCGCATCAGGGGTCGGGTGGCCAGGATGGTGCGCGGGGCTGTCTGCGTGGTCGATGATGTGGCTGATGTCGTTGAATCCTGAGGGGTGCGCGCCGGTGGCGCGGGAATCCCGGTGTTGCGTTGTGCTGTCATCTTTTCTGTCCTTTTCCCGTGGTATCCGGATGGATGGATGCCTCGGGGAGGGTCGCACCCGTCATACCGTCCCGCGCGTGAGCACAAGAAGGTATGGCGAGCACGCACCTGAGATTCCCGACTCCCTTCGCCGGTGTTAACCGGTGCAGGTTCGAGGGTCTGCGGCGAACCGCACTCTCAGCGCTGTGGGGCGCTCCCCTGTCGTTACAGGGATGACGGTACACCGGTCGACGTGGCAGGCTCCAGGGTGCAGAGCAGATTCCGAGCTGGAGGTCGTCATGGGCGCGTTGGCGTGGAAGATCCTCGGGACAAGCGCAGCAGTCGGCGCGGCCGCCGTGGCCAGGAAGCTCGTGACCAGCGGATGGACGGTGGCGACCGGCAAAGAGCCGCCGGCCAACCCTGAGGATCCCGAGGTGTCATGGCCCGAGGCGGTCGGCTGGGCCGTGGCCTCCGGCGCCCTTATCGGCGTTGCCCGGCTGCTGGCGACCCGCAAGGCTGCGGCCTACTACGCCAAGTCAGCCGGGCATCCGCCCAAGAAGCTGCAGCAGGCCGGCTAAGGGCATGGCTGCTCAGTTCGGCGGGGGAGCCTGACCATGGCCAGACTGATCTACTCGGCGATCACGTCGTTGGACGGCTACGTGGCGGACGGGGACGGCAACTTCGACTGGGCCGCGCCGGACGAGGAGGTGCACGCCTTCGTCAACGACCTCGAGCGACCGGTCGGCACCTACCTCTACGGGCGCCGGATGTACGAGGTGATGGTCTTCTGGGAGAACGCACACACCCTCGCCGACGAGCCGCCTTCCACCCAGGACTTCGCGGAGATCTGGCAGGCGGCCGACAAGATCGTTTACTCCACAACGCTGCAGACGGTATCCAGCGCGAGGACTCGGCTCGAGCGGAGCTTCGACCCCGAAACTGTCCGGCGAATGAAAGCGACAGCCGAAGGTGACATCAGCGTGGGCGGTCCCGACCTCGCTGCACAGGCGATCAGGGCCGGGCTGGTCGACGAGTGCCACCTGTTCGTCACGCCGATCGTGGTCGGAGGCGGCACCCGGTCCCTCCCCCACAACGTCCGCCTGAAGCTAGAACTGCTTGGCGAACGCCGTTTCAGCAGCGGCGTGGTCCACCTCCGCTACCGCACCAGGGCGTGACCTCAGGACCAGTCGCGCACGTCCGAGATGACGGACCCGTCGGCTGGCAGCGCCGGCACTGCGACGACTTCACTGGCGAACCGGAGACCTGACCGGATCCGGCCGCGGATCACCTCGAGAACTGCGTCACCGTCGGCTCCGTCGACACTGTCGGCGAGGACGACCTCACAACGCAGCTGGTCCAGGTGGTCGTGCCGGTCGACGACGAGCCGCCACGCCAAGACGTCCTCGACACCGGCCATCGCGGTCTGAGCCTGTCGGGGGTGCAGGAACATCCCACGCACCTTGACTGCCTGGCCGACCCGTCCAAGGACGCCGGCCAGCCGGGGCAAACCGTCCGGGCCACCAACCCAGGCGGACAGGTCGCCGGTGCCGAAACGCACGAGCGGGTACTCCGGCCGCAACAACGTGATGACGACCTGCCCCTCACCCTCGGTAATCGGCGCCCCGGTGTCGAGGTCACAGACCTCGACCAGCACGCCGTCGGCCAGGACCAGCCCGGCACCGGGTTCACGTTCGTAGGCCAACAGACCGGTCTCGGCCGTTCCGTATGCCATCCGCACGATGGGCACCCGTTCCTCGAGCAGCGCCCGCAAGGAGTCAGGCAGCGGTTCGGCCGTCACCAGTGCTCTCGTGAGCCGCCACCGGCCGCTGCCCAGTCCGAGCTCGTCAAAACGGTCCAGCAGCGCCTTCAGATAGCTGGGCAGGCCCGTGTATGCCGTGATCCCCAGGTCCGCGATCGCCCTGGCCTGAAGGTCCTGGGTGCCGATGCCCCCGGGCAGCACCCGGGCGCCGATGGCGAGGCAGCCCTCCTCGAACATCGCCCCGGCCGGAGACAGGTGGTAGCCGAAACAGTTGAGGACGGTGTCGTCAGCGCCAAAACCCATCGAGGACAACGCTTGTCCCCACCGCCATGGGTCGGCGCCGGAAAGCTGAGGTTCGTAGAGAGGGCCCGGCGACTGGAAGACCCTGCTGACCCGCGCGCCAGGCACGAGCAGTCCGCCGAACGGTGGCTCGATCTGCTGCTGGGCGAGGACGTCGTCCTTGGTCAGCACGGGCAGCGCCGCGAGGTCGGCGACTCCCCGGATCGACCCGGCGTCGAGCCCGGCAGCCGTGAGCCGTGCGGCGAAGGCGGGCACGGTCGCCGCGGCCGCCTGGACGACACGCGATATAGCGTCGTCCATCGATCCGGCGTAGGTCGTGACGGAGGTGGTGAGTGACATGGTGGTCTGCTCCCTAGAGCCAGCGCTTGCGGCGCTTGTAGTGCTTCACGTCGCGATAGCTCTTGCGTGTGCCTTCGTCGCCGAGACCGAGGTAGAACTCCTTGACGTCGGGGTTCTCCTGAAGCTCCGCCGCTGTCCCTTCCAGAACGATGCGGCCCTGTTCCATGATGTAGCCGACGTCGGCGATCTCGAGGGCACGGCGGGCGTTCTGCTCGATCACCAGAACCGTCAGCCCCATCTCGACATTGAGTCGCTTGATGAAGCCGAAGATCTCTTGCACCAGCAGTGGAGCCAGACCCAGCGACGGCTCGTCGAGCATGAGCAGCCGCGGCTTGGACATCAGCGCCCTTCCGATGGCGAGCATCTGCTGCTCGCCACCGGAGAGGTAGCCCGCGATCCGGGCCCGCATGTCGGCGATCTTCGGCAGGAAGTCGTAGACCATCTCAAGATCGGTCGCGACTCCTGACCGGTCACGGGAGTAGGCGCCGGCGACAAGGTTCTCGGCCACCGTCAGGTGCTCGAAGATGTGCCGGCCCTCCATACAAAGACTCATGCCGAGCCGGACCCGGGCTGCTGCGTCCACCTTGGTGACGTTGTGCCCGTCGAACATGATCTGCCCGTCGGTCACCTCGCCATGCTCGGTGGGCAGCAGCCCGGAGACCGCCTTCAGGGTGGTGGACTTGCCAGCCCCGTTCGACCCGAGCAGCGCGACGATCTTGCCCTCCGGCACGGCCAGGGACAGGCCGCGCAGGACGAGGATCACCTCGTCGTAGATCACCTCAACGTTGTTGAGGGTGAGCATCGCTGCCTTCTCGACGAGAGCCGGGGGGACGGGGGTCGGAGCCCCCGCCGCCCGGGTCGATGGGGTGGGCGTCATCACGGCTTGGCGTTCGCCTCAAGCTCGACCAGCTGGCCGTCCTTGACCTGATAGATACCCGTTGCCGTGGAGCCACGGTGCGACTCGGCGCTGAACTTGACCTCACCGCTGCCGACGACGCCACCGGTGTCGACGGCGTCCATGGTCTCCAGTGCCGCCTTGATGTTCGCGCCGGTCAGCTCGTCACCGGCCTTGAGCACCTTCTGGATGCCCTGCGCCATAACGTGCATGGTGTACCAGCCCTGGACGTAGTGCAGACCTTTGGCCTCGAGCGAGGAGCCCTTGCTCGTGAGGTAGTCGGCGACGTCCTTGTGGCCGGGCTTGCTGGCGCTCGGCGGGGCGAACGGCTGCACCATGATGGTGCCCTCGGCTGCACCAGCTGCGGTCTTGACCATCAGGTCGTCCGAGCACCAGTTGAGGCAGACGATCTTCATGTCCAGGCCTTGGGCCTTGATGTCCTTGGCGACCTGCGCCGCGGGGCTGGAGACGTTCTGGATCACGATGTACTTCGCGCCCTGCTTCTTGGCCTGGCTCAGCAGGCCGATCTGGTTCGGCGTCTTGGGCATCGGGTAGGCCGTGTAACCCAGCGTCAGGCCCTTCTCGGTGACCCACTTCTGGCCGTCAGCAACCGGGGCGTTGCCGAACGGGCTGTCGTGATGGAAGACCGCGACCTCCGCCTGACCCCCCGCGTCCTTGGCGATCCAGTTGAGTGCTACCCGCATCTGGTCGGAGTACGTCGGCGCCACCACGAAGTTGTAGGGAGACTCCTTCGGGTCGGTGAGAATCTCGGCATACGAGGCGGACATGAACGGCAGTTTGTCGGCGGCGACCTTCTTGCGCAACGCCTCGGAGTCACCGGTGCCCCAACCCTGGATCAGCACGGCGTCGCTGGAGACGTACTTCTTGTAGAGCTCCTCGGCGGCTGGCACCTTGTAGGCGTAGTCGTTGGACTGGGCCTCGATCTTGCGCCCCTCGATGCCGCCCTTGGCGTTGATCCAGTCGATGTAGCCGAGCATGCCCTCGTTGTAGGGCGTGCCCACGTCGCCGGTGGCGCCGGTGAGGTCGGCGATGATGCCGATCTTGATGGGCGTCTTGTCATCGGACCCGGCCGCCTTGTCGCTACCACCGCAGGCGGTGATCCCGAGCAGCACGGCCACACTGGCGGCCGCGATGGCAGATCTCTTGGTGTGCTTCATTTCCAGCGACTCCTTCTGTTCGGATGACTCTTACTGTTCGGATGACGTGGGCAGATGAGCTCGTGTCTTAGTAGCGGAACGGCCAGAACCGCACGTAGTCCTTGGTGCGTTGCCAGATGCGTGCGAGTCCGCGCGGCTCGATGATCAGGAAGAGAACGATGACAAGGCCGAAGACGGCGTTCTTGATGGCCGGCAGCTGGTCGGCCAGGAACGGAAGCTGTCCCTTGACCGCATCACTGGCCTCGGTGAGCAGGGCGGGCAGAAGCATCATGAAAGCCGCCCCGTAGACGGCGCCCGCGACCGATCCCAGGCCCCCAACGATGATCATCGCGAGATAGAGCACGGAGACGTCGAGGGTGAAGCGCTCCCAGGTGACCGTCTCGGTGTAGTGCGCGGTCAGGGCGCCGGCCAGCCCGACGAAACCGCTGGAGACGGCAAAGGCCGTGACCTTGGCCCGGGTGAGGTTCACGCCAATGGCCTCAGCGGCGATGTCATGGTCGCGAACCGCCATGAAGGAGCGGCCGAGTCCCGTGCGGAACAGGTTCCGTGCGGCCAACACTGCGATCACCGCAAGGACGAGCAGGACCCAGTACCACTGGGACTCGAACGTCTCGCGCTTGATCTCCCACCCGAACAGCTCCAGCCGGGAGACGTCGATGAAGCCCTTGCCCTCGGACAGCCAGGTCCAGCGTCGGACGACGAAAATGATGATCTCCTGGCTGGCGAGGGTGGCGATCGCCAGATAGAGGCCCTTGAGTCGTAGCGCCGGAAGTCCGAAGAATGCCCCGATGCCGGCCGTCGTGAGAACCGCGATCAGCACGCTGAAGACCACGGGAAGCCCGGCGCGCTCATGAAGGATCGCGCTGGTGTAGGCGCCGACGGCGAGGAAGCCGCCCTGCCCCAGGGAGATCTGGCCGGTGAAGCCGACCAGGATGTTGAGGCCGACGGCGCCGATGACGGCGATCAGGATCGTGTTGACGATGCCGAGCCAGTACTTGTCCAGGACGTAGGGCGCGGCGACCAGGGCGATGATCATCAAGCCCAGTCGGGCGTACTCGGCGCGGGTGTGCCGCAGCGCCAGCTCGGCCCGGTAGCTGCGGTGGTGGATGCCGGTTGCGGTTGCCATCGCTCAGACCCTCTCGATCCGTGTCTCGCCGAAGAGGCCGTAGGGCCGGACCATGAGGATCAGAACCAGGACGATGTAGGGGATGACCTCGGCCAGGCCGGGGTCGGCATAGCCGGAGACGTACTGCTTGAGCATGCCGATGGTGAGTCCGCCGACGATGGTGCCGGGGACTGAGTCCAGGCCACCGAGGATCACGACGGGGAAGACGATCAGCCCGAAGCTCGCGATGTTCTGCTCGACCGCGGACACATCCGCCAGCAGGACGCCGGCGATCAGTGCGCTGACTGCAGCAAGCGCCCATGCCATCGCGAAGATCCGGCGGACCGAGATGCCCATCGTGAGGGCGGCCTGCTGATCGTCGGCCACAGCCCGCATCGCGATGCCGTGACGCGACCGCCGGAAGAACATCGTGAAGCCGGTCAGGACGAATGCCGCGATGGCAATGACGAAGAGCCGGTTCAGCGGGACCTGGCCCCCGAAGATCTTGATCGAGTCACGAGGCAGGATCGCCGGTTGCTCACGAACAGAGGTGCCGAAGAACATCTGAACGACCGCCCGCAGGACCGCCGACAGGCCGATCGTCACCATGATCACGCTGATCGGGCTCTCACCGATCATCGGTCGCAGGACGAACCGCTCGACGACGATACCCAGGCCTACCGCGATGAGGACGCCGACGACGCTGGCCAGCACGACCGGCAGGCCGAGCAGCACGAACGCGGCGTAGAAGGTGTAGGCGCCGACCAGCAGGAACTCGCCCTGGGCGAAGTTGATGACGCTGGTGGCCTTGTAGATCAGGACGAACCCGAGCGCTGCGAGCGCGAGGATGGCGCCGTCTGCCATACCGTAGACCGTCAGTGACACGAAGGTGCTCATCGGCGGCCACTCCAGACGGGACGGCGGCCTCGGCCGGCGGGAACGACATAGCCGATCAGGTCGAAGATCCGCAGGTCGATCGTGCGTTCCACGATCGAGCCGTCCTGATAGGTCACCGCGCTACGGACTTCCACACCCGGCTCGCCCTTGTCGAGCGCGGCGATGATGTCGGCGTAGCGCTCGTTGATTACCGAACGGCGGACCTTGCGGGTGCGGGTGATCTCGTCGTCGTCGGGGTCGAACTGCTTGTGCAGGATGGCGAACCGCTGGATCCGGATGCTCTCGGGCAGATCCTGGTTGGCACGGTCCACTTCCTCGGCGACCAGGTCGTATACGTCCTTCTTGCCGACCAGGTCGGTATAGGTCGTGTAGGACAGGTGCTGGTGCTCTGCCCATGAACCCACAGTGAGGGAGTCCAGGGTGATCAGGGCCGTCATACCGCCGTGGGCTTCCAGGTCTTCGCCGGCCGCGCCGCCGTCGCCGGCGAACGTGACGGCCTCTTCGATGTAGGGCGAGAACTTCAGCTTGTTCTCGATGAAGGCGCTGGAGAAGCGCGTGCCGTCCGCCGTCTCCAGGACGTCCTTGGCTCGGTCGATGACGACGAGCTGGCCTGCCTCATCAAGGTATCCGGCGTCACCGGTGTGCAGCCAGCCGTCCTTGTCGACCGTCTCGGCGGTCACCTCGGGCTGGCGGTGATAACCACGGAATACCGACGCGGAGCGGAGCAGGATCTCGCCATCATCGGTGATCCGTAGCTCGGTGCCGGGGATCGGTGTGCCCACCGTGTTGAACGCGATGGCATCGTCGCGGTGCACAACGGCGATGCCGCAGATCTCGGTCTGCCCGTAGATCTGCTTGAGGTTGACGCCGATCGCGTGGAAGAAGCGGAAGACGTCCGGGCCGAGAGGGGCACCACCGGTGTAGCAGCGTCTGATCCGGGCCAGGCCCAGCTGGTCGCGGACAGGGTGGAGGGCCACAGCGTCGGCGAGGCGATAGGCCAGACCCAGCCAGAGACCAGGACCCTGGCCCTTGACCCGACGCCCTGCCACCTTGTCCCCCACGGCGTAGCCCAAGCCGAAGGTCGCCCGCTTGAGCCAGCCGGCCTCGTCGATGCGTACCTGCACCTCTGAGAGCATCGACTCCCAGATGCGTGGCGGGCTGAACATGACGTTGGGGCCGATCTCGCGCAGGTCCGCCTTCTGGGTCAGGGCGTCCTCGGGGAAGGAGATGGTCAGGCCTCGCGAGAGCCCGCAGGCCACAGCGAGCATCTGCTCACCGATCCAGGCGAACGGAAGGAAGGACACGTAACGGTCCTTGGCGCCGATCGGGTCGACGGCGGTGAGGTGCTCGGCCATCGCCAGCAGGTTGGCATGAGAGAGCTCGCCGAGCTTGGGGCGCGACGTCGTGCCGGAGGTCGTGCAGATGATCGCGATGTCCTCAGCGCTGCACTCGTCCAGCTGACTGTCCAGCCAGCCGGGTCGCTGCATTGAGAGTTCTCGGCCGAGCGCCTCGACGTCGGTGAAGTTCCGAAGACACGGATCGGTGTAGGACTCCAGACCGTGCGGGTCGTAGAAGATGATGGTCTCGACGAGCAGTGCGGGACCCCCCTCAGCTCCGGTCGCGCCCAGGCCTGTCTTCTCGTCGTCTCGCAGTCGCAGCAGCTTGTCCACCTGCTCCTGGTCCTCGGCCACGACGACCTTGACCCGAGCCAGGGTCAGGATGTGCCTCAGCTCCTCGTTGATGCTGGTGGGGAAGATGCCGACCACAGCGGCCCCCAGCGTCTGCGTCGCGAGCTCGGCGATGAGCCACTCGGGCCGGTTGTCCCCCAGGACCGCCACGACATCGCCCCGTTGGATCCCGAGGGAGGCGAGCCCGTGCGCGAAGTCGCGCACGCGGGCGTTGTACAAGCTCCAGGTCACGGGCTTCCAGATGCCGTAACGCTTTTCCTGAAGTGCCACCTCGTGCGGACGCTCGGTGGCGAGTCTCGCCAAGAGCTGCGGGAAGGTGCTCACTCTGCCCCCTCCGCACCCAGGTAGGCCTCGATGACGGCCGGACTGCGCTTGACCTCGTCAGGGGTGCCATCGGCAATCAACCGGCCGAAGTCGAGGACGCTGACCCGGTCGGAGATATCCATGACGACGTTCATGTCGTGCTCGATGAGGACCACGGTGACGCCGGCGAGCTCGTGGACGTCGAGGATGTAGCGCGCCATGTCCTCTTTCTCCTCGGCGTTCATACCGGCCATCGGCTCGTCCAGCAGCAGCAGCGCCGGCTGGATGCAGAGCGCCCGCCCGAGCTCGACGCGCTTCTGGATTCCGTAGGCGAGCGACCCGACGGCGTGGTGGCGATAGGCCTGCAGCTGAAGCAGGTCGATGACCTCCTCGACCAGGCCGCGATGAGCGATCTCCTGGCGGCGGGCCGGTCCGAACCACAGAAGGGACGCGGCCACGCTGTGGTTCATGTGGATGTGCCTGCCGAGCATGAGGTTCTCGAGGACAGTCAGCTGGGCGAAGAGCTCGATGTTCTGGAAGGACCGTGCCACCCCCAGTCGGGCGATCCGGTGCGGCGCCAGCCGGGTGAGCTCATGGCTGGTGGCACCACGGTCGGCACGGCCGGCACCGGTATGCAGGACGATGTTGCCTTCCTGGGGGTGGTAGAGGCCGCTCGCGCAGTTCAACAGGGATGACTTGCCGGCGCCATTGGGTCCGATGACCGCATGAATATGCCCTTGGGTGACGGTGAAGCCTACGTCGGTCAGTGCCGTGACGCCGCCGAAGCGCAGGGTGACGTCATGCACCTCCAACAGGGGCTCACCTGCGCGCACCCCGCTGGAGTTCAGGGTGTGCTGGTACGCCCGGGTGAGCACGTGGAGACCTCCTCGTCGCCGGACATACCGGCTGTTGCCGGCGGTTCCGAGTGAGCATAGGGTTCCACTATGTGAAAGGCAATACCCTTTTTTCGGAATGGGTGTTCGGTGTTATCGTCCTTTCACTCAGTGTGAGACCCGTGATATTTCGCTGACGTTGCACGTCCCTGGAGGAGAGACCCGATGCAGAACGACGCCGACACTGCCGATGGTCGCGGCGGTCTTGGCACCGTCCGCAATGCGGTCGTGCTGCTCGAGCTGCTCAGTGGAGGGCCCGCCTATCAGCAGCTCACCGACCTCGCCGAGAGGTCCGGGCTCTCCGTGCCGACGGTCCACCGGCTGCTGCGTTCGCTCGTACTCGCTGACCTGGTCGAGCAGGACCCGCGTTCCTCCCGCTACGGCCTGGGCCCAGAGCTGACCCGTCTGTCCCATCTGTACCTCGCCCGGCTGCCGATCCTGGGCGCTCTGGCCCCCTACCTCGTGCAGCTCCGCGACCAGGTCGGATCCACGGTGCATGTTGAGGTTCTCGTCCGCGGACAGGCCGTCTACATCGACCAGGTTGATGGCGATGACCACGGGATCTATCGGGACGCGCACCGCGTCCACCCAGCCTTCGCAACCGCTGGTGGTCGGGTACTCGCCGCCCGGGGGGATGCTGAGGTCTGGAAAGCGGCCTGGGAGGTCGCCTCTCCGCAGGATCAGCAAGAGGCCGACCGCGGTCGGGACACGTGGGCGCGGGCGAGCCACCTGGTCACCGACGGTCCGGATCCCAGCGCGCCACGGGAGATCGCCGTGCCGGTCATGGACGGTCATGGTCTTGCGGTCGCCGCGCTTGCGGCCAACCTGCCGCCCATTGCGGATGCAGCACAGGTCGAGGCGACGGCCGCCCACCTGCGTCTCGCCGCCGCAGCAGCAGGAAGGACCCTGGGTCATGGCTGAGCAGAGCCCCGCGGCTGGCGACTCCTCCGGCGCTGCCGCAGCCGCCGCCATCACAGACTCCTTCGACCTCACCGTCTGGGCCACGGTCGGGTCAGAGCTGACCTGGACCAGGCCGTATGACGATCTGTGGGTTCCGGGCCAAGCCGGCGGCGCATGGTTCGCGGGGGGCCAGCTGAACGCGTCGGTCATCTGCGTCGACCGGCATCTGCCACACCGGGCTGAGCAGGTCGCGATCCTCTGGGAGGGCGAGCCGGGTGACCGCAGGTCGCTGACCTTCCGGCAGCTCCATGATGAGGTGCTCGCGCTGACCCGAGGCCTGCGCGGCCTCGGCGTGGTGCCGGGCGATCGCGTTGTACTGCACCTGGGCTGGCTGCCCGAGACAGTCGTAGCCATGCTCGCGTGCGCCCGCATCGGTGCAGTGCACACGATCATCCCGACGCCTCTGCCCGCCGAGGCCCTGGCCGACCGGCTCGAGGATCTGACCCCCAAGATCCTGTTCACCCAGGACGGTGCCTGGCGGCGGGGAGCGGCGCGGCCGTTGAAGACCCTCGCGGACGAGGCCCTGAGCGCTGTCGCCGGTTTTGGCGTCGAACAGACCATCGTCGTCCGCCGGACCGGCATGGATGTGGCCTGGTACGAGGGTGATCGGTGGTACCACGACCTCATTGCCGGCAGCCGCCCTGGCCAGATGGTAGGCCGCCTCGGTGACGCGGCGCCGGCGATCCTGCCGGCCAGCCACCCACTCATCGCGGTCAACCTGGCCAACCGCCGCGGTCGTCCGGTCACGGTGCTCCACGCCACCGCGAACGTCATGGCCAGCTCCACCGCAGTGCACCGACTCGGCATCAGCGGCGGCGGCGTGTTCTGGTGTGCGGGCGACGTTTCCTGGCTCGGCGCCCAGGTCCACGGGATCTACGGCCCGCTCGCCTGCGGAGACACCACAGTCATGTTCGAGGGCACGCTCGACGTTCCCACGCACGCCCGCGCGTGGGAGGTCATCGAGCGATACGGCGTCGCGACCCTGTTGACCTCACCATCGGTCGTCCGAACCATGCGGGGCTGGTCCCACGAACTGCCGGACGTGGGCTCGATCAAGTCCCTGGCGCGAGTCGTCACCATGGGTGAGCCGATGGATCCCGAGCTGCACGAGTGGCTGCTGCGCGACCTCGGCCGGGGCGACCTCGAGGTCGCCGACGGATGGGGTCAGGTCGAGCTCGGCGGCATCGTACGTCTGGACCGTCCGGTGGACCCCTCGGCGATGCCAGACCCGGGACTGCAGATCGTCGACGCAGCCGGCCGGCCGGTGCCACAGGGTGATTCCGGGGAGCTCGTTCTGGGCCGGCCGTGGGCCGGGACCATGGGTCAAGCCGAGGGCCCGACCATAGAGGTCACCGAAAGCCACTGGTCCCGCCACCCGGCGGTCTACGCCACCGGTGACCTGGCCCGGCTCAGATCTGACGGCGCGATCGAGTTCCTGGGGCGCACCGACGAGGTGGTGTCGGTGGCCGGGCAGCTCGTGTCGCTCACCGAGGTGCGCGAGGTACTGTTGGCTCACCCCTTCGTGCGGTCCGCTGACGTCGTTGAGCGCAAGGACGGTCAGATCGGTCGATCCCTTGCCGCCGCAGTGGTTCTCGCAGCCGAAGCGCTCCCAGAGACTCCGGATCTTGTTGCGGTGGCCCGCGACCTGCTCGATGCGGTCCGCGAGGTGATGGGCGGGCTGGCGCGGCCGCGAATACTGCTGTTCGTGGACAGGTTCGGTGACGAGCTCACAGCCTCAGATCGACGAGATGCACTGGCAACGTTGGCTGCTCGCGAGACGCACGGGCCGCTGCAGCTGACCTGGTCGCAGGTCGTTGCTGCCGCCGGCCGCGGCCCGCGAACCTAGTCGGCCTACGAAATACGATCGCCCCGCTCGAACATCTGGACTACCGCCGGGCACTCGGCGTGCCGACATCCGGGTCGGCGCCCGCGGCCAGCAGCACCCGGACCACGTCGTCCCACGGTCCGTCGGTGGTCATGACCTCAGATTAGGACGAGATCGCCCCTCTGTTCTCGAGCTCGTCGAGACCGTGTTGACCAGGAGTCGTCACATGGTGGTGGCCCTCGATTCCCACGACCGCCGCCCGCCCCGATCCCGTCACCAGGCGCAGGTGCTGGCTGCTTGGGCAGACGGCATCCATCGGATGCAGCTGAGCCCGGCGCTCATCGGCTCCTGAGACCACCGCCGAACCGGTGAGCAGCACCAGCACCTCGCTTTCGGAGACGGCGGTCGGCCGGGTCTCAGACAGATCCCTGACGGCGACCACGGCCGAATGCCGGTCGGCACGCGTCATGACGTTGAGGTCACGCGTCGGCCCAGCCGGCAGACTGCATGAGGTCTGGCTCGCCCCGTCGAAGCTCAACGACTCGTGCAGACCCAGGACGTGGGCGACCCCGTCGACCACGAGATCCATCCGGTCGCCCTCAACCAGGGTGATCACGCGATCGAAACCGGGGAACGCCGAGAAGGGGCCGGGCTCGCTGACATCGGCAATGCTGATCCGCCAGTCGAAGCCGTCTGATCCGGACCCGCCAGAGGCCAGGATCTCGCGCGTCACACCGCCGCCGTTACGCCAGGGCACGACCGCAAGCTCGGTGACGCGCACGACGCCCAGGTGTCCGGGACCGTGGACTGGATCTGGGTTCGAACGTTCGCCTTGCGTCTGGTCAGGACCCATGTCGGCCACGCTCCTCGAGCGCGCGAGCGATGGGAACGCCGGGCCGATAGGTCAGATGCATGTATGACGGCGCGTCCAGGACCGCCAAGTCCGCGCGGTTCCCGGGTCTGATCACACCGATATCGCTGCGATGCAACGATTTCGCACTCACAACGGTCGCGGCTCGCAGGGCCTCTGCGGGCGTCATACCCATCTCGCGAACTGCCAGAGCGAGGACGAACGGCATCGACGACGAGTAGCAGGTGCCGGGGTTGCAGTCTGTGGCCAGGGCAATGCTCACACCGGCGTCGACCAGACGCCGTGCGTCCGGGTATCGCGAACGCGTGGAGAACTCAGCGCCGGGCAGGAGCGTGGCAACTGTGGTGTCTGCCGCCGCGACGAGCGCCTCGATGTCATCTTCGGACAGGAAGGTGCAGTGGTCGACGCTGGCGGCACCCATCTCGACGGCGAGTCGCACCCCGGGACCGGGGCCCAGCTGGTTGCCGTGAACTCGAAGGCCGAGACCTGCATCCCGGCCCGCGGACAACACGACTCGCGCCTCGTCCTCGGTGAACGCGTTCGGGCTGCGTGGCTCGCAGAACACGTCGATCCAGCGGGCGTGGGGGGCACACGCCGACAGCATCTCTCCGGTGACCAGCGCGACATAGTCGCTCCGCCGGTCGACATATTCCGGTGGCACGACATGGGCGCCGAGAAACGTTGTCTCAGAGGTGAACTCGGCAGCGATCCGCAACGAACGCACCTCGTCGTCAACGCTGAGGCCGTAGCCGCTCTTGATCTCGACCGTGGTCGTTCCCTGGGCGCGCATCTCGGCAACACGCGTGCGGACAGCGGCACGCAGCGTGTCGTCATCGGCGGCCCGGGTCTCCCTGACCGAGTTGGCGATGCCACCACCGTCGTACCTGACGCCCGTCATCCGGGCGGCGAACTCCGCCGACCGGTCCCCGGCAAAGACGAGGTGCGAGTGCGAGTCGACGAAGCCCGGGATGACCGCGGACCCGCCCACGTCACGACGGTGATCTGCCTCTGGTGCCCTCGCCGCCGGCCCGACCCACGCGATGAGCCCGTCCTGAACAACAACCGCAGCGTCGCGCAGAAGGCCCAGCCGCTCCGAGTGGTCGGCCCCCTCCAGATGATCGTCGTTGGTGACAAGTTCGGCGATACCGGTGATCACAGTCGATGTCATGAGCTCTCCCAGATGGGGTCAATCGCCCTTTGCAGCAACGATCCGACGTCGCCCAGCAGGTGCCGACCACCGGCTACCACAGTCCGGCCGTCCACGATCACGGTGTCGACGTCAGCAGCAGTGGCAGACATGAGGACCTGCTCCGGCAGGCTCCCCGCGGTCCGTGGGCTATCAAGCCTGACCGCGACCAGATCGGCCCGCGCCCCCACCTCGAGCCGTCCGGCATCGCCCCAGCCCAGGCTCTCGTGCCGGGTCGCCGCCGACAGGAGCTCCTCCGGGCCGAACCGCCCACGCTGCAACGAGTCGAGGCGCTCGTGCATCTCCAGCGCCCTGGCCTCCTCGAACAGGTCGACCACGCCGTGCTGGTCCGACCCCAGGGAGAGCGGCGAGCCCGCGTCGCTCAACATCCGGGAGGGTCCGATGCCGTCAGCCAGATCCCGCTCGGTCGTCGGGCAGAAGCAGACCGTCGTACGGCTTGCTCCCAATGTCGCGATGTCCCTGTCTGTCAGGTGTGTGGCATGAACAACCGTGGTCAGTGGGCCCAGCACCCCTTCCGCTTCTAGCAGTGCGGTCGGCGTCATGCCGTAGAAGCCTTGGCAGGCCTCGTTTTCGGCAGGTTGCTCAGAGAGATGGGCGTGCAGCGGCCGACCTTCCGCTGTCGCCGCGGCGACGACGCCGAGCTGGTTCCGCGGCACTGCTCGCACAGAGTGGATGCCCACGCCCACACGCATCGTGGCGGACTCTGTGAGGCCGGCGACGCGATCGGCCCAACGGCCCGCGTCACCATCGCTGAAGCGCAGCTGGGTTTCATCCAGCGGGCTGTGCCCGGCACTGCTCAACCCACCGGCCAGATAACAGGTATCGAGCAGGGTCAGCCGGATCCCGGCGTCGGACGCCGCCTGACGCAGGGCCTCGCCCATCGCGTTCGGGTCGTCATAGGACCCTCCACCCGGAGCACGGTGCAGGTAGTGGAACTCCCCGACGGTGGTGATGCCAGCCAACGCCATCTCGGCATATGTCGCGGTGGCCAGCGCGAGGTAGGAGTCCGGATCCAGTTGCGACGCGACGGCGTACATCTGCTCACGCCAGGTCCAGAAGGTGCCACCGGCATCGTGGGTCCGACCGCGCAGTGCACGGTGGAAAGCATGGCTGTGGGCGTTGGCCAAACCGGGAAGAACGACCCCCGGCAGGACGTGGGCATCTCCGGGCAGGGACTCAGCGTTGACTGCCGTGAACCGGCCACCCGCCACCTCGAACGTCACGGCACGCGCGAGTCCAGGAGGGAGCCGGGCGTATGCCGCCCACCACCGCGTCAACGGGACAGCTCCTCGGTCACCCGGGTCAGCGCCTCGACGCCCCGGTGACAGTCCTCCCGTTCGGCGAACTCAGCAGGTGAGTGAGAGACGCCGGTGGGATTGCGGACGAACAGCATCGAGGCCGAAACCCCGGCGGTGGCCAGGACTCCGGCATCGTGGCCTGCGCCGGTCCCCAGCATCGGGGCATCGTCGAGAAGCTCTGAGAGCCGCTGCGCCAAAGGTATGTCGAAGACGGTCTCCGGGGTCCAGGACTCCTCAACGGCGATGCTGCCGGACTGGCGCCCAACGGCTTCGACGACCGCCCGCACCTCTGCCTCACCAGGGCCTCGAGCGTCCAGCCAGGCCGTCACCCGAGACGGAATCGCGTTGACACCATTGGGTTCCACCCGCACCTTGCCAACCGTGGCGACGCACCCATGCGCCTCGGCGGTCTCACGAGCCACCAGCACTGTCCTCGCCAGGCCGAGCATCGGGTCGTGGCGGTCCTCAAGCCGGGTGGTGCCGGCATGGTTGGCTTCGCCCGCCAGGTCAATGCGCCAGCGCCCGTGGGGCCGGATGACAGAACCCACGGCGACGGGACGGCCGAGGTCGATCAGGCCGCGCCCCTGCTCCACATGCAGCTCGACGTACGTGCCGATCCGGCGGAGCGTCTCGTCGTCCGGGCCGACATGCGCCGTGTCGTGACCGGCCGCAGTCATCGCCTCGGCCATCGTGACGCCGTCCCCGTCGCGGAGGCTTCGAGCCCTATCTGCGTCGAGCTTGCCTGTGATCAAACGGGATCCGGCGCAGGCAATGCCAAAGCGAGCGCCCTCTTCGTCCACAAAGTTCACGACGGCGATAGGGCACGAGGGCGCAAAACCCTTGGCCCGTAAGGCATCGATGACGGCAAGCGCCGAGACCACCCCCAGCGGACCGTCGAAGGCCCCGCCGTCCGGGACCGAGTCGAGGTGGGACCCGATCACGACTCCTGGACGACCGGCTGCGACGGCGGCATCCGGATCACCCCACCACGCCCACTGGTTGCCGGCCCGGTCGCTAACCACGTCCATGCCGCGCGCGGAAGCCTCACCGGCAAACCACTCGCGCAGCGTCGCGTCGACCCGGGTCCACGCAAAGCGTCGATAACCACCAGTACTTGCCTCGCGGCCGATGGGTTCGATCGCCGACCACAAGCCGTCGAATGCCGTCGTGTCGAAGGTCATGACCTCAACCTAGGCGAATCTCATTGTTCAGGCCTCTTGCATCGGGATCCGCACCCCACGTTCGGCGGCCACGCGATCGGCGATCTCGTAACCTGCGTCGACGTGGCGGATGACGCCCATGCCGGGATCGTTGGTCAGGACCCGAGCAAGCTTCTCGGCAGCCAGGGCCGTACCGTCGGCCAGCGAGACCTGGCCGGCGTGGATCGAGCGGCCGATGCCGACGCCGCCGCCGTGGTGGATCGAGACCCACGTGGCACCCGACGCCGTGTTGATCAGTGCGTTGAGCAGGGGCCAGTCGGCGATGGCGTCGGAGCCGTCGGCCATCGACTCGGTCTCGCGGTAGGGGGATGCCACAGAGCCGGCGTCGAGGTGGTCACGTCCGATGACGATCGGCGCATCGAGCTCGCCGGAGGCGACCATCTCGTTGAACTTCAGGCCGGCGACGTCACGCTCGCCGTAGCCCAGCCAGCAGATGCGGGCCGGGAGACCCTGGAAGGCAACCCTCTCGCCGGCTGCGCGCATCCACTTCTGGAGATGGTCGTTGTCAGGGAACAGGTCCATGACGGCCTCGTCCGTCTTGTAGATGTCCTGCGGGTTGCCCGAGAGCGCGGCCCAGCGGAAGGGCCCCTTGCCCTCACAGAACAACGGGCGAATGTATGCCGGCACGAAGCCCGGGAACTCGAAAGCCCTTTCGTAGCCGCCCAGCTGGGCCTCAGCGCGGATCGAGTTGCCGTAGTCGAAGACCTCGGCGCCGCCGTCCTGGAACTCGACCATGGCCTGGACGTGCTTCGCCATCGACGCCCGTGCCCGGTCAGTGAACTCCTCTGGCTTCTTCTCTGCGTAGTCGTGCCAGTCGCCCAGGTCGATGCCCTCAGGGAGGTAGGAAAGAGGGTCGTGCGCACTGGTCTGATCGGTGACGATGTCGATCTCCACACCGCGACGCAACAGCTCAGGGAAGACGGTGGCGCAGTTGCCGACCAGACCGACCGAGAGGGCCCTCCGCTCCCGCTTGGCAGCCAGGCACTGGGCGACCGCGTCGTCCATGTCCGCAGCGATGACGTCGAGGTAGCGATGCTCCACGCGCCGTTGAAGACGCGTCGCGTCCACGTCAACGAGCAGGCAGACGCCGCCGTTCATCGTCACGGCCAGCGGCTGTGCGCCACCCATCCCACCGGCGCCACCGGTGAGGGTGAGCGTCCCGGCGAGCGTGCCGTTGAAACGTTTTGCGGCCACGGCGGCGAAGGTCTCATAGGTGCCCTGAAGGATGCCCTGGGTGCCGATGTAGATCCACGAGCCGGCCGTCATCTGGCCATACATCGTCAGGCCGAGGTGCTCGAGACGGCGGAACTCAGGCCAGGTGGCCCAGTCGCCAACGAGGTTGCTGTTGGCCAGGATCACCCGCGGTGCCCACTCGTGCGTACGCAAGACGCCGACCGGTCGGCCGGACTGGACCAGCATGGTCTCGTCCTTCTCGAGCGTGGTCAGGGTGCGAACCATCGCGTCGAAGGACTTCCAGTCGCGAGCGGCCTTGCCCGTGCCGCCGTAGACGACCAGATCGTCGGGACGCTCTGCGTTCTCGGGGTCGAGGTTGTTCATCAGCATCCGCAACGGGGCCTCGGTCGTCCACGACTTTGCGGTCAGCGTCGTTCCGCGAGCTGCGCGGACGGGGCGTGCACCTTCCATGGCGAATCTCCTTGCTCGGTATGACGACTGGTTCAGCTGAGGGGGCCGGTGACGGCTTCGACGGCGCGCAGCGCGCCACCGGTGGCGACGAACTGGACCGTCGCCTCGATCTCGGGTGCCAGGAACCGGTCCGGCCCCGGGCCGGCCGTGCTCTCGCGCAGGGCGTTGATCACCGCACCGGTCGCGGCCGACGGCTGCAGAGGAGCCCGAAGCTGTATGCCTCGCGCAGACGTCAGCAGCTCGACCGCCAGCACCCGGGTGAGTCCGTCGACCGACCGGCGCAGCTTGCGAGCACCGGACCAGCCCATGGACACGTGGTCCTCCTGCATGGCCGAGCTCGGGATCGAGTCGACGCTCGCCGGAGCTGCCAGCCGCTTCATCTCGGAGACGATTCCGGCGGACGTGTACTGGGCGATCATGTGTCCCGAGTCGACACCGGGGTCGTCGGCGAGGAACGCGTTCAGCCCGTTGTTGCGAGCGACATCCAGAAAGCGGTCGGTCCGGCGTTCGGACATGCTCGCGACGTCCGCCGCAACGATCGCCAGGAAGTCCAGGACGTAGGCCACCGGCGCACCATGGAAGTTGCCGTTTGACTCCACCCGGCCATCAAGGGTGACCACGGGGTTGTCCACTGCTGCGGCGAGCTCGCGGCCGGCCACCAGCGCGGCGTGGTCGACCGTGTCGCGGGCAGCGCCGGCCACCTGTGGAGCGCACCGCAGGGAGTAGGCGTCCTGCACCCGCGTGCAACCCTCGTTGTCGTGGCTGGCACGGATCGGGCTGCCCTCGAGGATCTTTCGCAGGTTGGTGGCCGACGCAGCCTGGCCGGGGTGGGGGCGCAGCGCCTGCAGGTCGGCCGCGAAGACGTTGTCGGTGCCAAGCAGGCCTTCGATGCTCATCGCGGCGGTGATGTCGGCGACCTTGAGCAGGTTGCGCAGGTCGGTGATGGCAAGAACGAGCATGCCGAGCATGCCATCGGTGCCGTTGATCAGGGCCAGACCCTCCTTCTCGCGCAAAGCGATCGGGGTGATCCCCGCTTCAGCCAGCGCGTCAGCGGCCGACGCCAGGTCGCCCATCGCGTTGCGCACCGGCCCTTCGCCCATGACCGCGAGCGCGCAGTGCGCGAGCGGCGCCAGGTCACCCGAGCAGCCCAGGCTGCCGTACTCGTGGACCACGGGGGTGATCCCCGCATTCAGCACCGCCGCGTATGCCGCCGCCGTCTCCTCGCGCACGCCGGTGCGGCCGGTGGCCAGGGTGGAGAGGCGCAACAGCATGAGAGCCCGGACAACCTCCTGCTCAACCTCGGGACCTGAACCGGCGGCGTGGCTGCGGATCAGACTGCGCTGCAGCTGCGCTCGCATGTCCGGCGCAATGTGCTTGGTGGCGAGGGCACCGAACCCGGTCGAGACCCCGTAGTGCGGCTCGACGTCGCCCGCCAGGCCTTCGATGATGGTGCGGCTCTTGCGGATCTCCTGGATCGACTCAGGGGTGACCTCGACGCGGGCATCGTGGCGAGCGACGGCCACCACGTCGTCGAACGACAGCGGACCGATCCCGACAGCCACGGTGCTCACTGGGAACTTCCCTGCGCCGGATGCCAACGGATGGGCAAGGTCATCGACTGATGTCATGAGTTCATTTGAACGCACCCGCGGGCGGGCAACCATCCCCCGCCCACCGTTTGTGTCTCAGATCTGAGACAGCGCTGAACCCTGAGCTGTGCCCGCATCGCTGGGGCGATACCCCGAGCACAAGATGCGCAACCAGCCGATCTGGCCGTCGCGCTCGGAGAGGTACGCCTGGTGCTCGATGAGGTACTGGCCATCCGGGCGCTTCACCCGCAGGCGATACCCGACTCGTTGGCGGTCAGCGAACCCATCGCATTCCAGGAGCTCAATGGCCTCGATCAGGTCCTCGTCGCCGAACCAGTCATCGAGCACGCCCACGATCTCATCGGGGCCACTCGCGTCCCAGATATCCGCCGGCGTCATCGCCCAGAAGTCGACCTCGGGGTGGATGAGCGCGCGGATGCGAACGTAGTCCTTAGCCGCGACCGCGTTGGCGAACGCGGCTCCGAGGTCATGATGCATGAGCACGACTGTATCCGCCGAAACAGCCGATCCCGACAGTCACGGTGATGACGGGGATCTCCCGGGGCCGGATGCCAACGGCTTCCTTACCCGCCGTCGTGTGCCGCCTGCAGGCCGGCGATATCGAGCTTGCCCATCCCGAGCATCGCCTGCATAACCCTGCTCGACCTCTTGGGGTCAGGGTCACCCAGGAGCTCGAACAGAATCGGTGGGACGATCTGCCACGACAGGCCGTACTTGTCCTTGAGCCAACCGCACTGACTTGGCTCACCGCCGCCGCTCGTGAGCTTCTCCCACAGGCCGTCGACCTCATCCTGGGTCTCAGCAGTGACAAAGAGCGAGATCGCCTCAGTGAAGGTGAACTCCGGACCGCCGTTAAGCGCCTGGATCTCCAGACCATCGAGGACGAACGACACGGACATGGCACTACCGGCCGGATGTGGTTCTCCCTCGCCGCATCGCGAGACCCCCAGGATCGCGGAGTTCCTGAAGATGGAGACGTAGAAGTTGGCGGCTTCCTCAGCCTGGTCGTTGAACCACAGGAACGGGCTTATCTTCTGCATCGGGCACTCCCTTGTCGCGACCAGGTCGACTGGCACTGCATCGAGCGAAAATACACGCGACGGGCTTCTGTGATCCAGAGCCCTTCACGGTCATCCCGGAGCCCGAATCGTCTCGCGCCTGAGACACTGAGCCCATGGCCAACGCCCCCGCAGCAAGTCAGGCGCTAGCCGTGCTGCGGCTGCTGGCACGGCATACCGAGCCGGTGCCGGCCTCGGCGATCGCCCGCGACCTCGGCCTGCCCAGGTCCAGCGTCTATCACCTGCTCACGGTGCTCTGCGAACAGGGATTCGTGGTGCATCTGGCTGAGGAGCGGCGCTATGGCCTGGGTGTCGCGGCGTTCGAGCTGGGCTCGGCCTACACCCGACAGGCGCCTCTGCAGCGCCTCGCACGTCGGCCGATGGTGCGCCTGGTGGACGCGACGCGGCACAACGCCCACCTTGCCGTGCTGCATGGCCGCGACGTCCTCTACGTCATCGAGGAGCGTGCGCCCGGCCGGCCGCCACTGGTCACGGATGTTGGCGTGCGGCTTCCGTCGCAGCTGACCGCCAGTGGACTGGCAATGCTGGCTTCCCTTCCACCACAACAGGTTCGGGCCCTCTTCCCTTCACGCGACGCCTTCGTCCAACGCCACGGTGTCGGCCCGACAACGCTTTCCGGCCTGCGGTCTGTGCTGACCCAGGTACGTCGGGACGGCTTCGCCACCGAGGATGGAACGGTGACACCGGACTTCGCCTCAGTCGCAGCGCCAGTGCTCGACCACAGCGGTCATCCCGTGGCAGGTATCGCCGTGACGTACCCCGCCGCCGAAGTGACCGAGGACCAGAGGCGGTTCATCGTGGAGCAGGTCATCCGGACCGCGGCTGACCTGACCCGTCGTGTAGGAGGCCATGCCTGATGTCCCACCAACAGCCTGTCGTCATCGTCCTCTGTGGCGGCACCTCGCGCCGCATGGCGGGACGTGACAAGACTCGCGAACTCCTTGCCGGGACAACGGTACTGGACCACTTGCTCAACGACCTGCCTTCGAGCTGGGCCGTGGTCTGCGTCGGCGATGAGCGTGCCACCGCACGGTCGGTGCGATGGTGCCGCGAGTCACCCGCCGGCGGAGGCCCTGTCGCCGGGATCGCGGCCGGCCTCGAAGCTGTGGACGCCAAGATCTGTGTCTTGATCGGCGGTGACATGCCTTTCGTCGCGGCTGCGCTGCCGACGCTGGTCGACACGCTGACAGCTCAGCCCGGGCTTGATGCGGTGCTGGCTTCCGACCCGGACGGGCGCACCCAGCCGTTGCTCGCGGCATACCGCTGCGAAGCCTTGCGTGCTGCGCTCCCTCTCGAACCGGGCGGCGCGAGGCTCATGGCTGTGGTCGGGTCCCTGCAGATCGACACCGTGGACTGCGACGCCCGGACCACCCTGGACGTGGACACGCCCGAAGCCCTCGAGCAGGCCCGGCTTATCGTCGGGGCATGAAAGCCATCACGATCCCCACGCCCGGAGACGCCGACGCGCTCGTTCTCACTGACGTACCAACGCCCGACATGGGCCCCGGCGAGGTGCTCGTCCAGGTCGCTGCAGCAGGAGTGAACCGCGCAGATCTGATGCAACGCCAGGGGTTCTACCCGCCACCGCCGGGTGTATCGACCTACCCGGGCCTCGAGGTCAGCGGCACGATCAGCGCTCTCGGCCCCGACGTGACCGGCTGGGCAGTGGGCGATCAGGTGTGCGCGCTGCTCTCAGGAGGCGGGTACGCCGAGCAGGTCGCAGTCCCGGCCCCACAGCTGTTACCGGTGCCGAAAGGCATCTCCCTGATCGAAGCGGCGGCGCTTCCCGAGGTCGCGAACACGGTGTGGTCCAACCTGTTCATGACCGCCAACCTGCAACCCGGCGAGACGATTCTGATCCATGGCGGGTCGAGCGGGATCGGGACGATGGCGATCCAGCTGGCCCGTGCGGTCGGCGCGCGCGTCGCAGTGACGGCTGGGTCGGCATACAAGCTGGAGGCCTGTGGGGCGCTGGGAGCCGAGATCCTGGTCAACTACCGCGAGCAGGACTTCGTCGCGGTCCTGGCCGAGGCGACGCAGGGCCACGGTGCCGACGTGATCCTCGACAACATCGGCGCGAAGTACCTCGCCCGCAACGTCAGCGCGCTGGCTGTCAACGGACGGCTGGTGATCATCGGCTTGCAGGGCGGCGTCAAGGCCGAGCTCGACATCAACGCCTTGCTGCGCAAGTCTGCCGCGGTGATCGCGACATCGCTGCGAGGCCGCCCCGCAGCGGAGAAGGCCGCAATCGTGGCCGCTGTGCGCGAGCACGTCTGGCCGCTGATCGAGGCCGGCACGGTCAGACCGGTGGTGTACCGGACCTTCCCCCTGGCTCAGGCCGCGGACGCCCATCGTGAGCTCGAGGCCAGCGCCAACGTCGGCAAGGTCCTGCTGACGACCTGACCCTTGACCAGGGCGGTCAGCGGGAGTCGCTGCCGCCGGTTCCGTTGGCGCGACCGGCCTCGAGCCGGGCCACCGGCACCCGGAACGGCGAGCACGACACGTAGTCCAGACCCACGTCGTGGAAGAAGTGCACGGAGTCGGGGTCGCCACCATGCTCGCCACAGACGCCGACCTTCAGCCCGGGCCTGGCCTTGCGGCCCTCTTCGACGGCGATCGTCACCAGTCGCCCGACGCCTTCGATGTCGATGGACTCGAACGGTGAGACGCCGAAGATGCCCTTCTCCAGGTAGTGCGGGAAGAAGGCCGCCTCGACATCGTCCCGAGAGAAGCCCCATGTCATCTGGGTCAGGTCGTTGGTGCCGAAGGAGAAGAACTGGGCCGCCCCAGCGATCGATCCGGCGGTCAGGGCAGCCCGCGGAAGCTCGATCATGGTCCCCACCATGTGGTCCAGGTGAACTCCGGAGGCGGTACGGACATTATGCGCCACGGCGTCGATCTCCTCAGCGATGCTCTCCAGCTCCTGGACGGCACCGACCAGCGGCACCATGATCTCGGCCAGGGGAACCCCACCGGCCTTGACCCGTAACGCGGCCGCTTCGAGGACCGCCTGCGCCTGCATGGCGAACAGCCCCGGTATCACCAGGCCGAGGCGCACCCCGCGAAGTCCGAGCATGGGGTTCTGCTCATGAAGCTTGTGCACCGCCTGGAGCAGCCGGAGGTCACCCTCTCCTGCCTCGCCGCGGGCCTCGGCCACGGCCACCCGGACCGACAGCTCGGTGATGTCCGGCAGGAACTCGTGCAACGGCGGGTCGAGCAGGCGAATGGTCACCGGCAGGCCGTCCATGGCCTCGAAGATACCGGCGAAGTCGTCACGCTGGAGCGGCAGCAGCTCGGCCAGGACCTGCTCGCGTTCCTCGTCCGTATCGGCCAGGATCAGCGCCTCGACCATCGGGCGCCGGTCACCGAGGAACATGTGCTCGGTCCGGCACAGGCCGATTCCCTCGGCGCCGAATCGACGGGCCCGGGCCGCGTCCTCGGGGGTGTCAGCGTTGGCGCGGACGGCCATCCGGCGACAGCCGTCGGCAATGCGCATGATCCGGTGCACGGCCTTGACGAGCTCGTCCGCGTCGGCCGAATCGGGGTCGACCTGGCCCTCGAAGTAGCGGACCACCGGTGACGAGACGACCGGCACCTCGCCGAGGAACACCTCGCCGGTCGTACCGTCGATCGAGATCACCGTGCCCTCTTCGAAGACCCGCCCGTCCTTCGTCGAGAACTGCCGGGTCTTGGTGTCGACGGTGAGCTCCTCGGCGCCGCAGACACAGGTCTTGCCCATGCCCCTGGCGACGACAGCGGCGTGTGAAGTCTTGCCACCGCGGCTGGTCAGGATGCCGTCCGCGGCGATCATGCCGTTGAGGTCGTCGGGGTTGGTCTCGCGCCGGACCAGGATGACCTTCTCGCCCGACCGCGACCATTTCACCGCGGTGTAGGAGTCGAAGACAACCTTGCCGACGGCCGCACCCGGCGAGGCGTTCATACCCTTGGCCAGGCGTTCGCGGGTCACGTTCCCCTCGAAGGCGGGGAACATCAGCTGGGCCAGCTGGGCGCCGGTCACGCGCTGCAGCGCCTCGGCCTCGTCGATCAGGCCCTCGTCGATGAGCTGGGTCGCAATGCGGAAGGCAGCCCCTGCGGTCCGCTTGCCGACCCGGGTCTGCAGCATCCACAGCTTGCCGCGCTCGATCGTGAACTCGATGTCGCACAGATCTCGGTAGTGATCCTCGAGCTGGCCCATGATCGCCATCAGCTCGTCATACGACTTCTTGTCAAGGCCCTTGAGGTCGGCTAGGGACAACGTGTTGCGGATCCCCGCGACCACATCCTCGCCCTGGGCGTTCTGCAGGTAGTCGCCGTACACGCCTTTGGATCCGGACGCCGGGTCGCGGGTGAACGCCACGCCGGTGCCAGAGTCAGAGGACACGTTGCCGAACACCATGGAGCAGATGTTGACCGCGGTTCCCAGGTCGGAGGCGATGCGTTCCTGACGGCGATAGAGAACTGCGCGGTCGGCGTTCCACGAGTCGAAGACGGCGCGGACCGCGAGATCCATCTGTTCGCGCGGCTGCTGCGGGAACTCCTTGCCCGTGTGCTCACGCACGATCACCTTGTAGGTCTCGATCAGGGCCTGAAGGTCAGAGGCGTCGAGATCGAGGTCAGTCGCCGAGGCTCCCTTGGTGTCCTTGACACGCTCGAGCGCGCCCTCGAACAGCTCACCCTCGATGCCGAGAACGGTCTTGCCGAACATCTGGATCAACCGGCGGTAGGAGTCGAACGCGAACCGCTCGTTGTCGGCCTGCCTGGCCAGACCCACGACAGACTCGTCGTTGAGCCCGATGTTCAGGACGGTGTCCATCATGCCGGGCATCGAGAACTTCGCACCTGAGCGCACCGACACCAGCAGCGGGTCGTCGGCCTGCCCGAGCGTCTTGCCCATGGCCTTCTCGAGCGCGGCAAGGTGCTCGCTGACCTCGGCCTCCATCTCGGCCGGCTCGAAGCCGCTGGCCAGGTAGACGTTGCACGCTTCGGTCGTGATGGTGAATCCCGGAGGCACCGGCAACCCCATCCGCGTCATCTCGGCGAGATTGGCCCCTTTGCCCCCCAGCAGGTCCTTGAGATCCTTGTGGCCTTCGGCGAAGTCGTACACGAGCTTGGGCACAGCGGGACCTCCGGAGCGGTGGTGCGGACGGGTGCTCGCAGATTAGACCCCCCAGGGTATGCCAGGCCCGTCATGTACCCCACGTCATACGCACGCGGCCTTTGGATCAGCCGGGAGCGAGGAAGGCGGCGAGGGCACCGGCATACATCGCGGGGTCCTTGGCACCACACATCTCACGGGCGGAGTGCATCGACAACATCGGTGCCCCGACGTCGACCGTCGTGGCACCGGTCAGCGCTGCCGTCATCGGGCCGACGGTCGAGCCGCAGGGCAGGTCGTTGCGGGACACGAAGTGCTGCACCGGGACGCCGGCCTGGTCGCAGGCCACGATGAAAGCGGCCGCGCCAACAGAGTCGGTCGCGTAGCGGAGCTTCACGTTGGTCTTGACCACCGGGCCGCCGTTGATCGCAATCTGGTGCTGCGGCTCGTGCTTCTCGGCGTAGTTCGGGTGGGTGGCGTGGGCCATGTCGGCGGATGCGACGACGGTCCCGGCAATGGCCCGGTAGTAGTCCTCGCGACCGCCCCCGGCCGAGATCACGACGCGCTCGAGCACCGAGGGCAGCAGGGTCGACATGGCGCCGCGTTCGGACTGGCTGCCGGCCTCTTCGTGGTCGAACAGGACCAGGACAGGGATGGAAGGGCTCGACGGCGACCCCGACCGCGAGGTCACCACGTCGACCAGCGCCTGCACCCCTGCGTAGCTCGTCGCCAGGTTGTCCAGCCGCGGGGCGGCGATCAGGTCGAGGTCACGGCCGATCCGGCGCGATGGCTGCAGGTCGTGGGTCATCACGTCCCACGAGAGAACGTCGGCAGCATCAACGCCAACCGCGGCACCGAGGTAGCTTCGGAAGTCCCCCGGCTCGGTGCTGACCCCCCACAGGGGCGTCAGGTGCTCTTGCGGGTTGAGTACCAGGCCCTCGTTGGCACCGCGGTCCAGGTGAACCGCGAGCTGGGCCACCCGCAGTACCGGGTCGTTGATGGCAACCAGCCGGGTCTCCACGCCGTCCCTGCCGCGGACCGCCACCCGACCCGACAGGCCAAGGTCGCGATCAAGCCACGAGTTGTACAACAGACCGCCATAGAACTCGACGCCCAGCAGCTGCCAGCCCGCGCGGCTCAGGTCGGGCTGTGGCTTGATCCGCAGGTTGGGACTGTCCGTGTGGGCCCCGACGACGCGGAACGGGGTGGCCGAACCGCCAGCGGTCTCGGTGCTCCACGCGATGAGCGCCCCTCCACGGATCAGGAAGTAGCGGCCGGGCCCGACAGGGAACGCCTCGGTCTCTGAGAGGTGGCTGAAGCCGGCGGCCTGGAGCCGCCGCCCCGCCTCGGCGCACGCGTGGAACGGAGAAGGAGAGGCATCGACGAAGGCACAGAGCCCTGCCGCCTCGGTGCCGGTATCGAATGAGTGAGCCATGAGCGCGACCTTATCGGCGTGGCAGGGCCGCCCGCTGCCGGGACGGAGTCCCGGCCCCTCCAACCGGCTCGATGCCTAGTCATTCCGGGTCATCTGTGACTCGACAACACCGTTCATTTTGCCGAGGCACTGGTGTGAGTCTCGTCGTAACCTGAAGAGGTGCTCGAGCTAGCCAGCCGGGTCGCAACCCGGGCTGAACGCGTGGACAGGGCCGTGTCGAGCATGCACGCGCGGCTGGTGCCTCTCCGTCCCGGCGGGGAGATCGAGGAGGCGGGCCACGCCGTCTGGACCATGAGCGCGACCCCGCTGCCTTTTGCCAACGGGGTGATCCGCTACGACGCCAGGGACTTCCACGGCCCCGACAGTGAACGCGAGCTCGACAACTGCCTGACTGTGATGTCGACCTACAACCTGCCGTGGCAGTTCAGCGTCTGGGCCCACCTGGGCGCCGATCTGCTGATGCCTCGCCTGGCTGCCCGGGGAATGACCGAGGCCGGGAGCGAGCACGCGATGTGGCTGGACCTGCACGACGCTCGGCGCGAGGCCCGGGGCCAGGGCGGTATCGAGGTCCGGTTGGCCGCCGAGGAGTCCGGATTTCGGGCGTGGGCCGCCATCTTCACCACGGTGCACGGCATCTCCAGCCGGTACGCCGACCTGGTCGAACCCCTCGCGGCCAAACCTCAGTGGCTCCATCTGGTTGCCCTTGCCAACCGTCGCCCGGTGGGGTGCCTGACCGTGGAGATCGAAGAAGATCTGGCGGTCGTCTTCAATGCCGGGGTCCTGCGCTCGGCCAGGCGCCGGGGGGTCGGTCGACGCCTGCTGCAGGCTGCACACGAGACGGCGGCAGCACGTGGAGCACATGCGTGCGTTGCCTTGGCGACCCCCGAGGGGGCCGGCGTGTGCGCCGGGCTGGGGCACCGCGCGGTCACCAGCGTCACGTACCTGGTGCCGCCATCGCTAGCGCCGACAACTCCGTGAGCTGACAAACCCCTCCTCAGCGATCGACCTGACGGGCAGATCAACTTACGTTGCCGTAGGTTACGCTAACGTAGGTAAGTCCAACCTAAGGAGGCACCAGCATGGCGAACACGCTGACCCAGACCGAGCTGCTCCGCGAACTGGACCAGGTCGTGGTCGGGGAGCTCAACCGACACGAGAAGGTCGCCAAGGAGTGGTTTCCCCACGAGTACGTGCCGTGGAGCGAGGGCCGCAACTTCGACGGGCTGATGGACGGTGACGCGTGGACCGAGCAGGACTCCGGGGTCTCGGACGTCGCCCGCTCAGCGCTGATCGTCAACCTGCTGACCGAGGACAACCTCCCGAGCTACCACCACGAGATCGCCCTGATCTTCGGACGCGACGACGCGTGGGGCGAGTGGGTGCACCGCTGGACCGCCGAAGAGGGTCGGCACGCTATCGCGATGCGCGACTACATGTTGGTCAAGCGTCTGGTGGATCCCGTTGCGCTGGAACGCTTCCGGATGACTCACATGTCCCAGGGCTATGTGTCGGCACAGTCCGGAGAGCTGATGAGCTCGCTGGCGTACGTGTCGTTCCAGGAGCTGGCGACGCGCGTCTCCCACCGCAATACCGGCAAGTTCACCAACGACCCGATGTGCGAGAACCTGCTCACCCGCATCGCGGCCGACGAGAACCTGCACATGATCTTCTACCGCAACCTGATGGACGCCGCCCTGAAGATCGCCCCCGACCAGGCCATGATCGCCATCCTGGACGTCGTCAAGAACTTCCAGATGCCGGGTGCCAACCTCCCCGGCTTCCAGCGAAAGGCCGTCGAGATGGCCGTTGAGGGGATCTACGACCTGCGCCTGCACAAGGACGAGGTCGTCGCGCCGGTGCTGCGGTTCTGGGAGGTCTTCGAGCTGGAGGGCCTGTCGGCCGAGGGCGAGGCCGCGCGCACCGAGCTGGCCGAGTTCATGGAGGCCCTGGAGAAGCAGGCGCTGCGGTTCGAGGACAAGCGCGACATGCTCAAGGCTCGTATCGCGCCCCGCTAGGTCATTGGGGGCTCCGGCGACACGCCCTGCACCGTCGCCCGAACCAGCGTGCCGTGCGGCGTGTGCGCACGTACCTCGAGGCTGCCTCCGACCTGGTTGACCCTCTCACGCATCCCGATCAGTCCCAGGTGGCCGCCTGCGCCCGCCTGCGTGATACTGGATTCGGGGATGCCGCAGCCGTCATCGGTGACGGTGAGCACAACCTGCTGACCGAAGTTAAGGTCAACCCGGGCGTGCGTGGCTTTCGCATGACGCACGACGTTGCTCAGCGCCTCCTGGGCGACTCGATACACGGTGAGCTCGTTCTGGGCAGACAGCCGGACCTGCTCGCCGGTGACCCGCAGCCTGACCGAGAGCCCGTGCCTTGCGCGGCACTCGGCGACCAGCTGCCGCAGGGCCGCCACCGCCCCGAAGTCGTCGAGCACGGGCGGGCGCAGACCGTGGATGACGTTGCGCAGGACCTCGACCACCCCCGTGGCCAGCTCACCATTACGGTGCACCAGCGGAGCCAGATCTGCCGGAAGCCTTGGGTCATCGCTGAGGATCTCCAGCATGCGCACGAGATAGGTCAGCGTCTGAACCGGGTCGTCATGCAGGTCCTGGGCCAGCCGCCGTCGTTCGTCCTCCTGCACGGTGACCAGATGCCTGGCGTATGCACGCTGCTCGGCCGCCCGGCGTTCCTCGTCGGTCACGTCCACGAGCACGATCTGGACGAGTCGTTCGCCGGAGCCGACCCCGAGCGTCCGTGCCTTGGGTGCAAACACGCGATCCCCCACCGGCAGGCGCTGAACCGTCCCGGCCAGGATCGCCGTCACCTGAGTGCCCACGAGGTCCGACAGGAGGCGCCCCGGCGCATCCTGTCCGAGCAACGACGTGGCCGCCGCGTTGGCCTCGGTGACCACTCCGGCGGCGTGAGTGACGAGAACCGGCGCATGCTGCTCGTCGAACAGGGCACGGTAGCGCGCTTCAGCGACCTCACTGGCTCGCAAGGCCGCCTCGGCCCGCAGACGAGCCTGTTCCTCGCGCTCAACCCGCTGCCCGACAATGAACGCGACCGCGTTGAGGATGAACAGGTTCCCGATCTCAACCCAGGCGTTGGCGGTTGTCACATCGGCGATGAAGAGCCAGTCGGGGAACATCAGCACAGTCGCCCACAGAGCGGTGGCAACGGCGCCGCGAACGCCGAAGTTCAGTGCGGCATAGATGACCGGGATGAGCAGCAGCGCGGTGATGGTCGAGCGCGGGATCTCGAACGGCGGGAGGAAACCCATGACGTCGAGCACGACCTCGTCCAGGAAAGCCACGAACAGGACGCCCATCTGAACGACCCAGAACCGTCCCGACCTGATCGGCGGGCTGAGCCTGCCAAACACCTCGAGAGCCCGAGTCCCAAGGGCATGGGGCCGAACGTCAGTGCTCATCGCCGACGGTCAGCAACTTGGTCGAGATGGCCCGCACGACCGCCTCGGTGCGTGAACCCACCCCGAGCTTGGCGTAGATGTTGTCGCAATGGCGGTCCACAGTGCGGGTGCTGATGCCCATCCGTGCCGCCAGCTCACGGTTGTGCAGGCCCTCCGCCAACAGGCTCAGGACCTCAAGCTCGCGCTCGGTCAGCTCGGCCACACCTGGCTCCGGCTGACGCGACGAGATCAGCAGCCGGGCCGTGAGACCGGACTGGAGCACGCTCGCCCCGCCAGCCACGGCACGCACCGCCTGGACCAGCTCCTTGCCGGGGGCGGTCTTGCGCAGGTACCCCGCGGCCCCGGCCTCGAGTGCGCCGCGAACGTACTCGTCCTCGTCGTACGCGCTCACCATCAGCACCCGCACCTCGGGATGGTCCCGGGTGAGCCGACTCGTGGCCTCGATGCCGTTCATGCCCGGAAGCCGGATGTCCATCAGCACCACGTCAGGGCGGAGCTGGTTGACCAGGGCGAGAGCGACCTCGCCGGAGTCAGCGTCACCGACCACCTGTATGTCGGGGTGCGCCTCGAGTATCTGGCGAGTGCCGTCGCGATGCAGGGCATGGTCGTCGACCACCACCACTCGTATCACTGACGCCTCCACACAGATCAGGTTACCCGTCGTCCTCTTCAGAGATGGCGTAAATCACCCATAGGAAGATGGGCGAGATCGCGGTGCCGGCAACCCTGCGGATCAGACCACGCTTGCATCGGAACAACCTGCACACACCATCAGGTCACCGTTCCCGGCCGGCGAAATCACCGGCTGACCCTCAGTCAGAAAGAGTGATGACCGTGAACCACATCGGGTCCAAGCACCTTCGGATGATCGGCGTCGGGCTGATCGTGGGAGCAGTGGCAGTCACCGCGTCAGCGTGCGGCAGCGCTGATCCGGGCACCCCTGCAGCCGATGGCGCCAAGACGACAGCCGTCGCCCCCAAGACCGTCAAGATCGAGATGATCGGCAAGATCGACGCCGACACGGGTCCGGCCGGGACCTTCACCAGCAAGGAGCACTGGCCGGCCATGGACCCCAGCGACCTGACCTTCGCCGCGGGCGACAACGTCGTGCTCACGATCAAGGAGTATGACGACGCCCCCACCGCACTGCCGGACGGCTCGCCATACAACGCGGTCGCCGGAGGGACGATGACCCTTGATGGCGTGGCCGCGACCACCGTGTCGAACGAGAACATCGCGCACACGTTCAGCATCCCCGAGCTCGGGATCAACGTGCCGCTGTCAAAGGCCCCCGATGGTGGCTTCTCGACCACGGTGTTCACCTTCAAGGTCGACAAGGCCGGCTCCTACACCTGGCGCTGCTTCACCCCCTGTGGCGGCGACCCCAAGGGAATGGGCGGCTCCATGGCGACCAAGGGCTGGATGCAAGGCGGCGTGGTCGTCTCCTGACGACTGCGGCCAACCACACAACTGACTGAGTAACCACTGGAAGGCAGGACGCCATGCAGGACCGTACGACGCACCCGGAGGAGAAGTCCGTTACTCCTCCTCCGGCAGTCACCCTGAAGGAGCGCCAGGTGTTGAGCCGGCGCCTCCTGCTCGGAACGCTGGGTGTCACCGCGGCCGGTGGCGCCCTGGCCGTGGTCAGCTACGCCGACGAGGCGCAGGCGGCGACCATACCGACCGGGACGACGATCGCGCCCGGGGCGGTCACGCCTGCTGCCCCGGTTGCCGAACACGCCTGGTGCATGGTCATCGACCTGCGCACCTGCGATGGTTGCAAGGCCTGCACGACGTCCTGCCAGCAGCGCCACCAGCTCCGCCCGGAGCAGACCTGGATCGACGTCTACGACATGAAGGACGCCTCCGGTGGGACATTCCACATGCCGCGCCCCTGCATGATGTGCGAGGACGCCCCGTGCATGTACATCTGCCCGGTCGGCGCGAATGTGCGCACCGATGAGGGGCTCGTCCTGGTCGACACGGAAGCCTGCATCGGGTCCCGCGCCTGCATGGCCGCCTGCCCGTATGAGGCGCGCTACTTCAACTGGACCGACCCGCTCCCCCAGAAGCGGATGCCCATGGCCGACTCACCGCAGATGCCGGTGCCGCAGAAGGGCACCGTCGCCAAGTGCGTGTTCTGCGCCGACCGGCTGCCGAACGGTGAGCTGCCCGCCTGCGTGTCCGGGTGCCCGATGGGTGTGCTCTACATCGGTGACCTGGTCACCGACACCGCCGTCAACGGCCAGGGCACGACGGTCGTGCTCTCGGAGTTCCTGCGGGCGAACGACGCGGTGCGGTACAAGGAGGAGCTCGGGACCAACCCGCGCGTCTACTACATCCTCGGCCACGGCCAGACCCTGACAGGTGGGCTATGACCGCCAACACCATGACCACAGACATGACCACAGACATGACCACAGACATGGCCACAGAGACGATGAGCGGCTCCGCTGCCGGCTCCCGCACGGCGTCCCTGCGTCCGTTTGGCAAGCCGTCGGCCAGTTGGTGGATCGCCATCGGCATCCTGGGCGCGGTTGTCCTTGCCGGTATCGCCGGCTGGGTCGTCCAGCTCATGGGTGGGATGGGCGTGGCCGGCTACAACGACCACGCCTTCTGGGCCCTCTACATCGCCGACGTCATCACCTTCATCGGAGTCAGCTACGGCGGGGCCGTGGTCTCGGCGATCCTGCGGCTGACCGGCGCCACCTGGCGCGCCCCGCTGACCCGCCTTGCCGAGGGCACCGCCGTGGTCACAGTGCTCATCGGCGCCGCCTTGATCATCCCGCACCTGGGTAACCCGATCCGCCTGTGGGAGCTGCTGACCCGACCCAACCTGTCCGCTCCGGTCTTCTGGGACATGGTCGCGGTGCTGACCTACATCTTCGCGTCCGTCGTGTTCTTCGCTCTCCCACTGGTGCCCGACATGGCCATCCTCGGCCAGGACCATGGCCAGCAGCTGGGTCGGCGCAGGGCCACCCTGTACAGGCGGGTCTCTCGCGGCTGGGTAGGGGCACCGCACCAAAAGCGTGTCCTCGCCGGTGCGCTCGGCCTGGTGTCCATCATGATCATCCCGCTGGCCGTGTCCGTTCACTCGGTCCTGGCCTGGGCCTTCGCCAGCACCGACCGCCCGTGGTGGCACGAGAGCATCTGGGCGCCGCAGTTCGTCGTCGCCGCGCTCTACTCCGGGGTGGCCCTGGTCATCCTGGTCGTGGCCGGCTTCCGCCGCGGCTACCGCCTGGAGGCACTCATCAACGAGCGGCACTTCGTGCGCCTGGGCTTCATCATGGCGACCTTCGCCGCCACCTACCTCTACCTCACCTTTGCCGACATCCTGCCCGGCGCCTACGTGGGCGAGCACGGGACCGCCGCGGTGTTCACCGACCTGCTGGTGGGCCGGCTGGCCCCGTGGTTCTGGATGTTCGCCGTCGTCGGAGGCCTGATCCCCCTGCTGCTCGTCGCGCTGCCCTGGACCAGGAACGTGCGGGGCATGGTCATCGCCTCATGTCTGGTCCTGCCCATGATGTGGCTCAAGCGGGTCCTGCTGGTCATCGGCCCTGCCACCTACGACACGGTGCTGCGCACCTTCGGCACCTACCACTTCACCTGGGTCTCGATCGCGATCACCCTCGCCGCGGCCGCAGCAGTCCCGCTCCTGCTCATGCTGCTCTTCCGGGTCGTGCCAATCCTGTCCATCGACGAGATCGAAGAGATCCACGAGGCCCAGGCGAACGCGCCGACCGCCCAACCAGTCAGCAAGGCGGCCGCTCGTCAGGGTCGCGACGCCACACCGGTCGGCACACCGGGCACGGCCCACCGCGTTGCCGGCGCAGCGGGTGTCCTGCTACTCGTCGCCATGCTGGGCATGTTCGGGGTGGGTACGGCCAAACCAGCCAGTGCCGCGACGCCCCAGATCGCGACGAGCATGTCGACGGCGCTGGTCAGCGCGCCGACGAAGGCAGACAAGATCACCATCACCGGCGCCGAGACAGGCGGGCTGATGCAGCTCACTGCCACGCTCACCGGTCCCGCGGGCCAGCCTGTGGCCAAGACCGATGTCGCGTTCTCCTTCACCACCAAGGAGTTCGGCACCCCGGCTCGGCAGGTCCCGCTCGGCACGGCCACCACCGACAAGGCTGGCGTCGCCCGGCTGACGCTAGGCGGCGACCCTGACCACCTGTACAAGCCCACCACCACTGGGCCACAAGAGTTCTCCGCCACCTACACCGCCAGCGCGGACGCCACGCCGATCACGGCCAGCGCCACCGTCAACGTGACGGTGGCCCGGTCCGCCTACCGCCCTGCCCCCGCCAAACCGCTGGCCAGCGTCGGCAACATCATGGTCATCGTCCTGTTCTCCATCGTGGCCGTCATCTGGCTCACCCTGATCACCCAGGTCTGGCGTGTTCGCCGAGTCTGCCGCGTCATCCAGGAACCGGCGACCAGCCGGGCCTAAGGTGCAGGATGGAGTCATGAACCCATCCAAGGATGAGCAGCCGGGCTCCACGGACGAGGGCCGGTCACAGCGGGTCGTCGTTGTCACCCAGGGCGGCATGGGCGTTGCCGACTCGCCCGGCGAGGACGAAGAGGTCAGCAGCCCCGCCGATCAGATCGAGCAGCCGGCCAAGGTCATGCGCATCGGGTCGATGATCAAGCAGCTGCTCGAGGAGGTTCGCAGCGCGCCGCTGGACGAGGCCGGTCGCACCCGGCTCGCCGAGATTCACCGTCGCTCGATCACCGAGCTGGAGCAAGGTCTGGCTCCGGAGCTGATCGAGGAGCTTGAGCGAATCACGTTGCCGTTCAATGACACGGCACCCTCCGACGCCGAGCTTCGGATCGCACAGGCTCAGCTCGTGGGCTGGCTCGAGGGACTGTTCCACGGCATCCAGGCTGCGCTTTTTGCCCAGCAGATGGCGGCCCAGCAGCAGCTTCAGAACATCCGCCGAGCGCTCCCGCCGGGCCATTCCGGCACGGAGGACCGTGCAGGCAGCGACGCCAACGGGGGTTTGCCGGGCCGCCCGGTCTCGTCCGACGGCGGGCCGACGGGGCAGTACCTCTAAAACCGAGAGAAGTCAGAATCCCTTGCCGGGGTTGAGGATTCCGGCCGGGTCCAGGGCCTTCTTGATCGAGCGGTGCACGTCCATCACGTCGGCGCCGAGCTCCAGCTCGAGCCAGCGACGCTTCAGGACTCCGACTCCGTGCTCGCCCGTGAGCGTGCCACCAAGGTCCAGCGCCGCACGGAACACCTCGTCTGCCGCGGCCCAGATGTTGGCGGGCACGGTGCCGTCAGCGGTCGGGTCGAAAACGAAGATCGGGTGCAGGTTGCCATCGCCGGCGTGCGCCACGGTGAGCACCCGGACCTGGTGGTCGGCGGCGATCTGCTCCAGCCGCTCGAACATCTCGGGGAGCTTGGATCGGGGCACCCCGACGTCCTCCACGAGGCACGTGCCCAGTCGTTCGGCTGCAGGCAGAGCCAGTCTGCGGATCTCGAGCAGCTGCGCGGCTTCCTCCGGATCACTTGAGATCGCAACGAAATCGGCGCCAGCAGCCTCGAACTGAGCCCCCAGCGCAGCCGCGCATTCATTCGCGTCGATACCGTCGGCCTGCGCCAGAAGCATCGCCGCCATGTCGTCATCCAGAGCCATGTGCTTCCACTCGTTGATCGACCTCAGCGTGTTCTGGTCGATCAGCTCGAGCAGGCTCGGGCCAAGTCCCAGGCGGACCACCGCCGCCACTGCCTGGGCGGCGTCGCGCACCGACGAGAAGCTGCCGACGACGGTGACCGGCTCGGCGACGGGACACGGACGCAGACGCAGGGTCGCGCTCGTGATCACGCCCAAGGTGCCCTCCGAGCCGACGAAGAGGCTGGTCAGGTCATAGCCCGCAACGCCTTTGACCGTCCGACGGCCGGTTCGGATGATCCGGCCGTCAGCCAGTACGACCTCCAGGCCGAGCACCGAGTCCCGGGTGACGCCGTACTTCACGCAGCGAAGGCCGCCGGCATTCGTCGCGAGGTTGCCGCCGATCGTGGAGATCTCGAAGCTGCTGGGGTCAGGTGCGTACATCAGCCCGACCTCACGCGCAGCACGGTCGACGTCAGCGGTGATGACACCAGCCTCGACCACCGCCAGCTGGTCTTCTGCAGAGACCTCGCGGATCGCGGTCATCCGCGCGGTGCTCAGGATGAGGCAGCCGTCCGTGGCGGTCGCACCCCCGGAAAGCCCGGTCCCCGACCCGCGCGGAACCACCGGTATGCCGTGTTCGGTTGCCCACGTGAGGGCGACGGACACATCCTCGACGGTGTCTGCCAGCAGGACGGCAAGCGGGACCCCGGGCTGGACCAGATGAGCGTGGTCGCGGCGATACGCGTCGATCACGTCGGGGTCGGTGATCAGGCGTCCGCCGGTGAGCCTGGTCGAGAGCTGGTCAATGACGGTCACGGCATTCTCCGCTGCGCAGGGGCGACCACGCCCCCACGTTAGCCCGCTGAAGTCGCAGGGGTGGGTGGGCTCAGCGTACGGTCTGCTGATGCGACGCGTGCCGTGGTGGACTCTGGTCTCATCGGTTGCCGCACCGGTCCTGCTCATCGGCGGATGGACCGTCGCCGCGGCCGTCCAGCCGACGCCCTTTGACGGCGGCGTGCGCACCATCAGCGAGCTGGCCGCGCAGGGCACTCCCTACCGCTGGTTGATGACAGTCGCTCTGGTGGGCGTCGGACTGTCGCATGTCGTGACGGCCCTGGGACTCACCCCTGCAGCCACGCCCGGACGACTGGTTCATGGGCTCGGCGGGCTGGCCACGTTGCTGGTGGCCGCGTTCCCCCTGCCTGCGGGTGGTGGCTCCTCACAGGCGCACACCACCGCGGCAGCACTCTCGTTCGTGGCGCTGGCCGTGTGGCCCGCGTTCGCATGGGTCCCCCCGCGGCCAGCTGGGCAAGCCGTCGCCGCTTTCCTTGGCCCACGGGTATCCGCGGCGGCGACGTCCGCGCTGTTGCTGACCCTCGCCTGGTTCTTCGCCGA
>JBBRWQ010000003.1:0-80460 GCA_038249115.1 Actinomycetales bacterium
CGCTCAGGTCGCCCACTGTGTGCAGATGGGGGTCCCCCTCACCCTGCGCGGCGATCCGCGGCCGACGCAGCAGGCCATGGATACGGGCCACCAGCTCGCGCGGAGAGAACGGCTTGGTCATGTAGTCGTCCGCACCCACAGCTCGAGGTAGCCGGCCACAGCCCGCACCAGACTGGGCTCGTCATCCACGACCAGCGCCCGCACCGGGCTGCTGGTCGTGGCTTCAGCCATTGGTACCACCAGGATCAGAGGTCCTCCATCGCTTTGAACCCACCGTGCCAGGTGTGATACCAGACAGCCCCGGTGACCGAGCTGACTGACAGCATCCCACTTGACAGAGCCGTTGTGGCGGAGGTCAAGGGTGAAGTACCCCGCCCTCCCCCGGGAAGTCCATCATCCCGTCGTACGACCCCGGCCCACCCCGCGTGCCGTCCATCATCCCGGCATACGGCCCCTGGCCCCGACCCGTGGCGTCCATCATCTCGGCGTACGGCCCTTGGCCCTGGTACTGGCCCTGGTACTGGCCGCGCATCATGCCCGCATAAGGTCCTTGGTGGTCGCCGCGCGTCGACGGTCCGAAGGAAGGACCACCGAGGGTGCCGACAGCCACCGCCGCAGAAGCGACCAGGGCGGTCACGGCTGCCACCAACGCACCAACCAGCAGGGGGCGTCTCATGGCGGTCACTTCCCGCCCCGCTGCGCCGCCAGAAGAGCAGACCGCTGCGCCTGCCACGTCTCCATGTCCATCTCACCGTTGGCCATCCGCCGGTCGAGTATCTCCACCGCCGACTCACCCACTGAGCGGGACGGCTGATCGTCCCTGCTCCCGGGGAGCAACCGGCTGACCAGCCACACGATCAGCCCGAGCAGGACGAGCCAGAACAGGCCCATGGCGAGCCATCCGAACGCACCCATTCCTCCGCCATACCAACCCATCATCGCGAACTCCTCCTTGATCTGCCCGGTCGTTCCCGGGATACCTCCAGCCTCCAACCCTCGTGCTGCGGTCGTGGTCAGGAACCATGAAGAAACGACAAAGATTCTCAGCGGTATGTCACGCCCTCGGCCGACACGCACACCCGCGTCCCGGCTGTTCCAGCAAGGAGGGCCGGCAGATCGGCAAGTGACCCGATGAAAGCGTCGTGCCCGGTGCTGCGGGCGAAGTCGATCGCCGCTTCGACCTTGGGGCCCATCGAGCCTGCAGCAAAATGGAAATCGGCTAGTGAGTCCGGGTGGGCGAGCGTGATTGCCCGCTGGTCCGGGGTCCCCCAGCCGGTGTAGACCGCATCGGTGTCGGTGGCGATCACCAGGCTGTCGGCGTGAAGGTCCCGGGCCAGCACGGCGCTCGCGCGATCCTTGTCGATCACGGCCTCGACGCCGATCAGCGTTCGGGTGTCGGGCTGGTACATGGTGGGGATGCCGCCGCCGCCAGCGCAGATGACCACGGCACCGGCGGCCACCAGCGCCTCGATCGAGCGAAGCTCGAAGATCCGCTGCGGCTGGGGTGAAGCCACGACCCGACGCCAGTGGTCACCGTCGGGCTTGACGACCCAGCCTCGCAGCGCTGCCAAGCGCTGGGCCTCGTCGGCGCTATAGACGGGACCGACGAACTTGGTCGGATCGGCGAATGCCGGGTCGGCTGGGTCCACCTCGGTCATGGTCAGAATGGTGGCAATCGACTTGTCGAACGGCAGCCGATTGCCGAGCTCCTGCTCGATCATGTATCCGATCATCCCCTCGGTCTGCGCGCCGAGGACGTCGAAAGGGTAGGACGACGTGTCGTCGTAGGCGGCTGCCTGCAGGGACAGCAGGCCGACCTGCGGCCCGTTGCCGTGGGAGATCACCAGCTGATGCTCCAGGGCGATCGGCGCCAGCGCAGCGCACGCTGTCGCGACGTTGGCACGCTGGTTCTGCACGGTCATCGGAGCGCCGCGCTCCATCAACGCGTTGCCGCCGAGAGCAACGACGACGCGCATCAGGCGCCCAGCATGGCGACCATGATCGCCTTGATCGTGTGCATCCGGTCGTGGAACGCAGGCAAGCAGTGCATGAACGTGACACTAGCCCGCACCTCCCGCTGTCGCGGCCACGCCACCGTCGTTCGGTCAGGCTCGACCAGCGGGCACCACCGTGATCGGGCAGCGGATGCCCGGCGCCCGGCTCAGTCGCGCGTCGGCTGTCAGGAGACTGCACTCGAGAAGTTCCGCGAGCGCGACGTACGAGGTGTCGTATGCCGACAGGTTGTCCCGGAGCTCCCAAACCCGGTCCAGCATTGAGAACACGGGGTAGCGCGTCATTCCAAGGCGTCGGAAGGCATCTAGAGCGACCCACCCAGAGTCGGCATCCAGCTGTCGAGCAGAGACCATGCGCCGCAATCCGTTGGCGACTTCGGCGTCGATGAGGTGTGGCACGTGCAGCTGTTCACTGGCAAGAGAACTTCGGGCGGGACCAGCGTTGAGCAGTGCCGATAGGGCCGCCGAAGCATCGACCACGATCACCTGTCGGCACGTCCAGCATCGAGATCGCGCACGATCGTCGCGGTGTCGATGCCGAGGTCGGGCAGGCTGCCGAGCAACGCAGGGTTGTCCGCTCTTCGCGACACGTCAGCGAGTTCCCTTACCGCTACTGCCCCGACCGAAGTTGCGTCGCGAGCTGCGAGCCGCTCCAGACGCGCGACGACGTCATCCGGCACGTTCCTCAAGTACAGAGTCCTCATGTTGCAATATGCCAGCAAACAGCTAGCGAGTTGCCACAGCGTGCAATGGCCGCGTGCGGCACAGCCACCCTAAGGGACACACTCAGTGAGGATCCGCGCTCAGACTCGCGCGAGCGCGCTGGCCAGCTGTACGCGCATCTCCTCGGCATACTGGTCGGCGTTGAGTCCACGGCTGCGCGTGGTCGTCCGCGACCCCAAGGCCGTCGACGAGGCCGCACTCACGTCGGCCGGCATCACCGGCGTGGTCGCCGTGGGCGAGGACACCTTGCACCTGGGTCGATCGAGATCCCCTCGCCGATCATCTTCTGGGCGAAGACCGGGTCCGGAACCTGCTCAATCGGGACGATCACGTCGGCCCTCAGTCACGACCGAACCCACGATTGCGATTTTGGTCCGGCACAGATTACCGCGAGCAGACCCGCGAGTCCTCCCCTCAAACCGACCAAATTTCGGCGAGGTTCCCGGCTCAGCTGTCGGGTGTCGGCATCAGATGCGCCGGCTGTCTGGACTCGCGGCGTAGGCAGCGGCCACCCCGTCGGTCTTGAGCCAGTCCAGGATCTGGCTCAGGGTCCAGTCCGGCACCTCCAGCTGCGGGACGTGACCCACCCCGCGGGCCACCTCGAAACGCCACGTCGGGTTGGCCGCCGCTGCGACGCGGGCGGAGGCGATGGGGACCAGCCTGTCCCGATCACCGTGCAGCAACAGCACCGGCACCGAGATGTTGTTCAACATCGACGCGTGCAGCCGCCTCCGGGCGAGGACCCACATCAGCGAGCGCGCGGCCACGATCAGCTCGGCGTCGACGTCGGGGTAGTCGTGTCGTTCCCGGGCGAGCGCGAGGTGCTGCTCGACGACGGTGGGCGGCACCCGCGAGGAGTCGGCGCAGCACAGCCGTAGGACGGCCATCGCCAACTCCTCGGCCGAGCGGGACGAGCGACGCCTCGCGACCACGCTGCGACCGACGGCGGGCACGGCATACAGGCCGAACATCGCGGCGACCAGCGGATCGGGTCGCGAGGTCAGCCCCACGGGAAGTGCCGGGTCGATCAGCACCAGGCCGGCGATGGTCTCGGGGTGAGCCGCCGTCTGCAGAACTGCGAGCAGTCCGCCCATCGAGTTCCCGACCAGGATGGCCGGGGCCACGCAGACTTCCGTGATGAACCGGTGAAGGAGCTGTTGGTTGGCCCTGACCGACGTGGACCGTCCGTGGCTGCGGGTCCGACCGAACCCGGCAAGGTCCAGGGCGAGCACGCGGCAGGTTCTTGACAAGGCCGGGGCGAGTGCTGACCAGTTGACCAGGGAGCCGCCCAGGCCATGGACGCAGACCATCAGCGGCCCGTCCTCGGGACCGCCATAGTCGACGTAGTGAACGGGGCCATCTAGGTCGGCCCACAGAGACGGTGGGTCTCCGGGCCGTGGGCGCGGCGCATGTGCAGTCACGGCCCTCCTCCTTCGTCAGCCAAAACCTTGCTCCCTATTGGCGGTACAGCGCCTCGACATCGGCGCCGAATGTCTTGAGGACGACGTGGCGCTTCACTTTCAGGGTTGGCGTGAGCTCCTCGCCCTCCACGGTGAAATCGGCGGTCAGGACCCGGATCTTCTTGATGGCTTCAGCGCCTGAGACCGCCTTGTTCGCGTCGTCTACTGCCGTTTGGATGGCGGCCAGCAGGTCGGGGTCCTCGCGGAGGTCGGCCACGCTGGCCTCGGCCGGCTTGCCGGCCTGCACCTTCCAGGGCGCAAAGGCATCCATGTCGATGGTGACCAGAGCGCCGATGAACGGCCTTGCATCGCCGACCACCAGGCACTGGCTGACCAGCCAGTGGGCCCGCAACCTGTCCTCGAGCACGGTCGGCGCGACGTTCTTGCCCGAGGAGGTGACGAGGATGTCCTTCTTGCGGCCGGTGATCGTGAGGTAGCCGTCGTCGTCGAGCTGGCCGAGGTCACCGCTGCGGAACCAACCGTCGTCGTCGAAGACCTCGCGTGTCGCCTCTTCGTTGCGCCAGTAGCCCTGGAAGACATTGCCGCCCTTGAGAAGCACCTCACCGTCGTCGGCGATACGGACCGAGCACCCGGGCACAGGGCGTCCCACCGAGCCGACGTGATGCCTGTCCGGCAGGTTCAAGGTCAAACCCGCACAGGTCTCGGTGAGCCCATAACCCTCCAGCACGGTGATACCGATGCCTCGGAAGAAGTGCCCGAGCCGAGCTCCCAGCGGCGCCCCACCGCTGACTGACCAACGCACGTCGCCGCCGAGCGCAGCGCGGAGCTTGGTGTAGACGAGGCGGTCAAAGACCTTGTGTCGGAGCCTGAGCATGAGTCCAGGGCCGCCAGTGTCAAGCGATTCGCTGTACGCCGTCGCCGTGGCATCGGCGAGGTCGAAGATGCGTCCGTGACCCTCGGCCGCCGCCTTGTGCTTGGCGGTGTTGTAGATCTTCTCGAACACGCGCGGCACCGAAAGCACAACGGTCGGCCCGAACTCGACCAGCTGCGCGGCGATGTTCTTGACGTCGCTGGTGTGCGCCGAGTAGACGCGGTTGTGCACGGCGGCCAGTTGGATGGACCTCGCCAGGATGTGCGCGAGCGGCAAGAAGTGCAGCGCCCTGGTGTCTGCGTTGAAGACTCGTTCAGTGACGCCCTCAGCCGCACAGACGTTGTTCACTTCGCACAGGAGATTTGCGTGGGAGATCGCGCAGCCCTTGGGCCTTCCGGTGGTGCCGGAGGTGTAGATGATCGTGGCCAGGGAGTCGCTGGTCACCGCGCGGCGCCGTTGCGTGACCAGGTCGACGGGTATGGACTGGCCTGCCGTTTCGAGATCGTCGAAGTCGCCGGAGTCGATGACCCATACATCGTGCAGCTCGGGCAGTCTGACTTGCGCCTGGGCGACCGTCTTGGCGTGGTCCTCGGTCTCGACGATTGCAGCAACGGCCCCAGAGTCGGTGAGGATCCACTCAACCTGCTCAGCCGAGGAGGTCTCATAGACGGGAACGGTGACGCCACCAGCGGTCCAGATCGCGAAGTCGCACAGCATCCACTCGAACCGGGTGCCGGAGAAGAGAGCAACCCGGTCGCCCGCCTGGATGCCAGAGGCGATCAGCCCCGAGGCCAGTCTGCTGACCTGCTCGGCGAGCTCCCGGTAGGTGACCTCCACCCATCGACCGTCCACCCGTCTCGAGAAGCCGACCCGTTCGGGCGTCTCCTCGGCATGGACAAAGACGTCGTCTGTCAGGTTCTCCTGCAGGCCTGGCACGTACTTGGGTGGCACGCTGAACTCATCCATCTCACACCTCGCCATTCCGGTGGCGACACATGTCCCCGCTCTGGGAGCATCCACACCGAGAACACCAAGGTTGCACGTCAACCGCTTCGCGCACTAGGGCAGAAAGCCCCTGTTCCGTGAGCCTGGTTCGGCAGCATCGCGCCGGTGGTCCATGGCTTCCAGACCTCAACCAGTCGGGGACTTCTTCTCGTAGTGGCCACCGAAGCCCTTGCGCATTGCGGAGAGAGCCTTGTCGGCAAAGTCGCCGAGGCCCCTGGAGGCGAAACGGGAGTACAGCGCGCTCGAGAGCACCGGGGTGGGGACACCCTCCTCTATCGCCGCGATCGAGGTCCACCTGCCCTCGCCGGAGTCCGACACCCGCCCGGCGAACTGTTCCAGGTCGGGCGAACGAAGCAAGGCGGCCGCGGTCAGGTCCAACAGCCAGGACTCGATGACACTGCCCCGGCGCCATACCTCGGTCACCGCCGCGGTGTCGATGTCGAACTGGTAGAACTCTGGTTCTGCCATCGGCGCGGTCTCGGCATCGGCCTCGGCGACGCGCGTGCCGGCGTTGGCGTTGTGCAGGATGTTGAGCCCTTCGGCCAGCGAGGCCATCATTCCGTACTCGATCCCGTTATGGACCATCTTCACGAAGTGCCCGGCGCCGATGGGGCCGCAGCGCAAGAACCCGTGCTCGACCGGATCGGGATCCCCGGTTCGCCCTTCGGTTCGGGGTGCGGCGCCCACGCCAGGCGCAATGGTCGCGAAGATCGGGCCGAGGTGATCGACGACGTCGACATCGCCACCGATCATCAGCGAGTAGCCACGCTCCAGCCCCCACACTCCACCGCTGGTCCCGCAGTCGACCAGGTTGATACCCCGCTCGGACAGCTCGGCCGCGCGGCGCATGTCGTCTCGGTAGTACGAGTTGCCGCCGTCGATAATCGTGTCACCGGCCGCCATCTCGGAGGCCAGTGACGCAATGGCCTTGCCGGTGGCATCGCCAGCGGGCACCATGACCCAGGCGGCGCGAGGCTGGGACAGCATTCCGACAAGGTCGGCCACCGAGCTCACGCCGATCGCCCCCTCCTTCTCGAGCGCCATGACAGCCCCGGGATCCAGGTCGAAGACCACGCAGGTGTGGCCATCGCGGATCAGGCGGCGCGCGATGTTGGCCCCCATCCGTCCGAGCCCAACCACGCCGAGCTGCATCGGGTTCTCTGTCGCCATCGTGTTGTCTCCTCTGATCGGGTGCAATGTGTGGGTCCGCGCATCGGCCTGTTGCCCAGGTCCTCGCGGTCAGGAGCCGTTCGCCCCCGGTTCGGGGAGCCAGGGCAGGTGCCACGCTGGATGGCCGGCAAGGAGCGCGTCAGCCGCTGGCGGTCCCCACGATCCCCGGGGGTAGCTCGTCGGGGTTGGCGGATTGTCGAGCAGCGGCTGGATGAGCCTCCAGGTCTCCTCCACGGCGTCTTCCCGGGTGAACAGGGAAAGGTCGCCCGAGAGGGCATCGTGGATGAGGCGCTCGTAGGCAGTGCGAGGTTTGCCGAGCTCATCGGCGAAGGCCACGTCCATGTGCACGTCCCTCGGCGACGATCCCTCCGGCCCTTTGGACAGCATGACGAGACGTAGCCCGGCGTCCGGCTCGACACGGAATACCAGCTGGTTCGGGTTGGTGTGGCGCGTCTGGTCGAGGAAGGCCATGCGGGGCGCACGCTTGAAGATCACCCTGACCTCGGTGGCCGTGGTGGCCAGTGCCTTGCCTGCCCGAATGAAGAAAGGGACACCGGCCCAACGCCAGTTGTCCACCTCCAGCCGCAATGCCACGTAGGTCTCGGTCGCCGATGCTGTCCTCACCCCGGGAACATCGCTGTATCCGTCGTACTGGCCCATGACGGTAGTGGAGGGGTCGACGTTGGCCATGGACCGGAAGACCTCGACCTTCTTGTCCCACAGCGAACTATGACCGGACCCCACCGGGGGCTCCATCGCTATCAGGGCAAGCGTCTGGAGGAGATGGTTCTGGACCACGTCGCGCAGCGCACCCACCGAGTCGTAGAAGGCACCCCGGTCCTCGACGCCGAAGTCCTCGGCCAGCGTGACCTGCACCGCGGCCACATGTTCGCGATTCCAGACCGGCTCGAGCATCGAGTTGGCGAATCGAAGGAACTGCATGTCCAGCACCGGCTGCTTGCCCAGGAAGTGGTCGATACGCAGGATCTGATCCTCGGCCAGCACCCCGTGCAGCTCGGCGTTGAGGGATCTCGCGGAGGCCAGGTCATGCCCGAAGGGCTTCTCGATCATCACCCGGGCGTGTTCGGTGAGACCCGCCCGGCCAAGTGCGGCCACCACGGGAGCAAAGAGCGATGGCGGGATCTCCAGGTAGAACAGCGGCCTGGAGGTGCCCTTCAACCGCAAAGCCAGTTCCTGGTAGGTCGCAGGATCGGTGAAGTCGCCCTTCAGGTAGCTGAGCCGCCCTGCCAACCGATCAAAGACGTCCTCATCCACTACGTCCTGGTCGGCCGCCACGGCCTCGCGCACCGAGGCACGCAGGTGATCCTCCGACCAGTCGTCCAGCGCCACACCAATGATCGGGCAGTCCAGCCGGTCGGCCACTTCCAGCCGATACAGCGAGCGAAATGTCATCTTGCGGGCCAGGTCCCCGGTGATCCCGAAGATCACCAGTGCATCGGCCACCTGGGCTGCTTTGTCGTCCATGTTCATCAACCCTGTCACGCGTTTCTTGGTCGCTGCTGGGAAGCCGTTCTGCGGCTGCTCAACGCCACACGCGGTCAGACGAGATCAGAGTCCTCATCCTGACACCCGGCGCGGCGCGCCGATCCCAAGGTTGCTGTCTCCAGCGCTGCCTTGGTGCAGCTGCAGGGCGCTGTTGACGAGGGCAAAGTGGCTGAACGCCTGCGGTGTGTTGCCCAGCTGCCGGTTCGCGACGGGGTCCCATTCCTCGCTCAGGAGTCCGACATCATTGCGCAGGCTCAGGAGCCGCTCAAAAAGGGCGACAGCCTCGTCCTCTCGTCCGGCGCCGTGAAGGGCGTCCACGAGCCAGAAGGAGCACGCGAGGAAGACGCCTTCGCCGCCCGGCAGTCCGTCGTCGCTGCTCTGCGAGCGGTAACGCAGCACCAAACCGTCCTGCGTGAGGTCCCGTTGGATGGCCTCGATGGTGCCGATGACCCGCGGGTCATCGGGAGGCAGGAAGCCAACTCTGGGGATGAGCAGCAGGCTCGCGTCCAGATCGGTGCGGTCGTAGGACTGGACGAAGGTGTTCAGCTCGGCGTTGTATCCGCGGGTCATCACCTCGGCGTGGATCGTTGAGGCCAGGGCGGCCCAGCGGTCGACCGGTCCGGGGAGCCCGGAGCCGCGCACTCCTTTGACCATCCGGTCGGCCGCAACCCATGCCATGACCTTGGAGTGGGTGAAGTGCCGCCGTGGCCCGCGAATCTCCCACAGCCCGTTGTCCGGCTGGTCCCAGGCCCCTTCGAGGTGCTCCATCAAAGCGGTCTGCAGGTCCCAGGAGTCGTCAGGTGCGGTCAGGAGTGCGTTGCGAGTCAGGGAAAGACCGTCCAGGACCTCACCCCAGACGTCGAGCTGGAGCTGGCCGGCGGCGGCGTTGCCGGTACGCACCGGTAAGGAGCCCTCATAACCTGTCAGCCAGGTCAGCTCGGTCTCGGGCAACCGGCGTCTGCCGGAGATCCCGTACATGATCTGAAGCTTTGCCGGGTTCCCGGCAACCGCGCGCAGCAACCATTCCCGCCAGGCCGCAGCCTCGTCCGTGTACCCGGCCGCGAGCAGGGACTGCAGCGTCAGGGTCGCATCCCGCAGCCAGCAGTATCGGTAGTCCCAGTTGCGGGGGCCGCCGATCTGCTCGGGCAAGGAGGTCGTCGCGGCTGCGACGATGCCACCGGTGGGTGCGTAGGTCAGCGCTTTCAGGGTGATCAGCGAGCGTTGGACCGCATCCTTGTAGGGACCTGCTACCTGACTTCGTCCAGACCACTCCGTCCAGAACTCCTGGGTTGCCTGTAAAGCGGTTTCGGGGTCCACCGACCTGGGACGGGGCAGGTGGCTGGGCGTCCAGGTCAGCACGAATGGCACCCGATCCCCCGCCTGCACCGTGAAGTCGCTGACGGTGTGCAGGTTCTCGCCCCGCACGGGAGCAGGCGTGTCCAGGTAGGCCGCGTCGGGGCCGGCCACTGCCTGGATCCCACGTTCGTCCCGACGGACCCACGGCACCACCTGGCCATAGTCGAAACGCAGAGCCAGCTCACCGCGCATCCGCACGGACCCGCGGAGCCCTTCGACGATCCGGACCACGTCGACGACTTCGTCCCGCGGCGGCATGAAGTCCGTGACCCGGACCCGCCCCTCGGGAGACTCCCACTCGCTCTCCAGGATGAGGGTCCCGGGTCGGTAGCTACGGGTGGTGCAGGTTCCTCCTGATGCCGGGGCCAGCAGCCAGCGCCCAGCCGCCGGGGAGTCGAGCAGGGCCGCGAAGCAGGCAGGCGAGTCAAAGTGCGGCAGGCACAGCCAGTCCATGGAGCCGTCCGTGCCGATCAGGGCAGCAGTATGCAGGTCCCCCACGATGGCGTAGTCCTCGATCCTGGCCACCTCTAGCGTTCCTTCATTTCGAGGACCCGGGGTGGGAGAGCGACGACGGCGATCAGAGTGTCCACGATCATGAAGCCTGACACACCGTCACCGCGCCCAAGAAAGCGACCGATCCAGGGCCTGCAACAGCTCATCGTCGAGCGGGCGCTCGCAGCACTGGTCGCCATACTGTGCGATGAAGTGCTCTGCCCTGCGGATCTGGTCCTCCAGGTACCTACCCCACACAGCATCACCGCACCGTGAGCACCAACACACACTGGCCCGGTTGACTCGCAGGCCTGCTAGCCGCTCCATCTCGAGCTGCCTCTTCCGCCATGGGCCGAGACGAGGTTCGCTGCCCATGCTGGCCTCCCAAGGGTCGAGGAGGACTCCGGGTTGCGCGCCGACTACCGGCCGTTCAAAAACCCGGGCCACTGCCACTCCAGCGAACCGCAGGATTCGTATGATCACGACCCACAACAAGACGAGATGGCTGTCAGTTGTCTAGAGGACCGCCTCTGATCGGGGCCCCGGGGAACGAAGAAACCCCCGACCGCGTTTCCGCAGGTCAGGGGCCTTTTCGTTCTGGTGGGCGGTACTGGGATCGAACCAGCGACCTCTTCCGTGTCAGGGAAGCGCGCTACCGCTGCGCCAACCGCCCATTCATGTGGTGACCCGAGGTGGAGACGGGATTTGAACCCGTGTAGACGGCTTTGCAGGCCGTTGCCTCGCCTCTCGGCCACTCCACCGTGACTGACGTCATGCCTTCACCCAGGATCCGAAAGGGTCTGAGGTGAAGGCATGAAGCCTTCGAGCGGACAACCGGGCTCGAACCGGCGACCTCAACCTTGGCAAGGTTGCGCTCTACCAACTGAGCTATGTCCGCGGGACGACAGCGACAAAATACCCCGCTGTGCGTGCGTCCAGACATTAGTCGATTCAACGGATCGGAGTCCAACCGGCCTCACCGAAGGGACTTGTCCTCCGTCTCTCGAACCGGAGTCAACGGCCGTTCGTGGGCCGGTTCGCGCCGCCGGACCGCCTCGCCCTTGAGCCAGATGACCAAGCGCGCCCTCGAGCTCAGCCGCTCCTCGACCGCCCACAGCCGGCGGCTAGCGGCGTTGAGGGCAGCCCCGATGAGGATGGCGAGCGCCACGGCGTACAGCCAGATCAGGACAACGATCGGTGCGGCGAGCGGTCCATAGATCGAGGTGCCACCCACGGTTGCGCTCAGGGACCGGCGCAGGAAGAACGACGTCAGGAGCCAGATGAGCAGCGTCAAGACCCCGCCGGGCACGTCCCGACGCCAGGGAGACCGTCTCGGCGTGCTGATGTGGAAGAGCGACGTGAGGCTGGCCAGCGCGACCGTGACGACAACGGGCCAGTAGAGGAACCGCAGGAAGCTCACGCGGTCCGGCAGCAGCTCAGACAACAGTGACGGACCAATCAGAACCAGCGGGATCACGATCACTCCGACGACCAGTGCCAGTAGATAGAGCAGGAAGCTCAACGTGCGCGTCCGCACGATCCCGCGCACGCCGCTTTGCCCGTACATGATCGAGATCGTGTCGACGAAGACGTTCAGTGCCCGTGATCCGGACCACAGGGAGAACAGGAATCCCAAGGAGATGATTTCGAAGCGCCCGTTGTTCAGCACATCGTTCATGGTGGGGACGATCACCGTGTCAACGCTCTGATCGGTGAGGAACCGCGACGCGTACTGCTCGATGGCCGTCGTGACCTGGTGCACCGTGCCCGGGCGGAGCAAGGGGCCGACGTAGCCAACGCCGCCGATCAGTCCCAGAACCAGTGGCGGCAATGACAGAAGTGCGAAGAACCCGGCCTCTGAAGCGAGGCCGGTCACGCGGTACCGCATGCAGATACGGATGGTCTCGAGCAGGAGCCGGGTCAGCGACAGTGCTCCGGGCACCCGTGACACCTGGGCGCGAATGCGCGCTCTTGGGCTCATCGACGAGTCTGCCCGGCGGATCCGGCCTGATGGGGGTCCGCGGCTGATGTCACCCGTCTACGGTAACTGGGGTGAGCACCCATGAGGTCACCAACCAGTCCCCGCCGCTGAGCGGGTACAACGTCGTCTCGGCCGATCCCGCCCTGTTCGAGGGCCTGGAGCGCTGGGGCAACGAGCAGGACCTGGTCGGGCTCAAGGCGCTGGGCGATCTGGCTGGAGGTGTCGAGGCGCAGGCCTGGGGGGACCAGGCAGATCGCAACCTCCCTGTCCTGCAGACGCATTCTCCGCAAGGCGACAGGATCGACGAGGTGGACTACCACCCGGCCTGGCACCTGCTGATGTCCACTGCGGTGTCCAACGGCCTGACCGCCGAGCCGTGGACCAGGCGGGCCGGCACTGGTGCCCACGTCCGCCGTGCAGTCGGTTTCGTCGCCTGGTCGCAGGTCGAGGCGGGCCACATGTGCCCGGTGTCCATGTCATATGCCGCAGTCCCCGCCCTCCAGTCCAACGTCGACCTCTCCGGCATCTGGACTCCCCTGCTCGCCTCCCGCGAATACGACTTCGGGCTGCGGCCCAACGCGGCCAAGAGCGGAGCCATCGCAGGGATGGGCATGACCGAGAAGCAGGGCGGCTCGGACCTGCGCAGCAACACGACCGTGGCCGTGGCTGTGCCAGATGGTCCGGTCGCGGGAGGGCAGACCTACCAGCTCACCGGGCACAAGTGGTTCTGCTCCGCGCCGATGAGCGACATGTTCCTGATCCTCGGACAGGCTCCGGCCGGGCCGACCTGCTTCGTGGTTCCCCGCATCCTGGATGACGGAACCCGCAACACCTTCGAGGTGCAGCGGCTCAAGGACAAGCTGGGCAACCGGTCCAACGCCTCGGCCGAGATCGAGCTGGACACCACCTGGGGCGTTCGGCTCGGCGAGGAGGGCCGTGGGATCCGCACCATCCTGGACATGGTCGCCGCGACCCGGCTCGACTGCGTCCTGGGCTCCTCGGCGACGATGCGCCAGGCTCTCGTCCGCGGTATCCATCACACCCGTCATCGCGTGGCCTTCGGCAGCGCGCTGGTCGACCAGCCGTTGATGCGCAACGTCCTGATGGACCTGGCCCTTGAGTCCGAGGCGGCCACCACACTGGGCCTGCGGCTGGCTGCGGCGGTCGACCAGGGCGATACCGCGTTCTCCCGTCTGGCGGTCGCGGTCGGCAAGTACTGGGTCTGCAAGCGCACGGCACCGATGGTGGCCGAGGCGCTGGAATGCCTGGGTGGCAACGGCATCGTCGAGGAGAACGGACTTGCCCGGCTGTATCGCGAAGCCCCCGTGAACTCCGTCTGGGAGGGCTCCGGCAACGTCGTGGCCCTTGACGTCCTGCGGGCGCTGACCCGCGAGCCAGAGTCGGCGGCGGCCTTCACTGCTGAGCTCCAGCTCGCTCGCGGAGCTGACCACCGGCTCGATACTGCGGTCACGAGCGCGGTTGCGGCCCTGCAGAACGCTGCTGGTTCCTCCGGTCCCACGGCCGCGCAGTCTGGCGCCCGGGCGTTGGTCGAACAGCTCGCCACCACCCTGCAGGCCTGCCTTCTGACCCGTTTCGCACCGTCATACGTCTCGGAGGCATTCATCGCGAGCCGTCTCGGCGGGTCCCACGGGCACACGTTCGGCACCCTGCCTGGCGATCTGGTCGAAGCGTCGGCCGAGAGGGTGATCGAGCGGGCGTTTCCGGCCTGACCCTCCGGTGGTGTCCTGAGTCAGACTAAACAGGACAGAATAGGTGTTCACACAGGGACGACTCGCGACTGCATAAGGACTACATGACCATCTGGCCCGGCCATCCCTACCCTCTCGGGGCACGGTTCAACGGCCAAGGAGTCAACTTCGCGCTGTTCTCCGAGGTTGCCGAAAAAGTCGAGGTCTGCCTGATTGCGGACGATGGCACCGAGACGCGGGTCGAGCTGACCGAGGTGGACGGGCATGTGTGGCACGGCTTCATCCCGGCGATCGAGCCTGGCCAGCGCTATGGCTTCCGGGTTCACGGCCCGTTCGACATCGCCAACGGTCATCGGTGCAACCCCGCAAAGCTGTTGCTGGACCCCTATGCCAAGGCCATCGACGGCCAGATCGACGGCGACGACTCTCTCTACTCCTACCATCTCAAGGACCGCGCGACGTTCAATGACGCGGACTCACTGGGCCACACCATGCTGTCCGTTGTCATCAACCCGTTCTTTGACTGGGGCCACGACCGCCCGCCACGTCACGAGTATCACGACAGCATCATCTACGAGGCTCACGTCAGGGGCCTGACGATGACCCACCCCGACGTCCCCGAGGCCATCCGTGGGACCTACGCCGCGATCGCCCACCAGTCGATCATCGACCACCTGGTCAGCCTCGGCGTGACTGCCATCGAGCTGATGCCGGTGCACCAGTTCGTCCAGGACGCGACACTTCAGGCCCAGGGAAAGACGAACTACTGGGGCTACAACACCATCGGCTTCCTGGCTCCGCATGCGGCCTATGCCGCAACCGGGTCCCGCGGACAGCAGGTCACCGAGTTCAAGGCCATGGTGAAGGCGCTGCACGAAGCCCACATCGAGGTGATTCTCGACGTGGTCTACAACCACACCGCAGAGGGCAACGAGAACGGCCCGACCATCGCCTTCCGCGGCATCGACAACGCCTCCTACTACCGTCTCGTCGACGACGACAAGTCGAAATACTACGACACGACGGGCACCGGCAACAGCCTGCTGATGCGCAACCCCCATGTCCTGCAGCTGATCATGGACTCGCTGCGCTACTGGGTCACCGAGATGCATGTCGACGGGTTCCGCTTCGACCTGGCGGCGACTCTGGCCCGCCAGTTCCATGAGGTGGACCGGCTCTCGGCGTTCTTCGACATCATCCAGCAAGATCCGGTGATCTCTCAGGTCAAGCTCATCGCCGAGCCCTGGGACCTCGGCGACGGCGGATACCAGGTCGGCAACTTCCCACCTCTATGGACCGAGTGGAACGGCAAGTTCCGCGACACGGTGCGCGACTTCTGGCGCGGTGAGGCTGCCTCGCTGGGCGAGTTCGCTTCTCGGCTCACCGGATCCAGCGATCTCTATGCGCATTCGGCCAGACGCCCGATCGCCTCGATCAACTTCGTGATCGCCCACGACGGTTTCACCTTGCGCGACCTCGTCTCATACAACGACAAGCACAACGACGCCAACGGCGAAGACGGGAAGGACGGCGAGAACCACAACCGGTCCTGGAACTGCGGGGTCGAGGGCGAGACAAAAGACGTGGCCATCAACACGCTGCGTCGGCAACAGCAGCGCAACTTCCTGACCACCCTGCTGCTCAGCCAGGGCGTCCCGATGATCGCCCATGGCGACGAGATCGGCAGGACCCAGCGCGGTAACAACAACGTCTACTGCCAGGACAACGACCTGGCCTGGATCGACTGGGCGCTTGCAGAGAGTGAGAGCGACCTGCTCGCCTTCACCAGCGCGGTGGTCGCACTGCGCAAGAAGCACAACGTATTCCGTCGCCGCCGCTTCTTCGCCGGCGACGCCGCCCACGGCGGAAAGAGCGCTCTCGGAGACATCGAGTGGTTTTCCTCGGGTGGCGCTGAGATGGACGAGCTCGACTGGCGCAACGGCTATGCCCGCACCCTCATGGTCTTCCTGAACGGCCAGGCCATCCGTGAGCCTGATATCCACGGGGAACGCATCGTCGACTCGGACTTCCTGATGCTGTTCAACGCCCACAGCGACCCCGTCGACTTCGTGCTACCGCCCAAGCGTTACGGCACCACGTGGCGGATCAGACTGGACACCACCGAGGACGGTCCGCCCAGCGACTATCCGCGGGACTGGCGTGCCGCAACGACGCAGTCGGTCGTCGGCCGGTCCATCGTGGTGCTCGAATCAGTTCCCGACGCCCAGCCCCCGGCCACCAAAGTGCCGGCCGTCAGGGTGCGAAAGCGCAAGCCGCCGCTCGAGGGACTCCAGATCGTTGAGGCCTAGGTCGCAGCCAGCCGCGCCTTCTCAGCTTCGACGTCAAAGGCCGCGGGTGGCCACTGCGGCGCCATCACTCGCAGGTGCTCAACCACCAGCTGCTGGACCGCCAGACGGGCGTACCACTTGCGGTCCGCCGGGATGACGAACCAGGGGGCGTCTTCGGTCGAGCACTTCTCGATGGCCACCTGGTAGGCCTCCTGGTACGCCGGCCACAGCGCGCGTTCGTCCACGTCGGCCGGATTGTACTTCCAGTGCTTGTCCGGACGATCGAGACGCTCGCTCAGACGCGCCTTCTGCTCGTCGCGGGAGATGTGCAGCATGACCTTGACGATGGTGGTTCCAGCCTGGGTCACGGAGTGCTCGAAGGTGTTGATCTGCCCATAGCGACGGCCCCAGGTTGCGGGCGGAACCAGGTTGCGGACTCGTGCGATCAGGACGTCCTCGTAGTGCGAACGGTCGAAGACACCGATCTGGCCCGGGCGCGGCAAGGCGTTGCGGATCCGCCAGAGGAAGGGGTGCGCTTGTTCCTCCATGGTCGGTGCCTTGAACGCGGTGTAGCTCACGCCCTGGGGATCGACCGAGCCCACGACGTGACGCATGATGCCGCCTTTGCCCGAGGTGTCCATCCCCTGCACCACCAGCAGCAGCGCTCTTGTGCCGCCGACCCTGGACTCGGCATACAGCCGCTCTTGCAGGTCACCAAGCTCACGGACCGTCTCGGCCAGGAACTCGGCGCCGGCCGCCTTGTCCCCCTTGTAGTCCGGCGTCGAACGCGGGTCACGGTCCGCCAGCACAAAGCCGTTGCCAGCCGCCAGCGCTTGCGTGAAGGACCCTGACCGGTCCGCCTTGCCTGACATGTTCTTCGCCTTCTTCTTGCTCTTGGCCATGAGGACGATGGTTGCATCACACCGTCCTGGGCGCGACCTTTTGGCGGGCGACAGAGACGTCTGGGTGGAAGGATGGCGCCCATGCGCGTGCTCCTGGCCCTGGACGACCTTGGCCGTTGGGCCCCCGGCCACGAGGGGACGATGGACTCCGAGGCGTTGGCACTGGCCTATGCCTACCCAGAGCCCACCGGCTCACAGACCTGGGTCAGGGCCAACTTCATCTCGTCGCTGGACGGCGCCGCAACCGGCGGCGACGGGCGGTCCGGCTCCCTCAACACCGGTGCGGATCGAGACGTGTACGCACTGCTGAGGGCGTTGTCCGACGTGATCCTGGTTGGTGCAGGAACGGCTCGCATCGAGGGCTACCGCCGAGCCACGGTCCGGGCGCCGTGGCTGGGACAACGCGCGGGTCGACCGGCGCATCCGACGACTGCGGTCGTGAGCCGCTCTGCCGACATCCCGCCCCGACTGAGCCAGGCCCGCGAGAACTCCGGCGAGATCCTGTTGTTCACCTGCACCCGGGCGGGCGATGAGGCGATCGACCTCGCCCGGGGGACGCTGGGCGAGTCGAACGTCATCGTCGAGGGAGACGAGAGCGTCGACCTACCGGCAGCGCTGGACGCCCTGGCTGAGCGAGGGCTGCGTCGGGTCCTGTGCGAGGGCGGTCCTCACCTCATGGGTGACCTCACAGCCGCGGGTCGGCTCGACGAGCTCTGTCTGACCCTGGCTCCGACGCTGGTCGCCGGGGACCACCCTCGGATCACCGCTGGCGACTCTGTGGCGCTGAACCTGTTGCCACGACTACTGATTGAGTCTCAGGGAACGATCCTCGGGCGCTGGTCGCGGACCTAGCCGGTGAGGAAGTCCCGGACGACGGCGTCCCATCGCTCGGGGTCAACATTCCACTCCTTCGTATGCCGCGCCTCGCGCCATGGCTCGAAGCGCACCAGGTCAGGGCGTTTGGCGGCCAGGGAAACCGACGGCCCCACGGGAACGAACTCGTCGTCCACCGAGTGGATGAGCAGGGTGCGGTGTTTCAGCTCGTCGGCGCGGTGCTCCCAGTTGGTCAGGGCTACGTCGAGAGGCTCGTGCACCCCCACCAGGCGGCGTGCCCATCGACGGCCGATCAAAGCGCGGCTCAGGCTCTCGATCGGGCCGGGGATCTTGTTCAACCCACCGTGGTGACGCAGCACGTCGGCCCAGTCGATGACCGGCGCGTCCAGGACCACGGCCGTGACGTGGTCCGCGAGCCATGAGCGGTCAAGGGTCTGCAGGATGATGGCAGCGCCCATGGACCACCCGAACAGAACGATCTCCCGTGCGCCCTCGCCGACGGCATACAGCAGTGCATCCTCGAGATCTCGCCACTCCGAAAGCCCCAGGCTGTATCTGCCGTCCGAACTGGGCGGCGCGCCGATGTCGTTGCGGTACAGGGGAATCAGGGCCGTGTAGCCGAGCTCGTGAAGCACCGGGACAGCCCTCAGGCACTCCTCACGCCGGGCGCCCCTGCCGTGGACGAGAATCGCCCAGCGGCCTGTCGTGATGTCCGCTGCCGGAACCTCCCACGCTGCCAGGGACCCGATCTCTGCGGCGATCTCCACGTCACGGGACGGCAGTCCCAATGCATCCGCAGGGGCACCCCCGAAGTAGTACTGGTTCCACCGCGCGGGACCGACGCGAAGCTCGCCGGCGTCCACGCCCTCGAGCACCCGCCGGACGAACCTGGCCCCCTCATCGATCTCGAGCACCGCGCCCACCCTGGCGTGGCCGTGGCCGCCCTCAAGCCAGAGCCCGTACCGGCCGGGCTGGGCTGACTCGGAGGTCAGCCGCAGGGTCACGCTGTCTTCGTGGACTGCCAGTATCTCGATGTCGTCCGGCTTGAGCCGGTCAGGAGTCAGCACCCTGCGTGCGAGATACGTTGCCAAACCGACGGATCCGACCGCCGACAGGGCAGCCGCCGCGGTGCCTGCAGCCGCGGCCACCACGAGACTCGTGCGTTGGAACTGACGTTGTGACGACACGTAGGCATCGTCGCAGGTTCACAATGCAGACGTGGACCTACCTATCACTCTCCCGGTCACGCCCATGCTGGCCAAGGCCGTCCCCAGTGTGCCGGCGCATGACTCCGTCGCAGGAGGGCTGTCCTATGAGCCGAAGTGGGACGGCTTCCGGTGCATCGTGCTGCGCGACGGCGACGAGGTGCAGCTAGCCAGCCGCGGCTCCAAACCCCTGACACGGTACTTCCCGGAGCTGGTCGCAGCGGTCCTCGAGCATCTGCCGCAGAGATGCGCCATCGACGCCGAAATCGTTCTCCGCAAAGGTCTTCCGGGAGCAGAGCGCCTCGACTGGGAGAGCCTGTCCCAGCGCATTCACCCAGCAGACTCCCGCGTCCAGAGGCTCGCGCGGGAGACTCCCGCTGAGCTGGTCTGCTTCGATATCCTGGCCCTCGGCGACGAGGACCTGACCCCACTGCCGTTCGGCCTGCGCCGCGAGCGGCTGGAGTCTGTGCTGTCAGCCATTCAGCCCGACGCACCCGTGCACCTGACCCGGACCACCACCGACGCCGTCCTCGCCCAGGACTGGTTCGAGCGGTTCGAGGGTGCCGGTCTCGACGGCGTCGTGGCCAAGGATCTCGCGGCGCCCTACCAGCAGGGCAGACGCGTGATGCTCAAGATCAAGCACTCCAGAACGGCCGAAACAGTGGTCGTGGGCTACCGAATCCACAAGTCTGGCAACGGTGTTGGCTCACTGCTCCTTGGTCTGTATGACGAACTCGGAACCCTCTATAACGTCGGCGGGATCTCGGCCTTCACCGACGTGCGCCGCCTCGCGCTGGTCGATGAACTGGCACCGCTCGTGGTGACCGACGACCAGGGAGATGCGGTCCGGGGATCAACCGAGCGCTCGCGGTTCAGCAGCAACAAGGACATGAGCTTCGTCAGGCTGCGCCCGGAGCGCGTGGTCGAGGTCAAGTTCGACCAGATGGAGGGTTCACGTTTTCGCCACTCGGTGACCTTCTTGCGCTGGCGCCCCGACCGCGACCCGGAGTCCTGCGCCGCGGCCCAGGTCGACCGTCCCATCGCCTACGACCTCGAGGGCGTGCTCCAACGCTGAGGGGATCACCCATTCAGGCCTGTGGGGTCTGCCCGTTCCCGTCCCACGAGCTTTCACCAGTTGACGTAGTCTCCTGACGCACCATAGGTCTGGCTATATGGCAATTGTCGGGAAATAGGTCTAGACAAGGTGAACAACCTTGTCGCCCCATGAGCGGTGGCAGGAGCATGTACCGAGTTCGCCTCACCGAAGGAGAACGGATCATGAGCACGATCTTGCCCGACGCGGCGCCAGCAGGCATGACCGTCACCGAGCACGTCGGTGAGGCGTTACGACTGATCCAGCCCCCAGACGGCGACCGCGAACGCGTCACCGAGCAGTTGACGGAGTTCTACGCCTGGTCCGAAGCCGAGGCCGACGTCGAAGCCACGGCATAGGCCACACCCTGCAGTAGTCGGGCAGACAAGTCGGCCCCGGCCGGGGAAAATCACCGACCAGGGCCTGGACCGGGGCGCCGTCGGGGGGGTGAGGCGGAACCGGTCCTAACCCCTAGTTCACCCCGAAAGTATGCATTTGGTCAAGACCAAGGTATGCAGTTGGTAAAGAACTCGATCTCCGGGTCACTGGACACCGCCATTCTGAGCACGTTTTCGGCTCGGATGGCCTTTCTCGCCGCGCGGCCGTGACGGTCACGCCACGATGACAACCGAGAGCGCGGTCCCTGTGCCCGATCTGTTGTTCCCGTGAGACTCCGGAAGGGGCAGACTGAGGGCATGACCTCCACAACCTGCCCGAGCTGGTGCTACTCCGAGCATCCCGGCGAGGAAACCGAACCGATCAGACACTACGGGCCGCACTGGCCACCCCTGCGCGGCGAAGGTTCTTTCTCGGCCGATGTGGCTGCCATGAAGAACGAGCACGGAGACGTCGGCGTGTTTGTTTCTGCCGACCATGAGGAGTTCCTCACGCCGTTGCAGGCACGATCGGTCGCTCGCGCGTTGCTTGCGGCCGCGGACTGGGTGGAGGACAGCCGCAACACCTGACAGAACCCGGACAGATGACGCCGGTATCAGCGAATCTCGCCATTCTGAGCACGTTTGCGGCTCGGCTGGACCCGCAATGGCTCGCCCGGCATCTTCGGGTACTCCGGCGGAAACGGCAGCTCGCCCAACCCCCGCTCTCTGACGTCCCTGTCCCATAGCGCAGTCGCACGGGAGACGTCGCCGACAGCGTCATCGATCCCCGACCACGCGTCGCCGTGCTTGGCCAGGATGCCTGGGACTGTGCTCAGCGTGAAGTCCCTGGCTGACACCTCCCCGAGCTGCCCCCACGGGACGGGCATCGACACTGGCGCACCCGGCAGCGGCCGAGGGCTGTAGGCCGAGGCGATGGTGCGATCACGGTTGGCCTGGTTGAAGTCGACGAAGACCTTACGGCCACGCTCTTCCTTCCACCACGCCGTGGTGACCTCGTCCGGCATACGACGTTCGAGCTCGCGAGCGATCCCGATGACCCCGTGGCGCACGTCCAGGAACTCATGCGTGGGCCTGATCCGGGCGTACACGTGCACCCCGCGGTTGCCGGACGTCTTGGCCCAGCCGGTGAGCCCGATCTCCTCGAGCAGGTCCTTCAGGACGTATGCGGCCCGCACGGCGTCCGCGAAGCCCGTGCCCGGCTGCGGGTCGAGGTCGATACGCAGCTCGTCGGGGTTGTCGTTGTCGGCGCTGCGGACCGGCCACGGATGGAACGTCACCGTGTTCATCTGCACGGCCCAGACTGCGGTGGCGATCTCGTCGATGACCAGCTGTGGGTGCTTTCGAGCGGACGGGTAGGTGCACATCACCGACCGCGCCCACGCCGGCACTCCCTTGGGAGGGTTCTTGCTGAAGAACTCCTCCCCCTCGATCCCGTCGGGAAAGCGCTGCAGCGTGACCGGCCGGTCCCCCAGTGCTCGCATCATCGGCTCGGCGACGGCCACGGTGTATTCAGCGAGCTGCAGCTTGGTGATCTCGGCGGTGTCACTGGTGGCTGGCCACATCACCCGGTCCGGGCTCGAGATTCGCACGTCACGCACGACACTGTGAGGTCCGGGGACCTGAATGACTGTCGCGGCGCTCGCCATGCTCGGAAGCCTAGCCGCGCCCCGATGACGGGTCGTTGGTCAAGGGTTCGTATGAAATATCACCCAATCCACCCCCAACGCCACAAACGGGGCATATGGTCACGGCGGGGAGACCCCCCACCTCACCCTTTCCTTGAAAGGCAACCAATGTCGGCATTCAATCTCCGAGCGTGTGCTGCTGTCATCGCACCTGTTCTTGCCGTGAGCGGTGTGATGCTCACCGCGCTGCCAGCACAGGCAGTCTCCGCCAGTGTCGTGGTCTCCGAGGTCTATGGCGGCGGCGGCAACAGCGGTGCCGTCTGGAAGAACGACTTCGTCGAGCTGTACAACCGCTCCGACGCAGCCGTGGACGTCACCGGCTGGGTCGTCCAGTACTTCTCCGCAACAACCACAAACCCCATCCCTGCTTCCGGCAACACCGCGACGCTGACCGGCGCGGTGGCAGCCCATCACACCTACCTCGTGCAGATGGGCTCAGGCACCAACCTCTCCGCAACCCCGTTGCCCACGCCCGACGCGACCGCCACGGTGGCGATGGGCAGCACCGCCGGACGGATAGACCTGGTTCAGGCCGGCACCGTCGTCGACCGGGTCGGCTACGGCACCACCGCGACCACCTTCGAGGGGAGCCCCGCCCCGGGCCTCAGCAAAACCACCTCGGCCACCCGAAATGCCCCCTGCGTCGACACCGACAACAACGCGACAGACTTCCGCGCCACCGAGCCGTCGCCTGAGAACAGCACCGTCGACAAGCCGTCCTGCAAGGTCATCCCGCCCGCCCCCGAGATCGCGACGATCGAGCAGATCCAGGGTACGAGCCACATTTCGCCATTGAACGGGAAGATGGTCGCCGGTGTTCTCGGAGTCGTGACCGTCGTCGGCCGCAACGGCTACTGGATCCAGAGCAGCACTCCCGATGCCGATAACGCCACCAGCGAGGGCCTGTACGTATACTCCGGCAACGCCGTCATCACGGTCGCCGTTGGCGACAACGTGAGCGTGGCCGGCTCGATCTCCGAGTACCGCCCCGGCAAAGGCGCCAACCTGACCACCACCGAGCTGACCGGTCCGACAGTGACCGTTATCTCCTCTGACAACGCCCTGCCGAAACCTGTCGTTCTCGGCGTCGACCGGATCGCGCCGCAACAGGTGATCGAGGAGGGCCAGCCCTGGAACGTCGAGTACGAGAATGTGCCCTTCCGCCCGGAGACCGACGCGATCGACTTCTACGAGTCCCTTGAGGGGATGCTTGCAGCGGTTCGCGACGCCAAGGTCGTCGGCGTCACCAAGTCGTTCGGCGAGATGACCGTCGTGCCCGGCCAGAACGTCGACGCGACAACCACCCCTCGTGGCGGGGTCCTCTACTCCGGCTACGACCACCCGAACGCGATGCGGGTGCAGCTCGACGACGCACTTCTGCCGTGGGGTGCGATGCCGAAGGCCAGTGTGGGCGACTCCATCGCCGGAAACACGGTCGGCGTCATCGACTACTCGTACAACAACCCCAAGCTCGAGGTGACGGCGACGCCGATGCTCACCCTCGGCGGACTCCAGCGCGAGATCACCAAACGTCAGTCCAACAACCAGCTGGCAGTGTCGACCTTCAACGTCGAGAACCTCGCGCCCGGCGATGCTCAGATCAAGTTCGACCGTCTGGCCGGTCAGGTCGTCAACAACCTGAAGAGCCCGGACATCCTGGCGCTGGAGGAGATCCAGGACAACAGCGGAGCCGCGAAAGACGGCACGGTCGACTCGACCATGACCAGCGACAAGCTGATCGCCGCGATCACGGCCGCGGGTGGCCCGGCGTACACCGCGCGCTGGGTTAACCCCCAGGATCTGAAGGACGGTGGGGCGCCCGGCGCCAACATCCGCCAGGTCTTCTTCTACCGTGCCGACCGCGAGGTCGGGTTCGTGACTGCTCCCGCAGGCGACGCGACCACGGCCGAGAGCCTGACGATCATCGACGGCAAACCACACCTGGCCCTGAACCCCGGACGGATCACGCCCACCAATGAGGCGTGGACGGACTCCCGCAAGCCCCTGGCCGGCGAGTTCACCTTCCGTGGCAAGACGGTCTTCGTGATCGCCAACCACTTCTCCTCCAAGGGTGGTGACGACCCGCTGTTCGGCAGGTGGCAGCAGCCGGTTCGCTTCTCGGAGGACGACCGTCATCTGCAGGCCCAGGAGGTCCGGACCTTCCTCGACCAGCTGCTCGCAGCCGATGCAGGCGCCAACGTGGTGGTGCTCGGTGACATCAACGACTTCGAGTTCAGCCAGACGGTCGACATCATGGTCGGCTCCGGCAGCAAGGCGATCGTTGACCTGCCGCGTACGTTGCCGGTGAAGGAGCGTTACTCCTACGTCTACGAGGGCAACAGCCAGGTGCTCGACCAGATCCTGATCAGCCAGGCCCTGACGAAAGCTCCCCCCGGCGCCATGTACCCGGCGTACGACTACGACATCGTGCACACCAACTCGGAGTTCTGGGACCAGGACTCCGACCACGACCCCCAGGTCGTGCGGCTCGCGATCCGGGGTGGCATCGGCTGACCTGACGGAAGGCCAACGCCGGAACGACTGAACGCCTCCACTACAGCGCCCCGCCGGGAACGTTTTCGGCGGGGCGCGTTGTTGTGTAGGTCGTGAAGTGGTTATCAGCCCTGCGTAGGAGGACCCCCATGAACGACGGCCGCAGCTATCCCGTGACCAAGACCGACGAGCAGTGGCGCGAGCAGCTCACCCCCGCGGAGTATGAGGTGCTTCGGCAGGCCGGAACGGAACGGCCTGGCGTCGGCGAGTACACCGACACCAAGACCCAGGGCGTGTACTCCTGCCGGGCGTGCGACACCGAGCTGTTCCGCAGTGACACCAAGTTCGACAGCCACTGCGGCTGGCCCTCCTTCTACGCACCTCTTGCGCAGGACCGCGTCGACTACATCGAGGATCACAGCATGGGCACCAAACGGGTCGAAGTCCGTTGTGCCAGCTGCGGATCACACCTCGGGCACGTGTTCGAGGGCGAGGGCTATGACGTCCCGACCGACCAGCGGTACTGCATCAACTCGATATCCCTCAAGCTCCTCGAGTCGTGAGCCGGCCGCACCCGGGATCAAGTCAGGATTGGCGTGAGCACGTCGAGCAAGCTCGGTGAGCCCGGGAGCACCTCCAGGTCGTACTGAACGCGGAACGCGGGCTTGCGGATGTCGATCACCCGGCGGAGGTCGATCGGCGTCCCGATGACGACGACGTCGACATCCGCCGCGTCGATGATCTCCTCCATCTCGGCGAGTTGGCCTTCCGAATAACCCATGGCCGGCAGGACCGGTCCGACGTCGTACTTGCGGAACGTCTCTGCGATCGTGCCAGTCGCCCAGGGTCGCGGGTCGACGATCTCGGCCGCTCCATGTGCCCGGGCGGCGACGACCCCGGCACCGAACTTCATCTCGCCATGGGTCAGTGTCGGGCCGTCCTCGATCACGAGGACGCGCTTTCCTTTAATGGCGTCTGGATCGTCCATGGTCACGCGGCTGTTCGCCTTGATGACCGTCGCCTCAGGGTTCACCTGATGGATCGTGTCCATCAATGCCGTGACCTGTTCGGCCGAAGCGGAGTCCATCTTGTTGATCACGATCACGTCGGCCATCCGGAGGTTGGCCTCGCCCGGGTAGTAGCTCGTCTCGTGGCCGGCGCGGAGCGGGTCTGCCACCACGATGTGGATGTCCGGCCGGTAGAACGGCAGGTCGTTGTTCCCGCCATCCCAGAGCAGCACGTCGCATTCGGCTTGCGCCTGCTCGAGGATCTGGCCGTAGTCGACGCCCGCGTAGATGATCGTGCCGGCCATGATGTGCGGCTCGTACTCCTCGCGCTCCTCGATCGTCGTCTTGTGCCGGTCGAGGTCTTCGAGGGTCGCGTACCGCTGCACGCGCTGCGCCTCGAGGTTCCCGTACGGCATTGGGTGCCGGACCGCCGCGACGCGCTTGCCTGCCGCCTTCAGCGTCTCGGCGATCGCTCGCGTCGTCTGGGTCTTGCCCGAACCGGTGCGGACGGCGCAGACGGCTACCACGGGGACGGTCGACGTCAGCATCGTCTCGCGCGGCCCGAGCAGGACGAAGTTCGCGCCGGCGGCCAGCACCTGGCTGGCCTTGTGCATCACGTACGCATGGCTGACGTCCGAGTAGCTGAAGATGACGTCGTCAATCTCCTGCTCCTTGATCAGCTGGTTGAGCATGCTCTCGTCGTGAATCGGGATGCCATCCGGATAACGCTCGCCGGCGAGGCTGGCCGGGTAGGTCCGGTCGTCGATGAACGGGATCTGAGTCGCGGTGAAGGCAACAACCGTGACATGGGGATCTTCCCGATAGGCCACGTTGAAGTTGTGAAAGTCGCGCCCTGCGGCGCCCATGATGAGCAGTCGACGCTGCATCCCTGGATCCTCTCGGAGGTCTGACGCCCGGGACGTACGGCCCGGCATCCTGAACCTATCGACCCGACCGGTGTGGCGTCTCGATCTTGAGCGAGATTATCGGCGGGCTGCAGCCCGCCGACATGACTACAAGAGCCCCTCGGCGCCAAGCGACCCTGATAGAGCCGCGGTGTGCTCAGGGCAGGGAGTCGACCAGCGCCGCAACCTCGACCCGCGGGCCGGTGTAGAACGGCACCTCTTCGCGGACATGCCGGCGGGTCTCGGAGCCACGCAGGTGTCGCATGAGGTCGACGATGCGGGACAGGTCCTCAGCCTCGAAGGCCAGGATCCACTCGTAGTCCCCCAGGGCGAACGACGAGATGGTGTTAGCGCGCACGTCTGGGTAGCCCCGCGCCATCTGCCCATGCTCCGACAGGAGAGCGCGGCGCTCCACGTCGTCCAGGAGGTACCACTCGAAGGAACGTACGAACGGGTAGACGCAGATGAAGTCCTTGGGGTTCTCGTCGGCCATGAAGGCCGGGATGTGCCCCTTGTTGAACTCCGCCGGACGGTGCAGCGCGACCACGGACCACACCGGCTCCAGGTGGGCACCCAGCTCAGTGCGGCGGAAGCGGTGGTATGCCGACTGCACGGTGCGGATGTCCTCGGCGTGCCACCAGATCATGAAGTCCGCATCACCCCGGAGCCCCGCCACGTCGTAGACCCCTCGCACCACGACACCGTGCCCGGCGACCTCGGCGAACAGCGCTTCAACCTCGGCTGCGACCTTGGCACGGTCCTCAGGCAGAGGGGACGTGACCTTGAACACCGACCACATCGCATAGCGGATGCTGTCGTTGATCTCGCGGATCTGGCTGGCGGAGGGCTTGGGGCTCATCCCCACATTCTGTCCTGATGGCCGGCCCGTGACCGAATCGACACCGAAGCCCAGGGAACCAAAGCGTCCTTCCCCCGCTCCAATGGGCATATCGATCCGACCGCGATCGACCTTTGGAGGTCTGCCATGAAGGTTCAGCTCATTGCCGCCGGCGCCCTGACCGCGCTGCTGCTCGCCGGATGCAGCGGCGCCGCCACGACCTCCTCCGACTCAGCTGCCGTGGGCGGCGGCGTGGCGCTCCAGGACAGCACCCAGGTCAAGGGTGCACCGGAAGCCAGGACAGGCGCGGTGGCACCGGGAGCTCCTGCCGACGCGTCCAAGCCCGGGTCGGCGGCGGTCAGTGTCGGGCCAAAGCTGACCAAGAGCGCGAGCCTCGACCTACGGGTCAAGAACATCAGCAAGGCCGCGGCCAGCGTGCGCGCCATTGCCACGGGTCTGCAGGCGCAGGTGCTCAGCGAGCAGATCGGAGGAGGCCTCCCCGGTGACCCAAGGCCGCTTTCGAACAACGGCCAGCCGTCCCCTGAGCTCAACGGTTTCGGCACGCTGACGCTGTCGGTGCCGGCCGACAAACTGGACGTCGCACTGGACCAGCTCGCCAAGATCGGCACCGTTCTTCAGCGCACCACCTCCTCTCAGGACGTCACCGCGCAGTATGTCGACACGCAGAGCCGGCTGAAGACCATGCGCGCCAGCGTCGACCGGGTACGCGCGCTGATGGCACAGGCCAAGGACATCGGTCAGGTTGTGGTCCTGGAGAGCGAGCTGAGTCGGCGAGAGGCTGACCTGGAGTCGCTGGAGTCGCAGCTTGCCGCGCTCGACACCGCCGTCGACCGCTCGACGGTCGCGGTATCACTGAGCACCCCCGGCAACGAGCCCGTGTCGGACAACGGCTTCCTTGCCGGTCTGCGCTCGGGCTGGGACGCGTTCACCGCCTCAGCGGCCGGGTTGTTCAAAGGTTTCGGCGCCGTACTTCCGTTCGCAGTGCTCTTCGCCCTGGTGGGTGCACCGATCTGGCGGTGGCTCCGCCATCGCAAGACCGGCACGGTTGTGCCGTCAACGGGGTCAGGTCAGCAGGTGAAGTCGGCTCCTGAGGGCTGAGAAGTGGCTCGGCGCCCTATCAAGGGAGCCTGCGAGCAGGGGCAAGAGCCACTCCTCAGCCCGATGGACCCCCAGAGCCGCCAGCCCTTAGAGAGCGTTACCGGGCAGAGACCTCGTGGACCAGCTCGACGACGCGGGTCAGCACCTCGGGATCGGTATCAGGCAGGACCCCGTGGCCCAGGTTGAAGATGTGGCCCGGCGCCTGGGCGCCCTCGGTCACGATCGACCGCACAGCCTTCTCCAGAGCCGGCCAGGGTGCGAACAGCAGCGCCGGGTCCAGGTTGCCCTGGACGGCATACCCGTCTCCGAGGCGGGCGCGGGCATCGGTCAGGGAGGTGCGGAAGTCCACGCCCACGACATCGGCGCCGGCAGCACCCATCGAGGCCAGCAGCTCGCCGGTGACGGTGCCGAAGTGGATCGTCGGCACGTCGAGATCGGCCACGGCCGACAGCGCCGCTCGCGAGTGCGGCAGGACGAACGCCTCGTAGTCGTTGCGTGACAGCGCGCCCACCCACGAGTCGAACAGCTGCACGACCGATGCCCCTGCCTGCACCTGGACCCGAAGCATCGCTCCGGAGATCTGTGCCAGCCGGGCGCACAGCGCATTCCACAGCTCCGGGTCGCCATGCATCATGGCCTTGGTGTGCTCGTGGTTCTTGGACGGCCCGCCCTCCACGAGGTATGACGCGAGAGTGAACGGCGCCCCGGAGAATCCGATCAGCGGCGTTGCGCCCAGCTCCGGGAGCACCATCTGCACGGCCTCGGTGATGTAGGGGAGATGCTCGGGAGTCAGCTCCGGAAGACGGTCGAGGTCGGCCACGGTGCGGAACGGCTGGGCAATCACGGGCCCCACCCCCGCGACGATGTCAAGGTCGACGCCAACGGCGGCCAGCGGGACCACGATGTCGCTGAACAAGATCGCGGCGTCGACGCCATGGCGGCGCACCGGCTGCATCGTGATCTCGGCGACCAGGTCGGCCCTGCGACAGGAGTCGAGCATGCCCACGCCTTCGCGAACCTTGCGGTACTCCGGCAGCGACCGGCCCGCCTGTCGCATGAACCAGACCGGCGTGTGCGACACGCTCTGACGTCTTGCTGCGCGGACCAGCGCACTGTCACGGGGACTGATCGGGGAGTTAGTCACGTGCAAATCCTCCCACGGACGGACAGCGGGTCAGACCGCGATCGCGAGCACTCCCACCAACGTCAGGGCGACGCCGATGCCCTGGACACGGCGCAGTCGCTCACCCAGTAGCAGTCTGGCCCAGAACAGGGTCGCCACCGGGTACAGCGAGCCGAGGACGCTGGCGACGCTGACCAGGCCGCGTGATGAGGCGAAGGCGAAGAGGGCGTTCGCGGTGACGTCGCCCAGACCAATGACCGCGAGCACCGGCAGGTCGCGGACGCGGGTGCCACCCACCGAGCGGACCACCAGCGCAGCCACCAGGAAGAGTGCGACAGAGATCAGGCGCATCTCCCACAAGGTCTCGAGCAACGCGTAGCGGGCGCCCCGGTCGATGCTGAACAGTGCCATCCCGAAGAACCCCGCGGCGGCAGCGGCCAGGATCACGGGACGTGGTGGCACTGCACCGGCTAGCTCAGGTCCGGAGGCCAGTGCCGCACCTGTCACCGCCAGGCCCATGCCGACCCATGCGGTGACGCTCGGATGCTCACCGGTGAGCAGGCCCAGCAGCACCGGAACGAGCGCGCCAAGGGAAGAGATCGGCGCTACGACGCCCATCGTCCCTGAGGCCAGCGCCGTGTAGAAACAGACCAGGCCGGCCGAACCCGCAAGACCAGCAACCGCCGCCCAGAGCGCGCCGTTCCCGCTGAACTCCGGTGCCAGACCCTGGTTTCGCACCAGCAGGATGATGCTCAACGCGACCAGCGCGCAGGCCTGGGTGACGGCTACCACCGCGGTGGGCGCCATGGTCCGCGCCTTGAGCCCTGCGAAGAAGTCCGAGGTGCCCCAGGCTGCGCTCGAGAGCAGCGCCAGCAACGACAACATCGCCGTACCGTATCCCGGCGTGCCGAAACCCCGACCGGCACCGGTCGACATAGGCTCCAGAGGTGGGCACTCATGGCGTCCCTGGCGAGGACTCAGCTGAATTCACACAGGCCTTACGGGACCTGCGCGTTGCTCGGCTGCGTCCCGAGGTGCGCCTCACCGAGGTCCCGGCCCCCAGCCGGATCGCCCCCTATGCCGTCGCCATGACCGCCGAGGTCGTCACCGCCGAGCTACCCGACGAGGGCGACGAGCTCGCCTCCGGCCGTTTTGTCCTCCTGCACGACCCGTCCGCACCTGAGCCGTGGGACGGGGTGTGGCGCGTCGTCACCTTCGCGCGCGCCGAGCTCGAGCCGGAGCTGGCCATCGACCCGGCGCTCGGCGGGGTCGGCTGGTCATGGCTGGTGGAGGCCCTCGCGCAGCATGATGCCCCCTACGTCGCCGAGGGTGGCACGGTGACCCGGGTCGTGTCCGAGAGCTTCGCCGGGCTGGCCGACCGGCCGGCCACGGTCGAGATGGAGATCCGCGCTTCCTGGACCCCGACCGGTCCCAACCTCGGGGTCCATCTGCAGGCCTGGGCAGACCTCCTGTGCATGATCGCAGGCCTGCCACCGCTGCCTGAGGGCGTCGTGGCACTACCAGGGCGACGCCGCTGAACAGCGGCGGGTGCTCCCGGCCGACACTCTGGACATACGGGTCAAATAGGTTGACCTTGTGACCACCAGATCCAGCGTGTCCCCTGAGCCATCCGACGAAGACGTCGAGATCGCCCAGATCCTCGTTGCCCTGAACATGCCAGCTGGCGGCGTTCCGGATGTTGTCGTGGACGAGCGCGAGCTCGCGCGCGCAGCCCGGTTCCTTGCCGCCGGCACCGGACCGGTGGCCATCGACGCAGAGCGGGCATCCGGCTACCGATACGGGCAGCGGGCCTATCTCATTCAGCTCCGGCGCGAGGACTCAGGCACCTGGCTGATCGACCCGATCGCCTGCCCGGACCTCTCGCCGATCGCCGATGTCATCTCCGAGGTCGAGTGGATCCTGCACGCTGCCAACCAGGACCTGCCGTGCCTGGCCGAGGTCGGCCTGCATCCGACCCTGCTTTTCGACACCGAGCTGGCTGGACGGCTCATCGGTCTGCCGCGGGTCGGGCTGGCTGCGGTGGTCGAGCACTATCTCGGGCTCACCCTGGCCAAAGAGCACTCGGCCGTGGACTGGTCAACCAGGCCGTTGCCGGAGCCGTGGCTGCGTTATGCGGCGCTCGATGTCGAGGTTCTGGGCCAGGTCCGCGACCTCATGGCCGATGACCTGGTGGCGCAGGACAAGATGTTGTGGGCCGAGCAAGAGTTCGACGCGCTCACCCGCTTCACCGGGCCTCCGGTTCGGATCGAACCGTGGCGTCGCACGTCGGGGATGCACAAGGTTCGCAACCGGCGCGGTGCGGCCATGATCCGCGAGCTGTGGCAGGCCAGGGAAGAGATCGCCGTCGAGCGAGATGTCTCCCCCGGCCGGATTCTGCCCGACGCTGCGCTGGTCGACCTGGCCATCAAGTCCCCCAAGACGGCCGACGACATCGCCGATGGTCCGGGCGCGCGTGCCGTGCGGCGCTACCAGCGACAGCTGCTCGCAGCCCTGGAGCGTGCACGCCACGTGCCCGAGGCAGACCTGCCTGCGCTCGCGAGGCACTCCGACGGTCCGCCACCAGCACGAGCATGGCCCGATCGCGATCCGGTGGCAGCCGCCCGGCTGGCTCAGGCCCGCGCAGCCCTGGGAGAGTTCGCCGAGTCCCACAACATCCCCATCGAGAACGTGCTGTCCCCCGATTCCATCCGGCGGGTGCTGTGGTCTCCTCCGCCCGACCCGACCCTCGAGTCGATCAGCGAAACGCTGCTAGCGCTCGGGGCTCGTCAGTGGCAGGTCGATATCACCGGCCCGATCCTCGAAGAGGCCATCAACCGGCCCGTCGAGCCCACTGCAGAGCCGCCTGCAGAGCCGCCTGCCGAGCCGAACCAGTCCATGACGCCCTGAGCAGACGGTGACACCTCTCACGCCCAGGGGTGATGACTTCCTTTGTTACTGGCGGGTAGCATCGCTCGGGTCCCTCCCTGTTCGCCATCACTGTGGTAGATCACCCGCCCAACTCAAGGAGACCCTGTGCCCCGCACCCAGCGTGAGGTCGTGTTCGTCGACGGCGTTCGTACGCCGTTCGGCAAGGCCGGCGACAAGGGCATGTATGCCCAGACGCGCGCCGACGATCTCGTCGTCAACTGCATCCGCGAGCTGCTGCGCCGTCACCCCGAGCTGCCCCCGGCACGGGTCGACGAGGTCGCGCTCGCGGCGACGACACAAATCGGCGACCAGGGTCTGACCCTGGGCCGGGTCGCGTCGCTGCTCGCTGGTCTGCCCAACACCACCCCGGGCTACTCCATCGACCGCATGTGCGCCGGTGCGATGACCGCGGTGACCAACGTCGCGTCTGCTATTGCGTTCGGCTCGGGCGAGGTGGCTATCGCCGGCGGCGTCGAGCACATGGGCCGTCACCCGATGGGCGAGAGCGTCGACCCCAACCCGCGGATCTTCTCCGAGAAGATCGTCGACCCGTCTGCCCTGGTGATGGGCGCGACCGCCGAGAACCTGCACGACCGCTTCCCGGGTCTGACCAAAGCCCGCTCCGACGCCTACGCCGTGGCGAGCCAGAACAAGCTCGAGCAGGCCTACTCCGACGGCAAGATCCAGCCCAACCTGGTCACGGTCGCGACTCGTCACGCCGAGCTCGGATACGGTCTGGCCACCAGGGACGAACCTCCCCGCCCCGGCACGAGCCTGGAGAACATCAGCGGCCTGAAGACGCCCTTCCGTGCCCATGGCAAGGTCACCGCCGGCAACAGCGCCGCCCTGACCGACGGCGCCAGCGCGTGCATCATCGCTTCGGCCGATGCGGCCGCCGAGCTTGGGCTGCCGGTCCGGATGCGCCTGGTGTCCTACTCCTTCGTCGGCGTCGAGCCCGAGGTCATGGGCATCGGCCCGGTCCCGGCCACCGAGAAGGCCCTCAAGCAGGCCGGTCTGAGGATCGGGGACATCGGCCTCTTTGAGCTGAACGAGGCCTTCGCCGTCCAGGTGCTCGCTTTCCTTGACCACTTTGCGATCGCCGATGACGACCTCCGGGTCAACAAGTACGGCGGCGCGATCGCGACCGGTCACCCCCTGGCCAGCTCGGGGGTCCGCCTGATGACCCAGCTCGCCCGACAGTTCGAGGAGAACCCAGACGTGCGTTACGGCCTCACCGCGATGTGCATCGGTATCGGCATGGGTGGCGCCGTGATCTGGGAGAACCCGCACCACAAGGACTACGGCACGGAACTCGACTCCAACCCCGACTCGACCCAGGGAGCTGTGGCCTGATGAGCATCGCCTCCACCAACATCGACGCGTCGAACAGCGAAGCACCGAACACCGACGCCAAGAACATCGATTTCACGACCATCTTTCCCGACGAGATCATTACCAAGGCTCTGGCGCGCGACATCGCGCTGCCCGGCAACGTCGGCACCTTCGTGCTGATCACGCTCGACAACGGCTTCGACCACACCAAGCCCAACACCCTCGGGCCGGCCACCCTGGCCGGCCTGTCCGCGGTGCTCGACACTGTGCGCGCCCGTGCGGACTCCCGCGAGATCGTCGGCGTCGGCGTGACCGGCAAACCGTTCATCTTCGCGGTCGGCGCGGACCTGACCGGCATCCCCAAAGTGACCCAGCGGGAGCAGGCCCTGGCCATCGGCCGGCTTGGTCACGCGACATTCGAGCAGCTCCGCACGCTGCCGGTGCCGACGTTCGCCTTCGTCAACGGCGCAGCGATGGGCGGCGGCGTCGAGATCGCGCTCAGCGCGGCATACCGAAGCATCTCGTCGGGTGTGCCCGCTCTCGCGCTACCCGAGTGCTTCCTCGGGCTGGTGCCGGGCTGGGGAGGCTGTTTCATGCTGCCGAACCTGATCGGCGTCAAGTCGGCCCTGAAGGTCATCATCGAGAACCCGTTGAACACCAACCGGATGCTCAAGGGACCGCAGGCCTACGAGCTGGGGATGGCCGATGTGATGTTCGAGCCGGCCATGTTCCTGGAGGACTCCCTGGCCTGGGCAGCCGACGTCATCACCGGCAGGACCGTGGTGGATCGTCCCGAGATGGACCGCGATGAGTCAGCCTGGGAGGGCGCCATCACTGCGGCCAAGGGCATCGTCAGCTCCAAGACAGGCGGTGCCGCGCCTGCGCCGCTGCGGGCTCTCCAGCTCGTATCCGCGGCCCGAACCGCCACCCGCGCAGAGGCGTACGCCGCCGAGGACGACGCCCTGGCAGACCTGTTGATGAGCGACGAACTGCGCAGCAACCTCTACGCCTTCGACCTGGTGCAGAAGCGCGCCAAGCGTCCGGCCGGCGCGCCCGACCGATCGCTGGCGCGCCCCGTCACCAAGGTCGGCATCGTCGGTGCCGGACTCATGGCCAGCCAGCTGGCCGCCCTCTTCGTCCAGCGGCTCGAGGTCCCGATCGTGATGACCGACCTCGACCAGGGTCGCGTCGACAAGGGTGTGGGCTACGTCCACGCCGAGATCGACAAGCTGCTCGGCCGCGGGCGGGTCAGTCCCGACCGGGCCAACCGGCTCAAGGCCCTGGTGCAAGGTTCGACAAGCAAGGCCGACTTCGCCGACGCCGACTTCGTCATCGAGGCGGTGTTCGAGGAGATCCAGGTCAAGAGGCAGGTCTTCGCCGAGGTCGAAGCGGTCGTCTCGGCCGAGTGCGTCCTGGCGACGAACACGTCTTCGCTCTCGATCACCGAGATGGCCGCCGACCTCAAGCACCCCGAGCGGGTCGTGGGCTTCCACTTCTTCAACCCGGTCGCGGTCATGCCGCTGCTGGAGATCATCCGGGGCGCCAAGACCGATGACGCCACGCTGGCCACCGCCTTTGCCACGGGCAAGACGTTGAAGAAGACCTCGATCCTGGCCACGGACTCGCCCTCGTTCGTCGCGAACCGCCTGCTGGGTCGGTTCATGGGCGAGGTCGGTCGGATCGTTGACGAAGGCACCCCGTTGGACATCGCCGACCATGCTTTCGCCGGCATCGCACCGATGCCCCCGTTCGAGCTGTTGGGTCTGGTCGGTCCCGCCATCGGTCTGCACAACAACGAGAGCCTGCACAAAGCATTCCCTGACCGTTTCTACGTCTCAGAAGGCCTGCGCCGTCTGGTTGCCGCCGGCAAGCCTGGGTTCTACATCTACCCCGAGGGCAAGCCGGTGCTGGATCCCGAGGTCGCGGCTCTCATGGAGACTCCGGCCAACCCGGTGGTCCTGGACTCGGCGCAGGTCCGGGCGCAGGTGCTGTCGGCCCTGGCGCAAGAGGCCCGGCTGATGCTGGACGAGGGCGTGGTGGCGGCTCCGATGGACATTGACCTTGCCCTGATCACCGGCGCTGGGTTCGCGTTCTGGAACGGCGGGCTCACGCCGTTGCTGGATCGCACCGGCATCTCCGAGAAGGTCAACGGGAAGCGGTTCCTGCCCCAGGGCGTGGCCAGCGTCCCGGCCTGACCAGACCCCACGCCATACCTCCCGGTATGGCGTGGGGTCAGGGACGTCTCCCGCGTTTGGCCGGAAGACGTTCCCGGTTGGGCGGGGTCACAGCAGGGCGGCGGCGATCCCCTGCCGGATGAACCGCGCGAAGTCATCCAACGACCAGCCCTGGCGAAGCACCAGCAGCTCGTAGATCTCGGGCGTGGTGTAGGTGAACAGGACGTCCCGCGCCTCATCCCGCGTGACGCCCTCGCGGAGGTGGCCGCCATCGGCCAGGGCGTCAGCATTGTGCGCCATCCGTGCTAGCCGCTCGAGGTCAAGCTGGTCCTTCAGCTTCTGCATCTCCGGGTCCGTCGCCGCAGCCGTGCGGATCAGCAGAAGAACGGGAGCCACAAGCGGTGCCACCTCGGTGCTCAGGCGTGCCCAGTTCCCGATGATCAGGGCGGGATCGCTCTCGCTCGACGACACCTCGTCCGAACGAGCTTCGGCATGGACCGGTGCCTCCCCCGCCAGGCCGGCGTCCCACAGTGCACGCACCAGACCAGCCTTGCCGGCGAACGCCTTGTAAACCATCTCGACAGAGACTCCCGCGTCAGCGGCGATGGACCCGACGGTCGTGGCGGCATACCCGTCGCGCAGGAACCGGCGACCAGCCACGTCCAGCACCGCCAGACGTCGGGCTTCGGCCGCGTGCTGACGTCCGGAGGCGTCGTAGGGCCGTGAGGTCTTGACAGTGGACCGGGACACGAGCATCCTTCCTTAGATCCAATACAGACCACTGTATCGGATAAATTCGTTCGAAGTGTTGTCCGGGAGGTAACCATGGAAACCACCGGGAAACCGCCGTTGCCAGCCAGAGCCGTGATCGACCGACTGCTCAAGGCGACCAACGCCCACGACATCGATGCACTCGTCGGTTTTTTTGCCCCTGACTACGTCAACGAGACTCCCGTACACCCCGACAGGGGGTTCACCGGCAGTGAGCAGGTCCGTCGCAACTGGACGCAGATCTTCGCCGCGGTTCCTGACCTCGTTGCCCAGGTCACCACGCTGGCACAGGACCGCGGCCACGTATGGACCGAGTGGCAGATGAGCGGCAGCCGTGGCGACGGGACCCCACACCTGATGCGGGGGGTCATCATCTTCACGGTCGAAGGCGACCAGATCACCGCGGCGCGGTTCTACCTCGAGCCGGTCGAGACGAGTAGCGGCAACATCGACGCAGCCGTCGCCTCCCAGATGGCAGGGCCATGATCCTGGTCGCCGGCGGGACCGGTCGACTCGGACGCTTGGTCGTCAACGGGCTTGTCGGCGAGGGCAAGCCGGTGCGGGTGCTGACTCGAAACACCTCCGCTGCAACCGATCTCGCCGCCTTGGGCGTTGAGCTGGCAACCGGCGACGTACGTGATCCATCAAGCCTCGGCCCGGCCATGTCCGGGGTGAGCACGGTCGTCTCCACTGTCCACGGGTTCGTGGGTTCGGGTGGGGTCACGCCCGAGAACGTCGACCGGGACGGTAACCGCAACCTGGTCGAGGCGGCTGCCGGCCGCTCTGCCGACGTCATCCTGATGTCGACCATCGGTGCGTCGCCGGATCACCCGATGGAGCTGTTCCGGCTGAAGTGGGCCGCGGAAGAGCACCTTCGCGCGAGTGGGCTGCGGTGGACCATCGTGCGCAGCAGCGCGTTCGCCGATACGTGGATCGAGCTCCTACGTCAGAGCGCCGAGAAGTCTGGGCGACCACAGGTGTTCGGCAAAGGCGACAACCCGATCAACTTCGTGTGGGTGCAGGATGTCGCCGACGCGGTCCTCCACGCGACGATGAATCCTGCGATGCGAGGACAGGCGATCGAGGTGGGCGGACCGGACAACCTCACGTTCAACGACCTTGCCCGCCTCGTTCAGGCGTCGATGGGCGTGAGTGGCAGCGTGCGCCACGTCCCGCGACCGGGGCTCAAAGCGATGGGGGCGATCGCCAGGCCGTTCAACCCGAAGATGGCGAGGCTGGCGCGCGCTTCCCTGGCCATGGACACCTGCGACCTGACCTTCGACCCTGAGGCGAGCATCCGCGCATACCCCTGGTTATCCTGCACGACGATCGCGCCCCAAGGCCTGCTCGTACAGCACTGACCCCGACTCGTTCAGGCCGGACACTGCAAGCAGGTATCTCACATGTGATTTATGATTAGGGGTATGAAGGACAACTACTTGGGTCGGATCGGCACCTTGATTCGGGATGCCCGACGTCACCAAGGCTTGACACAGACCGATCTTGCCGACTCTCTGGGGACCAGCCAGAGTGCAGTGGCGCGGATCGAACAGGGCAAGCAGAATCTCAGCCTTGAGATGCTTGCTCGAATCGGCCAGAGCCTCGACTCCGAGTTCGTCTCGATGGGTCACTCCGGCCCACAGCACCTGCGCATCGTCGGAGGCACCAAGCTGTCCGGTGCGATCGACGTCAAGACCAGCAAGAACGCCGCCGTCGCGCTGTTGTGCGCCTCGCTGCTCAACCACGGGCGAACCACCCTTCGCAACATCGCCCGCATCGAAGAGGTCAACCGCATCCTCGAAGTCCTGATCAGCATCGGCGTCAAGACCCGGTGGCTCCCAGACAGCAACGACCTGGAGATCACTCCCCCGGCCCACCTCAATCTCGATGCCATGGACCTCGACGCCGCACGTCGAACTCGCACCGTGATCATGTTCCTCGGGCCCCTGCTGCACGAGCTCGATGCGTTCCACCTGCCCTATGTCGGGGGCTGCGACCTCGGCACCCGGACGGTCGAGCCGCACCTGCACGCCCTGCGCGCGTTCGGGCTCAACGTCACCGCCGCCGCGGGCTTCTACGATGCCAAGGTGGACCGCGAGGTCAGCCCCACCAAGGCGATCATCCTGACCGAACGTGGCGACACCGTCACTGAGAACGCGTTGATGGCCGCAGCACGACACAACGGCGTCACCGTCATCCGCAACGCCAGCTCCAACTACATGGTCCAGGACCTCTGCTTCTTCCTCCAGGCGCTCGGGGTGACCATCGAGGGAATCGGCAGCACCACGCTGACCATCCACGGCCGGTCCGTGATCAACGTCGACGTCGAGTTCTCACCCTCAGAGGACCCGATCGAGGCCATGAGCCTGCTGGCTGCGGCGGTCGTCACCGAGTCCGCCATCACCATCCGTCGGGTGCCCATCGAGTTCCTCGAGATCGAGCTGACCCTGCTCGAGGGCATGGGCATGAAGTACGACATCACGCCGGAGTACCGCTCGGCCAACGGGCTCACCCGTCTCGTCGACCTGACCACGGTCCCCGGCCCGTTGACGGCACCCGCCGACAAGATCCACCCGATGCCGTTCCCCGGCCTGAACATCGACAACCTGCCGTTCTTCGCCATCATTGCGGCCTGCGCGACCGGCACCACGATGATCCACGACTGGGTCTATGACAACCGGGCGATCTATCTCACCGAGCTGACCAAGGTCGGCGCCAAGGTGCAGCTGCTCGACCCGCATCGGGTGCTGATCGAGGGACCGACCCGCTGGCGAGCCGCCGAGGTCATCTGTCCGCCGGCCCTGCGTCCTGCCGTGGTCGTCCTGTTGGCCATGCTCGCGGCCCCGGGCACCTCGGTCCTGCGAAACGTCTACGTGATCAACCGTGGCTACGAGGACCTGGCACAACGACTCAACGCACTCGGCGCCACCATTGAGACCTTCCGCGACATCTGAGCAGCCTCCTCACGCGCTCTGCCGCTTGAACAACGTGGCTCAGGGGCCGCGGCGTACCTCTTTGCCGAGCGACGTAGCGATCGCATCCGGGGTGAGCCCGATCGACTCCAGCACCTGGCTGCGAGACGCGTGGGCCAGGAACTCCTTGGGTATGCCATAGCAGTGGACCGCTGTCTTGCTTCCGGCCTGAGACATCGCCAGGGACACCGCCGATCCGATACCCCCTGCGACCAGGTTGTCCTCGATGACCGCAACGGCTGTGGCATCACGAGCCGCGTGGACCAGGTCCGGGCTGACCGGCAAGACCCAACGGGGATCGACCACGCGCACCGAAAGCCCCTGTGCCACAAGCTTTTCCGCCACGCCGACCGATGCTGCAGCCATAGCGCCGACACCAACGATCAACAGGTCCACGGCGCCGGACCCGGTCTCCTGAAGAACGTCGAGGCTGCCAAGCTGACGCACCCTGACGATCGGGTCTGCGACATCACCCTTGGGGAAACGAAGCACCGTGGGACCGTCCGAGACCTCGACGGCCTCGCGCAGCAGCTGTCGCAACTGCTCGCCATCACGAGGTGCAGCCAGCCGCAGACCAGGCACCAGCGCGCCGATCGTCATATCCCACATGCCGTTATGCGACGCCCCGTCTGTACCAGTGACGCCGGCACGGTCGAGCACCACGGTGACGCCGGCCTTGTGCAGTGCGGCGTCCATCAGCAGCTGGTCAAAGGCGCGGTTGAGGAAGGTGGCATAGACGGCGACGACCGGATGCAGACCGGCAAAGGCAAGTCCTGCTGCCATCGTCACGGCGTGCTGTTCGGCAATTCCCACGTCAAAGACCCGGTCCGGGAATCTGGCCGCGAACCTGTCCAGACCAACCGGAATCAGCATCGCCGCCGTCACGGCCACCACATCGGGACGGTCGGCTCCGATGGCGCACATCTCATCGCTGAACTCGTCGGTCCAGACCCGGCCACCCTCGTTGAACGGCAGACCCGTCTCAGCGTTGATGACACCCACCGCGTGGAACCGGTCAGCCTCGTCCTCACGAGCAGGTGCGTAGCCGCGACCCTTCTGGGTGATCACGTGGACCAGCACTGGCCCGCCGAACGCCCGCGCCCTGCGCAGGGCCGACTCGACAGCCTCCTCGTCATGACCGTCGATCGGGCCAAGGTATTTCAGCCCCAGATCCTCGAACATCCCCTGCGGCGCAACGATGTCCTTGAGGCCCTTCTTCATCCCGTGCAGCGTCTCGTACATCGCGGACCCCACGACCGGGGTGCGGGCCAGGGTGTTCTTCCCCCAGTCGAGGAATCGTTCGTAGCCGCGCGTCACCCGCAACGTAGCCAGGTGGTCGGCGAGCCCGCCGGTGGTCGGGGCATAGGAACGTTCGTTGTCGTTGACAACGATCACCAGCGGGAGGTCCTTGTCCGCTGAGATGTTGTTGATCGCCTCCCAGGCCATCCCCCCTGTGAGCGCCCCATCCCCAATAACCGCAACGGTATAGCGATCAGTCTGACCCTGGAGTCGACGCGCGATCGCAATGCCGTCAGCCCAGGACAACGCGGTGGACGCGTGGGAGTTCTCGACGACGTCATGCTCGGACTCGGCCCGGCTCTGGTAGCCCGACAGCCCGCCCTTCTTGCGCAGGTTGACGAATCCGTCCCGCCGGCCGGTGAGCAGCTTGTGCACGTACGTCTGGTGTCCGGTGTCGAAAACGATGGTGTCGCGAGGCGAGTCGAAGACCCGGTGCAGGGCGATGGTCAGCTCGACCACACCAAGGTTGGGCCCGAGGTGCCCGCCGGTCCTGGAGACCGAGCCAATCAAGAACTCACGGATCTCTTGTGCGAGCAACGGCATCTGGGCCGGCGTCAGGGCCTTGAGGTCCCCAGGCCCGTTGATCGAATCCAGCAGTTGCACGCTCTCAGGCATCCTCTCGTCGGGCTCAGGCTCCCCAGTCGCTCCGGCCATCGAGTCTATGGTGTGCGTTCGTTCTAGCGCCGCCTGCCCTTCTTCCCGAATGCCAGCGCGAAGCCGGACAAGGCGACAACAGGGCCAACGATGGCCCAGAACGTGACACCGGTCATCGGGCTGCCTTTGAGGTAACCCAGACCTTGGGTCGTCCAGATCAGCCCCATCAGGGCCAGAAGGACACCCAGGCCGACTCGAAGGTTCTTGTTCATGGGGTTGGAGGCTACCGCCCGGGGAGGGCGTTCACAGGCGCGGAACGTAATGCTTACCTTGTAATGCGTCATAAAGGAGCTGCGCCCCACGGGCCGATGCCCGCAGTCGCAGACCCTCGGCCTCAAGATCGGACTGGATCTCAGAGAGCGCTTCGGTGCTGACCAGGTCGCCGAGGTCGACGCGGACCTCGCGATAGGCCTGACGCATGGCCTCGAGCTGTGCATCGATGTGCCGCACCGCGACCCAGGCGAGGGCGACCGGGTTCTTGCGCCAGCCGGCATACCCGCGGTAGTCGGCCGGACAGTGGTCGAGCAGCCACGACACGGCCGGCACCTGCCAGCCTGGTGAGTCCGGCGGTGGCACGGCCGTCGGCCAGCCCGGAGGCGTACGCGGTGAGTTCACGACACCAGTCTGCCAACCCGGGCCGACATCCACCCCTGGGCGACACACGACCGGCCCGAACCCAACCATGTCTGGTGAGATTCGGGCCGGCAGAGCTCTGTGCCGTATGCCGGCAGTCGAGTCAGCTGGGGGCACCTCCCGCTTGCGGGGGATTGACAAGCGAGCGCAGGACGTACTGCAGGATGCCGTCGTTGCGGTAGTAGTCCGCCTCGCCGGGGGTGTCGATCCGCAGCACCGCATCGAAGTCGACAACAGACCCGTCAGCCCGGGTCGCCTTGACGTGCAACGTCTTTGGCGTCGTCCCCTCGTTGAGGGCCGTGACGCCCGAGACGTCAAAGGTCTCGGTGCCGTCCAGTCCCAGCGAGTCGGCAGTCTGGCCCGCCTGGTACTGAAGCGGAAGCACGCCCATGCCGATCAGGTTGGAGCGGTGGATGCGTTCGTAGGACTCGGCGATGACGGCCTTGACACCCAGCAGCCGGGTGCCCTTGGCTGCCCAGTCACGCGACGAGCCGGAACCGTACTCCTTGCCCGCCAGGACCACCAGCGGCACGCCCGCCGCCGCGTAGTTCTGGGCAGCGTCGTAGATGGACGACTGCGCACCATCGACGGTGAAGTCCCGGGTGAAACCACCCTGCACATCGTCGAGCAGCTGGTTGCGCAGCCGGATGTTGGCGAACGTGCCGCGGATCATGACCTCGTGGTTGCCTCGCCGTGAGCCGTACGAGTTGAAGTCCTTGCGGTCCACGCCGTGAGCTGAGAGGTAGACCCCCGCCGGGCTGCTCGCCGTGAACTGCCCGGCCGGGCTGATGTGGTCGGTGGTGACCGAGTCGCCGAGCTTGGCGAGAACCCGCGCACCGGCGATGTCGGAGACGGGGCTCGGCTCGAGCTTCATGCCCTCGAAGTACGGGGGCTTGCGTACGTAGGTCGATGCCGGCGCCCATTCGAAGATTGTGCCCTCGGGCGTCGGCAGGGAGCGCCAGCGCTCATCGCCGGCGAAGACGTCGGCATAGTCGCTGCTGAACATCTCCTTGGTGATCGAGGAGTCGACCACCTTTGCCACGTCCGCCGCGGCCGGCCAGATGTCGCGCAGGAAGACCTCGCCGCCCTTCGGGTCGGTGCCGAGCGGCTCGGTCTCCGGGTCCCAGTTCATCGTGCCGGCCAGCGCGTAGGCCACGACAAGAGGCGGCGAGGCGAGGTAGTTCATCTTGATGTCGGGGTTGATCCGGCCCTCGAAGTTGCGGTTGCCCGAGAGCACCGAGACGACGCTGAGGTCGTGCTCCTGCACCACGGCCGAGACCTCTTCTGCCAACGGCCCGGAGTTGCCGATGCAGGTCGTGCAGCCGTAGCCGACCAGGTGGAAGCCGAGCTTCTCGAGATACGGCCAGAGACCGGCCTTCTCGTAGTAGTCCGTGACGACTTTGGAACCCGGCGCCATCGAGGTCTTGACCCAGGGCTTGGCGGACAGGCCACGCTCGACGGCGTTCTTGGCCAGCATCGCCGCCGCCACCATGACGGACGGGTTGGACGTGTTGGTGCACGAGGTGATCGAGGCGATCGCGACGTGGCCGTTGTCCATCTCGGCAGTGGTGCCGTCGGACAAGGTGAGCGGCACCTTGTTGTGGTCCATTCCCTTGGCGACGTATGCCGGGAGCGTCCCTTGGAAGGACGTCTTGGCGTCGCTGAGCGAGATGCGGTCCTGAGGACGCTTGGGCCCGGCGATCGACGGGACGACCGTCGACAGGTCGAGCTCGAGGTACTCGGAGAACACCGGCTCGACCGACGGGTCGTGCCACAGGCCCTGCTCCTTGCTGTACGCCTCGACCAGTGCAACCTGCTGCTCGCTCCGACCGGTCAGGCGAAGATAGTCGCAGGTGACCGAGTCAATGGGGAACATGGCCGCGGTCGAGCCGAACTCGGGGCTCATGTTGCCGATCGTGGCGCGGTTGGCCAGCGGCACCGCCGTGACTCCCTGCCCGTAGAACTCGACGAACTTGCCGACGACACCGTGGGCACGCAGCATCTCGGTGATCGTCAGGACGACGTCCGTTGCCGTGACGCCAGAGGGGATCTCGCCGAGCAGCTTGAAGCCCACGACCCGTGGAATGAGCATGGAGACGGGCTGGCCGAGCATGGCCGCCTCGGCCTCAATGCCGCCGACGCCCCAAGCCAGGACACCCAGGCCGTTGACCATGGTGGTGTGTGAGTCGGTGCCGACGCAGGTGTCGGGGTAAGCCATCCCGTTGCGGTCAAAGACAACCCGGGCAAGGTGCTCGATGTTGACCTGGTGCACGATCCCGGTCCCGGGCGGCACGACCTTGAAGTCGTCGAAGGCGCTCTGGCCCCAACGAAGGAACTGGTAGCGCTCCCCGTTGCGCTGGTACTCGAGCTCCACGTTCCGCTCGAAGGCATCGGGGCGACCGGCGATATCGGCGATCACCGAGTGATCGATGACCATCTCGGCGGGCGCCAGCGGGTTGATCCGCGCCGGGTCGCCACCGAGCTCGGCGACGGCCTCGCGCATCGTGGCGAGGTCGACGATGCACGGCACGCCAGTGAAGTCCTGCATGATCACGCGCGCCGGCGTGAACTGGATCTCGGTGTCGGGCTCGGCACCCGGGTCCCAGCCGGCGAGGGCGCGGATGTGGTCCGCGGTGATATTCGCGCCGTCCTCGGTCCGCAAGAGGTTCTCGAGGAGGACCTTGAGGCTGAACGGCAGCTTTGCGCTCCCTTCCACTGCTGAGAGCCGGAAGACGTCGTATGACGCGTCCCCGACCTCGAGAGTCCCCCTGGCACCGAAACTGTCTTTGCTCTGCTGGCTCACGCCTGCTCCTTCCGGAATTTATCTTGACGTCAAGATATATTTAACCACACGCGTCTGCGCTGTCAGTGTCAGACGGGCGCCGTCAGGGCCCGGCCGGCCTGCTCTGGTGACTCAGACCTGACCCTTCACCAGTGCCTCACGCAGGCCTTCAGGGATCGGCGCCTTGCCCCGCCCTGCGACCTCAACGCACACGTAGGTGATCGCCACATGGGCGCACAACGACGGTTCCTGGCCGGCCTGTGCGACACGCTCCATGCCAACGCGGTGGATGTCATATCCGAGGCGGAAAGACGTGGTGCCCACATGGTCCACCTGCACCGCGATCTCGGCGTGTTGGAACGCCTCCAGGCTGTCGGACCACTCGATCTGCGCGTTCCGCAGAACGGCGTCGAAACCTTGGTTTCGCAACGTCGCGTATCCGTAGCCGATCGACTCCATGAACGCGCTCATCGCCTCGTCGCACCACCCGAGATACCACATGTTGAACACCACGCCCAGGGAGTCGACCTCGAAGAAGCGAACGTCCACGGGATAGCGAAACACGTTGTCCTTGTTCATGCCTGTCATTCCCGCCGTCATGACAGGGGCTCCAGAATGGCGATGGTCTCCACGTGGTGAGTCATCGGGAAGGCGTCAAAGGCCCGCAACGTCCGTATTCCGTAACCGGCGGCTCGCGCGTAGGCAACGTCCCGAGCCAAGGCCGCCGGGTCGCAGGCGACATAGGCGATGGCACGAGGCTCGAGTGCCGCGACGTCCTTGATGACCGACTTCCCGGCGCCGGTTCGAGGCGGATCGAGAACGACCACGTCGCAGCGGATCCCCTGACGTACCAACGGTCTCAGAACCCGGTCAACCTTGCCGCGTCGAAGCTCGATCTCCGGGCGATGCCGCAGGTTGCTCTTGGCATCACGCACGGCGCGCCCGTCTGACTCGATGGCCAGCACCGCTCCGGTGGGGCCCACCGCATCCGCGAGGGCGAGCGCAAACAGGCCCACACCCGCATAGAGGTCCATGGCCCGCTCCCCCTGCCCCGGCGCCAGCTCACGCAGCACATGGGCGACATAGGTCGCGGCCGCTCCCGGGTGGACCTGCCAGAACCCCCTGGCGGAGAGCCGGAACTCGGCAGTCCAGTCCCCCGCCTCAACCCGCTCGGTGACGTCGGGAACGGTCGAATCTCCTTGCGGCAGCGGCACGGCCACGGCGCGAGGCTCACCCTTGGCATCAACGACATCAACCGAGCTCGCCGACGGCCAACGACGATCGAGGACACCAGCCTCTATGACCCGCTTGGTGGAGATCAGACAGTCATCGACGGGGATCACCTCATGACTATGGTGTGGATGCAGCCCGGCGGCGCCGGTGTCATCGATGGCGAACTCGGTCCTGGTCCGCCAGCGCATACCCTCGTCGTCGCCGGGAACCGGCTCGACGGTGACGTCGACCTCTAGACCGGCCAGACGCCTGAGCTGCTCCATCACGACTGCAGCCTTCAGCTCTCGCTGATAGGCCAAGTCTGAGTGTTGCCAGTCACATCCGCCACACTTGGCTGGGCCGGCGAACCGGCAGCCAGGCACCACGCGGTGCACGGAGGGCTCGAAAACCTCGACGGCGTCCCCCAGCAGGAAACGGTCGCCTGCACCGACCGCAGTGATCTGCACGAGCACCTTCTCGCCCGGCAGCGCATGTCGCACGAACACCACGCGGCCCTCATGACGGGTGACGCAGTGGCCGCCGTGGGCGACCTTGCCGATCACCGACACGAACTGTGAACCCACCAGCGACGCACTCACTCCCCGCGCCGAACCGAGCCCACGATCGGGCCGTCATAACGTTCTTCCGCGCCCTCGGAGGACCGCAGTTGCCAGGGCACGCTGGTCACCATCACGCCGGGGGTGAAGTGCAGGCGGCCCTTCAGCCGCAGGGCGCTCTGGTTGTGCAACAGCTGTTCGTACCAACGGCCCACGACGTACTCGGGGATGTAGACCATGACGACGTCGCGAGGGTTGCCCCGGCGTGCGGACTTGACGTAGTCGACGACCGGCCGGGTGATCTCACGGTAGGGAGAGTCCAGAGCCTTCAGCGGCACGGGGATGTCACGCCGATCCCATTCCTCCTGAAGCGCCTTGGTCTCCTCAGGATCCACGTTCACCGTGATGGCCTCGAGCAGCGACGGCCGTGTAGCCCGAGCGTAGGCAAGGGCGCGCAAGGTGGGCTTGTGGATCTTTGACACCAGCACGATCGCGTGCACCCTGGAGGGCAGCATCTGCTCGTCGCCGGGTTCGTCCTCGACATCCAGCTCGCGACGCACCCGGGCGTAGTGGTTGTGGATGCCGTTCATGATGATGAACAGGACCACCATGGCCGCGATGGCATAGCCCGCACCCTTGAGAAACTTGGTGGCAAGAACGACCAGCAGCACCGTGCCCGACATGAAGGCACCGATGGAGTTTATGACGCGGCTTCGCATCATCCGCTGACGCACCTTGGGGTCGCGCTCGGTGCGCAGGTGGCGGTTCCAGTGCCTGATCATGCCGGTCTGGCTCAAGGTGAACGAGACGAACACGCCCACGATGTAGAGCTGGATCAGCCTGGTGACCTGCGCGTCGTAGACGAAGATCAGGAAGCAGGCCGCACCGGCCAGGATCAGGATGCCGTTGGAAAACGCGAGCCGGTCACCGCGGGTGTGCAGCTGACGTGGCAGGAAGCCATCCCTTGCGAGGATCGACGCAAGCACCGGGAAGCCGTTGAATGCCGTGTTGGCGGCCAGGATCAGGATGATCCCGGTGACGATGGAGATGAAGACGACGCCGAGGTGGAAGTCGGAGAAGATGGTCTTGGACAGCTGGCCGATGATCGTGTCCTGAATGTACGGGCTTCCATCCGCGTTACGCGGCGGCTGACCTCCCAACCTGAGCTGGGTCTGCGGGAACTCGGCGAACTTGATCCCCGTCATCCTGACGAGTGTGATGATCGACATCATCATGGTGACCGAGACGACGCCCATCATCAGCAGCGTCGTCGCCGCGTTCCTGCTCTTGGGCTTCTTGAAAGCCGGGACTCCGTTGGAGATGGCCTCGACCCCGGTCAGGGCTGCACTGCCCGACGAGAAGGCGCGCAGAAGAAGGAAGACCATGGCGAAGCCGGCAATACCCTGGGAACCAGGCTCCGGCAGCAGCGCGTACTTGGCGCTGTCGGCCTGGTGCAACGATCCGGTGAGCTCCTGGTAGAAACCGAACAACGCCATGCCGATGATGCCGACCATGAACGCGTAGGTCGGCAGCGCAAAGGCCGTCCCTGACTCGCGCACGCCTCGCAGGTTCATCGCGGTGAGCAGCACGACCAGCCCGATCGCAGCCTGCATCTCGTGCCCTCGCAGGAACGGCAGGGCGGAAGCGGCGTTCTGCACGCCCGAGGAGACCGACACCGCCACGGTCAGCACGTAGTCGACCAGCAGGGCGCTGGCAACCGTCAGACCCGCGCGCGGTCCCAGGTTGACCGTCGCCACCTCATAGTCACCGCCGCCGGAGGGGTAGGCATGGACGTTCTGGCGGTAGGACGCCACGACGATGAGCATCACGACGACGACCGCAAGGCCGATCTGCCACGAGTGGGTCGTTGCGAACGCGCCACCGGCAACGGCCAGGGTCAGGAAGATCTCATCAGGGGCGTAGGCAACTGACGACAGCGCGTCGCTGGCGAACACCGGGAGGGCAATCCGCTTGGGAAGCAGGGTCTCCCCGAGCCGGTCGCTGCGCATGGCCCTGCCGATGAAGAGCCGTTTGATGATCCTGCCTGATTGCGACACGTCGAACACTCTAGGCGGCAAGCCAGCACAAGGACGCATGCCGAGCATCGCCAACATGCGGCGCGAGCGGGACCCTGCTCGGTGTAGCGTCGCTGCGTGCACTTCGTCATCATGGGTTGCGGCCGGGTCGGTGCGACCTTGGCGCGCAGTCTCGAGAGTCAGGGCCACGACGTGGCCGTCGTCGACACCAACACGGCGGCCTTTCGCCGTCTGGGCAACAGCTTCGAGGGCAAGAAGGTAACCGGCCTCGGATTCGACCGCGACACGCTGCTCGAGGCCGGCATCGAGCAGGCTTATGCCTTCGCCGCCGTGAGCAACGGAGACAACTCCAACATCCTTGCCGCCCGCGTTGCCCGTGAGACCTATGGCGTCGAACACGTCGTGGCGCGGATCTACGACCCCGGTCGAGCTGAGATATACCAGCGCCTCGGCATCCCCACGGTCGGCACCGTGCGCTGGACGGCGGACCAGATGCTGCGCCGCCTGCTGCCCCAGGGCTCTGTCCCGGAGCACACGGACCCCAGCGGCCATGTCGTCATCGCCGATGTGCCGATCAACGCGGCCTGGGTCGGCCGTCGGATCACCGAGCTCGAGTCGACGTCAGGCGCCAGGGTTGCCTACGTGACACGACTTGGCGACGGCATACTGCCGGTCGCCGACACGGTCTATCAGGACGGCGACCTGGTACACGTCATCACCACCAGGGACCTGCTGGCGACCGTTGAACAGACTCTCGACGAGGCACCGCCGGTCCCCTGACTCTCTGGCACCCCGACCATCGCCCGAAAGACCATCGCCCGAAAGACCATCGCCCGAAAGGAAGTACACCTCATGCGCGTTGTCATTGCCGGAGCAGGCAGTGTGGGTCGCTCCATCGCCCGCGAGCTGTTGCACAACGGGCACCAGGTGCTGTTGATCGACAAGGACGCCGACGATGTTCAGGCCGGCCGCGTCCCCGATGCGTCCTGGCTGCTCGCCGATGCCTGCGAGACCAGCTCGCTGCACGAGGCCGGTCTGGCTGACTGCGACGTGGTCGTGGCTGCGACCGGTGACGACAAGGCCAACCTCGTCGTCTCGCTGCTGGCCAAGACAGAGTTCGGCGTTCCGCGGACCGTCGCCCGGGTGAACAACCCCAAGAACGAATGGCTGTTCGATGAGGCGTGGGGAGTGGATGTGGCCGTGTCGACCCCCCGGCTGATGACCGCCCTGGTCGAGGAGGCCGTCAGCATCGGCGACCTGGTCCGCATCTTCACCTTTGGGCAGGGCAGCTCCACCATGGTCGAGCTCACCCTCCCCGAGGACAGCCCCTATGCCGGTAAACGGGTCGGCGACGTTCCCTGGCCCAGCGACTGCGTCCTGGTCGGGATCATCCGCGAGGACCACCCGATCGCGCCGAGCCGGGATGACTCGCTCGAGGCCCATGACGAGCTGCTGTTCCTTGCTACACCAGACATTGAGGATGCCCTCGAGGCGCTGCTCAGCCCTGGCAAGCGGAAGCCCCGCAGCAAGGAGTGACGGGAGCGGTTCAGGCCTGCGGTTCAGGTGCCGGCGCCGTTACCCGTTCGGTGGGGGTGAGCGGCGTACTCCCCCGCACCAGGATCAGTCCCATGATGGCCAGCGCACACAGGTAAGCAGGCCATCCCAGCGCGATCTTGGCCACGCCCAGCAAAGTGACCTGTCCCGCGAGGTAGAGCGGGAACATCACCAGCACCCTGACGGCATAGAGCAGAACCAGCACCATGGTGAGCCTCTGGCAGACCCTGACCAGCCCCCTGTCACGTCGCCACGCCGTCGGGTCTTCGGCCATCAGGGGGTCACCGGCCGCGACGATGAACCCGATGATCGGCCAGCGCACCACGACGGACAACAGTGAGCCGACACCCCAGGCAGCACTGGTCAGGATGCCAGGCAGAAATGCAGCCTCGGCGCGCCCGCTGCGTAAAGCGAAGAAGGCTGCGATGGCTGTGGCGAAGACGGCCGACAGTACGTAGCGCGGCGTCTGGCGGCTCGCCAGTCGAACCAGTAGGAGGGTCAGGACGATGACAGCCGAGGCCGCCACGGCGATCTTGACGTCGTGTCGCCACATCCACGCTGCCACGAAGGCGACCGTCGGAAGTGCCGTCTCGAACGAACCGCGCGCGCCCCCCATAGCGGACGAGAGACGTTCGCGGATAAGGGTTTCGACCGTATGTGCCGCTGCGTCGGTGGGCGGTCCGGTCACGACGTCCTCGCTAGTGGCCACGGGTCGGCTTGATCTCATAGGCGGGATTGAACATCGTGGGCACGCCGTGCTTGTAGGTCACTCGGCCGTGCGCGGTCAGGTAGGTGCCCGGCACGACACCGCCGATCCGGCGACGGCCGAGCCAGACGAGGTTGAGGGTCTTGCTGCCGTCGTACAGCTCTGCCACCAACGCCGGGACGTTGACGCGGGGTCGCAGCGTGACGCTTCGGATAGAGCCACAGACACTGGCCTCGGAACGGTCGACCAGCTCGGCGATGGGGGTGGCACCTTGACGCCATGTATCTTCCTGAAGCTCGCGGGCCTCGAACTCCAGCTCGGAGCTGGCCAGACGGCTCGCCAGACGCGCGAACAGCCCTGGTCTGGTGTCACGGACGCGAGTGCGCTGCTCGTGTGTCATCGCTGGCTCTCACCACCTAGTGGATCTCGGTGATCTCGGGTCCGCGTTCGAACGGTTTGAGGTCGTTCAGCTGCGGAGCTCCAGTCTCGTCGTCCGCCACGTCCTCGACAACCGGCTCGGACTGGTCGGGCAGCTTCAGTGGCAGGAGCTCGCGTGGCGCCATGGCTTCGTCACCGCGCACGATCACCGTGTCCCGAACGACGTCCAACAGCACGGACGCAGCACCCTCATCTATGGCCGCCCGCCCGCTGAGGACTGCGCGCAGGAACCAGCGCGGGCCGTCGACACCGATGAAACGAGCCGGCGAGAAGACCGTGCGGCCATCAAGGCCAGTGCCAGGCATCCGGGCCTGCAGCTCGGCTCCCAACGGACCGCTGGTCAGATCGGCGGTGCCGCCCTGGCTGGTGATGCTGGCTGCGATCTCGGTGCGAATATCGTGCCAGATGCCTTCGCTGCGCGGCGCGGCAAAGACCTGCAGCTGAACGGCGGACTCACCCAGTACTGCGGTGACCCCGACCACGTTCTGAGACGCCTGGTCAACCTCGAGGCGCAGCTCCATGCCCGGCACACCGGTCACCCACATTGACCCGAGATCGAGGCGCCCGTCCAGACCCGCCACCTCGGAACGGTCGAATGGGCCGCGCTTCTCGTCACCTGCTTCGGGAGTGTCCGGCAGCCCTGAACCTTGAGGGTTGGCCGCGCCATCGGGGCCCGTCGGGTCCAGCTGGTGAGGGGGCACGGGATTGGTGTCTTTGGTGCCACGGCGGAAGATGCCCACGTGTCGTCAGTCCTTAGATATCGTCGTCGAAGCGGGTGGCGAGCCGAACCCTCCACTGGCTCCATGTCCAGTGTCCCCCCGTTGGCTGCCCGGCAGATAGTCCACTTCGACGAAATGGGCCTCGTTGACCCGTTGAACCACAAGCTGGGCGATCCGGTCGCCCCTGCTGATGGTGAACGCCTCGTGGATGTCGGTGTTGAGCAGGTTGACCAGGATCTCGCCGCGGTAGCCCGCGTCAATCGTGCCGGGTGCGTTGACCATGGTAATCCCGTGCCTGGCGGCCAGCCCCGAGCGCGGGTGCACGAACGCGGCATACCCTGCGGGCAGGGCGATAGCCACACCGGTGGGCACCAGAGCGCGCTGCCCCGGGGCGAGACTCACGTCCGTGCGGGCGTGCAGGTCCGCTCCCGCGTCGCCGTGGTGGGCGTAGCCGGGCAGCGGAAGGCCCGGATCCAGTCGCGAGATCAACACCTGGATTCGCGTTGGGTCAGTCATCTGAGCAGCCGTTCATCGTGCATGTCGGTCATTCGTGAGGCCGTGCATCCGTACACCCATTGTCGCGACACCCGCAGCCGGCACTCCGACTCAGCTGGCGCACTCGCGACACACCGGCTGGCCGCCGACTACCTTGGCCAGCTGACTGCGGTGATGCACGAGAAAACAGCGCGAACAGGTGAACTCATCAGCTTGCTTGGGAACCACACGAACAGACAGCTCCTCGCCGGACAGGTCTGCTCCGGGAAGCTCAAAGCCCTCGGCCTGTTCGGTCTCGTCGACGTCAACGGTCGAGGCGCTCTTGTCGACGCGCCGCGACTTCAGCTCCTCGATCGAGTCTTCGGCGTCGTCGTCGTCGGTCTTGCGTGGCGCGTCATAGTCAGTCGCCATGGCGAGTGTCGCCCTTCCTTGAAGGTCATAAAGAGGATCCGTGGTTCGTCGCTGGGGGGGTCAACGACCGGCCGGCTGTTTTTGTGCCCGCTTGCGCGGCGGATTGTGCCCTATCTGCCCCCTCCCTGTCACCTTGGGGCTCCCGACCACCCAGACACCGCCTCAGTCTGGGGCCGATACGGCCTGTCAGCGCAGCGGCGCCAAGCCCTCCAGACGGGACAGCAGAGCGGCATGTACGCCGGGTCCGGCCGCCACCACAGCCGCCTCGCCGGGGGCCATCTCGCTCAGTCCCGTGACCAGCGCCCCCGCCTCGGTGGCGATGACCCAGCCGGCCGCGAGGTCCCAGGGGTTGAGGCCGGACTCGTAGTACGCGTCGACCGTGCCACAGGCGACCGCGCACAGATCCAGCGCAGCGCTGCCGGCCCGCCGGATGTCCCGGATCTCGGGCAGGATGGCGGCAAGAACCTCACCCTGGCGTGCGCGGACCTCGGGTAGGTATCCGAACCCGGTGGCCACCAGCGACGTCAGCAGCTCGTCGACGGGGTTGACCCTGATCGCCGTGTCGTGATCGCCCTGACGTACATAGGCACCGCCGAGCAGCCGAGCGTGGAAGATCTCCATGGTGAGGGGGTTGCAGATCGCGCCGGCCACCGGTCGCCACTGCCCCGGCCTCGCTGGGTCGCCGATGACGGCCGCCACCGACACGCAGTAGGCCGGGATCTCGTAGAGGTAGTTGACGGTGCCGTCGATCGGGTCGATGACCCAGGTGATGTCCGAGCTTCCGGGTGAGGTCCCGTCCTCCTCGCCGAGAATCGCGTCGTCGGGCCGGGCCCCCAGCAGATGAGCGCGCAGGAGCGCTTCGGACTGTTGGTCCATCACGGTCACGATGTCGTTGACGCTGCTCTTGGTGTCCAGCACACCAAGAGCGCGTGGCCGTTCCTGCACGATGAACTCGCCGGCCGCACTGGCAGCAGAGACAGCCAGATCTTCGAGCTCGCGAAGGAACAGCTGTGGCAGCGGGTCCGACAGCCCCACGCCGGAGAAATTCAGCTTGGCGCACATCAGTCGGACCCGCACAGGGCTGGCTTGGCGGCTCTGAGGTTGGGGCAACAACCGGGGCGGCATATGGGCGGGAACGCGTCGCTGCCCGGCCAGGAAAGAACGTCGACCGGAGCCTGCCCGCGGGCCTGCGCGGCCCGTTCGGACACGAGGTCGACCAGACCCGACACGAACTCGGGGTCGGTCCCCACGGTGGGCACCCGGACCATCTCCAGACCGAGTTCGGCCGCCGTCTCTGCAGCCTCGGTATCGAGGTCGAAACGGACCTCCATGTGATCCGAGACGAATCCGATCGGGGCCATCACAACCGTTTTCACCCCGTCGGCGACCAGAGTCCGTAGCGCATCGTTGACGTCGGGCTCGAGCCACGGCTGGGTGGGAGGGCCTGAGCGGGAGCAGTAGACCAGCTCGTGGGCCAGGCTTCGGTCCAGAGTGGCGTTGACCTCTTCGGTGATGGCTGCGGCCAGGGCCAGGTGCTGGCGTCGGTAGGCGTTGCCCTCACCGTCGCCCGGACCCGAGGTGTCATCCATCCCGTCGGGGATCGAATGGGTGACGAAGACCAGCCGGAGGTCGTCGTCGTCGCGCGGCCCGAGAGCACGCACAGCTTCGGTCACGTGGCGTGAGTTGACCCGCGAAAAGCCAGGGTGGTTGAAGTAGGGCCGCACCTTGTCGACCTCGATCACCCGGCCCTCGTCGGCAAGCGTCTGCACCGCAGCAGCAAGGTCCTCGCGGTACTGCCGGCACGAGGAGTACGAGCTGTACGCGCTGGTCACGATGGTCACCACGCGGCGGATACCGGCCTCATGGGCCTCACGCAGCGCACCGGTGACGAAGGGGTGGAAGTTCCGGTTGCCCCACAGCAGTGGCGTCGGGATCTCACGTCGGTCCAGCTCTTCGCGCAGGGCGGTCAGCAGGGCTCGGTTCTGGTCGTTGATGGGGCTCTTGCCACCGAACGAGTAGTAGTGCTCGGCCACGGTGGTGAGCCGCTCGTCGGGGATGCCGCGTCCGGCAGTCGCGTTGCGCAGGAAGGGCATCACGTCGTCGGGCTTGTTCGGACCGCCGAAGGAGAGCAGCAGTATGCCGTCGTAAGGGGCGAGCGGTCCGGGGTCGGTCCCGGGATGGGGCGAGGTCACAGAGATTCTCCGGTTCGAAGGGGTACCACGGTTGTCCCCAAAACTACCGTTGCGGCGTGGCATCCGCCCGGTCGCGGTCGAAGATGGCAGAGTCTGTGCTGTCGGGCGACTCAGGAGATGGCGATGCAGGACCTGCAACTTATCGGCGTGCATGAGGACGGTGAGCACCTCCTGCTCAGCGGAGCCGAGGGCGCGCGTTTTCGAATGCCGGTCGACGAGCCGTTGCGGGCAGCGATCCGGCACGATCGACCGCGACTGGGCCGACTTCCGATCGATGCCGACGGTGGCTTGCGTCCCCGCGATGTCCAGGCCCTGATCCGGGCCGGTGCCTCCGCTGAGGAGACCGCCGAGCGTGCGGGGTGGTCGGTCGAGAAGGTCCACCGTTACGAGGGTCCCATCCTGGCCGAACGTGAGCACGTCGCAGGCCTCGCGCGCAGCGCCCGTCTTCGCGCACGCAACGGTGCTTCCAGCGGCGGCAGCGCGCCGACGCTGTCCGCGAGGGTGGCCGAGCGGCTCAAGGGCCGTGGGGTCGACCCCAGAGAGGTCATCTGGGACTCCTGGCGGGCAGATGACGGCCCGTGGACCGTCGTGCTGACCTTCGCTGCCGGCGGACGTCAGCGCCAGGCTGCATGGAGCTTCGACCTTGCCGACCGTGCCGTCTCCGCCGTCGATGACGAGGCTCGCTGGCTGAGCGAGGAGCAGGACCTCGCTCCTGGGCCGATCCCGGCGCCGCATCTCGCCTCGGCATCGCTGCGGGTCACCACCGTCTACGACCTGGAGGCCGAGGGTGGACTGCTGCCGGGCGCCCTCGCCGATCACCACGATCACCACGATGACCCGATCGACCTGATGACCGCGATGCGCGAGCGCACCACTGCACGTAGCCGTCGCAGGCCGGGCGTGCGTCGTGGCCCGCTGACAACCCCGACCAATGTGCCCGGCGCCGGTGACCATGCCCCCGATGAGGCACTCCCCCTCGACGACCTGGCCTACGACCCCGAGACGATGCCACCGCCCCCGGGAGCCCACGCCGATCCCGATCCCCTGGGCGTTGACGGGCAACCGCACGACGACGCCGCCGGCTATCTCATCGAGCTGCCGGAAGAACAGGTCGGGCGGATCGCAACGGAGACGGCACGTGCGACCAAACCGGCGAGCAAGCGGTCGCGACACGGGGCTGCACGCAAAGGCGGGCGACCGACCGTCCCTGCCTGGGACGAGATCATGTTCGGCTCCAGACCGGGCGCCAACCGCTCGTCATCGTGAACCCGGAGCCCCTCGGGGTCAGACTGTGAGCCTCGGCACCGGGATCGGGCAGTAGTCGAGCTCGAACGGCAGGACCTCCGGCGAGATCGCGACAGCGCGGGCAGCATGTGAGGTCATCCGGCGCATGTAGTGACGCCGGCAGAGAACCTCGTACTCCACCAGGCCGACCTCATCCGGCGCGATGTCCCCCACCACGACCTGCTCGCCCTCCAGAACCATTACGCCATCGACCACCCGGGCGTTCTGGGTGGCGCGGTGGCCACACCAGCACAACGCTTCGACCTGCAGCGTCTGAACGCGGTCGGCCAGCTCGATCATCCGCTGGGACCCGGGGAAGAGCGCCGTCCTGAAGTCGGCGGTGATGCCGAAGGCGTAGACGTCCACATCCATCTCGTCGACAAGTCGTGCGAGCTGCTCAACCTGCACTGGGGTGTAGAACTGGGCCTCGTCGCAGATCAGGTAGTCCACGCGTTGGCCGCTGGTGGCGCGGCCGACCACGACGTCCCAGAAGTCGAGGCCGTCAACGACCTCAAAGGCCGTGGTGGCCAGGCCGAGACGGGATGACAGCACCGCCTCGCCAGCCCTGTCGTGCTTGGTGAAGATCAGCCCAGACCGCCCCCTGACCGAATGGTTGTGATCCATCTGAAGGGCAAGGGTGGACTTGCCGCAGTCCATCGTGCCGGAGAAGAAGACGAGTTCAGCCACGACAAAGGACTCTAATGGGTGCGGGTCACAGCCCCCCGGCGCTATCCCTCGCGGTCACCTGGAACAACGGAATCGCCATCTCCTCGGGAGTCAGCGATCCGTGAAGACCCAACAACGCCAACAGTTGTGGGCGCGCGGTCCGGGAGTCGACAATGGCGAAGTTGTCGCGCATCGCCACGATTATGTCGCCGATTCGAGGCAGCACACGCTCCGAGACGACGCCGAACAAGCCATGCCCGATCGCCTCATCCCGGCTGAGCACCCAAGCCCGTGTATCGACCCGCTCGCGCCACGTGGCCAAGACATCGTCGATCGCGCCGGGCTCGCAGTACAGCTGCAGGGAACGCGCCTCGCCACCCACGTGCCGCACGCCTCCGGCCAGCTCGAGGTCGTGAGCCAGATCGATCCGAAGCGCGTGGGGGGCGTCGACCATGCCGTGGTCGGCGGTGACATAGACCGCGGTGTCCGAAGGGACTTCGGCGACGAGCCGGGCGAGGGAACGGTCGATCAGCTCCAGCTCATCACCCCACTCCCAGGACTGGCAGCCGTGGACGTGCCCCACCTTGTCGAGCTCTCCCCAGTAGAGATAGACGAGGGCCCGCTTGCTGGCCCGAACTCCAGTGAGCGTCGCGTCGACTCGCGCCTCAAGGGAATGCGCCGCCTTGAATGCGCCGCCGCGCAAGGCCGCATTGGTCAGGCCCGAGCCGTCGAAGAATCCCGGACCGATGCGGGTGACGGCCACCCCGCCCCTTGCGACGCGCTCAAAAACGGTCTGAATCGGCTGCCATATCCGCGGATCCGGTCCGTTCTCCCACGACAGCTCGTTGAGCAGGCGGTCCTCGCCGGGGACCAGCACCTCATAGCCGACCAGCCCGTGAGCGCCGGGTGGCAGACCAGTGCCAAAGGTCCCCATGCTCGTCGCGGTCGTCGACGGAAATCCCGCACAGAGCCGGTATGCCGACGGCAACAGCCCGCGCAGGAAGGGCGCATGACCGCTGCGCCGGCGCAACAGGTCGTATCCGAGCCCGTCGATGAGGACCACCACCGCGCGCCGTGCCGGCGGCAGGTCGAGCAGCTCGCGTGGCCCACCCTGGTCCCCCGGCTCGGCCACACCCAACGACCGAGCCACGGCCGGCAGTACGCCCGCCAGCCCCGAGGCGTCATAGGCCGGGGGCAGGTTCTGGTCGAACACGGAGGTGACCTCAGCGCCCGATGGCCGCCGACAGCGACCGGGCGAACGCCATGGCCTGGGCCAGATCCGGCTCCCCATCGGCATCTGCGCTGATCCGCAGACCGATGTCATCCGTGGCGATGGTGCCCTCAAACCCGTGGTCGGCCTCGCAGTTAGGGTCACCGCAGGTGGCAGGAACCACGTCGACCCGGCTGACCGCACCCCAGCCAAGGGTCAGGGTGAGCTCTCGCCCCAGGGAACCGGGCACGTAGGTCGACGGGGACGTCACCACGTGGGTGAGCATGACGCCTCGAACCGCACTGAGTGGCACACACTCAGATGTCGCCGTCACTGTGGCGCGAGCCGGTTTGTCGTCCGGTTGCGGGCCATCTTCTTCGGCTGAGTGATCGTCTGCATGAGCGACCACAAGCCGCGTGGGGGTGAGGGCGAGCACGGTGATGTGGCGGCGGACGCTGTCCTGGTCGAACGTCGTCTCCTGGTGCACCAGGTGGGAGACGACCTCGTCACCGGCGACGGCCGACTCGACCACATCGGCCACCAGGGCAGGGTAGTAGCCGGCGCGTTCGATGTCCTTGGTCAGCGAGCTCGGCAGCGGTGGCCGTTGCCTCGTGGCCTGGTCAGCGGTGTTTGCCATAAGACACATCTTGACGCATGCCCCGCTCACCGCTCACCACCTGCCCCGGTTTGTCCGCGACTGAGGCGGGCGCCACACCGTTCGTGCGCTACGTGAGGGACCGTCGTCCGGTGTCCGTGCGTGCCGGCGCCGGCGCGACGAAGACCTCGACCCCGAGGACGGCAACCCCGCCGGGATGCGCCATCACAGGGTTGATCTCCAGGGAGGCCACGTCCGGTTGCTGGTCGGCCAGGACCGACACCCGCGCGATGAGATCGGCCAGCGCGGCGCGGTCAGCCGGAGCGGCGCCGTGATAGCCCTCGAGCAGGGGAGAGGCTTTGACCGAGGAGATCAGGTCCATCACGTCGACGTCGGTCAGCGGCGGAATCCGGTGCCCGATATCGCCGAGCAGGTCGGTCGGCGGGCCCGCAACACTGAAGCTGACCACGGGCCCGAAGAGGGGATCCTCGGCCGTGCGGATCACACAGGCCACCCCCGGTGTGGCCATCCGCTGCACCACCAACATGCCCGCGTCATAGGGCGAAAGCCTGACCGCCAGCGACTCGAACGACTCGCGGACGGTTGCCTCCGTCCCCAGATCGACACGGATACCGGCCAGCTGCGGCTGGTGCCGCACGGCCGGCGAGATCGACTTGAGCACGACGGGGTAGCCGAGCTGCTCGGCCGCGGCGACCGCGTCATCGGGCGTCTCGGCCAGAACCGTGGGCCAGATCTCCACGCCGTATGCCGCAAGCAACGTCTCGGCCTCAGCCGGCGTCAGCGCCCGGCCCGCGGGGGCATCAGCAAGGACGCTCTCAATAACCTGCTCGGCCGCAGCTCGGTCCAGGCCCGATGGGGCGACCGGCTCACCATGTTCGCGAGCCCGCCACTGTCCGTAACGGGTTGCCGACACCAACGCCCGAACGGCGTCCTCAGGCATCGCGTAGGCCGGGACTGCCCGGCCCGGACAATCGTTGTCGTGTGCGGCGCCCTGACCCCCGGACAGCGCCTCGGTGAGACCCCGCATGCCGAGGAAGGTTGCCACACAAGGCTTCTCGGACTGGGAAGCCGACTGGACAACCGCAGAGGCAACATCCTCATCGGAGGTGACCAAAGGGTGGATGAAGCAGGTCAGGACACTGTCGACCCGGTCATCGCCGAAGGCCGCATCGAGGGCGGTCGCAAACTCCGCCGCCGAGGCGTCGGACGGCAACGAGACCGGGCCGTGTGCGACCTCCAGCCCCCAGCTCACGCACGCCTGGGCGGTGAGCGCTCCGAGAGCGGCCGAGTTGCCGACAATGCCCACCCGGACACCGCGCGGCAGCGGCTGGTGCACGACGAGCTGGGCCACGTCGAAGAGCTGATGGACGTTCTCCACCCGGATCACGCCGGCCTGCCGCAACATGGCATCGAAGGCGGCAGGGGGCACGTTGGTGGCGCGGACCCGGTGACCGGGCGGGACGCCAAACGCGGAGACCGCGGACTTGACCACGATCACAGGCTTGCGCATTGAGAGCTGCCGCGCGATGCGGGAGAACTTGCGCGGGTTGCCCACCGACTCCAGGTAGAGGCCGACGGCGCAGGTGTCGTCGTCATCGATCCAGTACTGCATGAAGTCGTTACCCGAGACGTCGACGCGGTTGCCGGCAGAGGCGAAGATCGAGACGCCGAGGTTGCGCCGGGCAGCCGAGGCGAGGACGGCGATACCCAGAGCGCCACTTTGGGAGAACAGACCCAGCGTGCCGGCGGGCGGCAGCTCGGGAGCCAGCGAGGCATTCATCCGCACATCGGGATGGGAGTTGATCACGCCGAAGGAGTTGGGGCCGACGACCCTCATCCCGCTCTCGCGGGCGGTCCGCAACAGCTCACGCTGCAGGTGCTCACCTGCGGGACCCGACTCGGCAAAGCCCGCGGACACCACCAACAGCGCCTTGACGCCGGCCTCTGCGCACTCGTGGACGACATCGAGCACCGACTCGGCCGGCACCGCGACGACGGCGAGGTCAATGTGCTCTGGGATGTCGCTGACCCGCGTATAGGCCTGCAACCCGGCCACTTCCAGCGCCTCGGTGTTGACGGCATGGACCCGCCCCCTGAAACCAGCGGCGAGGATGTTCTGGAGCAGCTGGTGCCCGATCGTGCCGGCCCGGCGGCTGGCCCCGATCACCGCGATCGACTCCGGGAACAGCACCGAACGCATGCTCATCGCATCAGCGCGGTGCTCTCTCGACAGCCGTACCGCATGGGACTGGACCGTCGGCTCGATCTCGAAGGCCACAGCGATCACACCGTTGTCGAAGTGGTGACTGACCTCGTAGCCGGCGTCGTTGAAGACCTGGATCATCTTGCGGTTCTGCGGCAGGACGTCAGCCACGAACTTAGCCACCCCACGCTCCTGGGCGACCGCGGCCAGGTGCTCAAGCAGCACCGACCCCACCCCCTTGCCCTGGAACGCGTCGGAGATGTTGAAAGCAACCTCGGCCGTGTTGGCATCGAGCAGGTCGTAGCGGGCGACCCCGATGATCTCACCGCGCACCGTGGCCACCAACGCCACACGGCTGTCGTAGTCGACCTGAGTGAACCGGGCAACGTCCTTGTCGCTCAGAGTCTTCAGCGGAGCGAAGAAGCGAAGGTAAATCGACTCGGCCGACTGTCCGGCGTGGAAACGGCGAAGACCGTCGGCGTCGTCCGGAACAATCGGACGCACGTGAGCCACTGACCCGTCCCGGAGAACGACATCGGCCTCCCACTCCGCCGGATATCCATCGGGTCGAGAGGCCACATCCGTCATGGCCTCAGGATGTCAGACCCCCGGCGAGGTGAGTCTCGCCACACCCCAAACAGCAGGAACGGCTTTCGGTGGCTAGGGTCGGGCCATGGCCGATGCATACGCACAGTTCCGCCGCGCCCGAGACCTTCTGCTGTCATCGCGGACCGATTACGACCGTGCGGTTGCCGACTACGTCGCACCCCGGCCTGACGACTTCAACTGGGGTCTCGACTGGTTCGACCGGATCGCGGCGGACTCCGTGACCGGCGCCCGGTCCGCCCTCAAGCTCGTCGAGGCAGACGGGACCAGCCACTCGGTGACCTACGCCGAGATGTCCGCCCGCTCCTCGCAGGTTGCCTCGTGGTTGTCCTCGCTGGGTGCGGTCAAGGGAGACCGCCTCCTGCTGATGATGGGCAACCAGGTGGAGCTGTGGGAGACCCTGCTGGCGTGTATCAAGCTGGGTGTCGTAGTCATCCCCGCCACGACGTTGTTGACCTCCGACGACCTCGACGACCGGATCACCCGCGGCAGCGTGCGACACGTCGTCACCGCGTCGGTCGATGCCCCCAAGTTCGGCGACGTGCCGGGCGCCTACACCCGTATCGCGGCAGGCGAACCGGTTGCCGGCTGGACGGCCTACAGCGATTCACTCTCTGCACCGACACAGCCTGCGGCCACCGGATTCACCCCTCCGGAGTCTGCTGGCGGAGACGACACCTTGCTGTTGTACTTCACCTCTGGCACGACCGCCCAGCCCAAGCTGGTCGAGCACACGCACCTGTCCTACCCGGTCGGGCATCTGTCCACGATGTACTGGATCGGTCTGCAGCCCGGTGACGTCCACCTCAACATCTCCTCGCCCGGATGGGCCAAGCACGCCTGGTCGTCCTTCTTCGCCCCGTGGAACGCCGAGGCCACGATCCTCGTGGTGAACCAGCCACGTTTCGACGCTGCGGCGCTGCTCAAGACCATGGCTCAGGAGTCGGTAACCACCTTCTGCGCCCCGCCGACCGTCTATCGGATGTTGATCCAGCAGGACCTGGCGCCATGGCGCGACCGGCTGTCGATTCGCGAGATGGTCGGAGCCGGGGAACCGCTCAACCCCGAAGTCATCGAGCAGGTTCAGAACGGTCTCGGCATCACTATCCGCGACGGGTTCGGCCAGACCGAGACAACGGCACAGGTGGGCAACACCCCCGGCCAGGAGGTCGTGCCCGGCTCGATGGGACGGCCCCTGCCTGGTTACGACGTTGTCCTGCGCGACCCGGCCACCGGTGAGGAGCAGCTCGGCGACGGGGCCGAGGGCGAGCTCTGCCTGCGCCTCGCAGGCGTCGGCGGGCGCCCGGTGGGCCTGATGGTGGCCTATCACGGCGATGCCGAGAAGACGGACGAGTCGATGCGCAACGAGGCGTATCACACCGGCGACGTTGCCTCCCGGGATGCCCGCGGCTACATCACCTATGTCGGACGTGCCGATGACGTGTTCAAGGCCTCCGACTACCGGATCAGCCCCTTCGAGCTCGAGTCGGTCTTGATCGAGCATCCGGCCGTGGCTGAGGCAGCCGTAGTGCCCTCGCCAGATGCAACCCGTCTGGCCGTTCCGAAGGCGTATGTCGTTCTGGCGCCTGGCTACTCACCGACGGCTGAGACCGCTGAGTCCATCCTGGCCTATGCCCGCGAGCACCTCGCGGCATACAAACGGATCCGTCGGATCGAGTTCGCGGAACTCCCCAAGACCATCTCGGGCAAGATCCGCCGCGTCGAGCTGCGTGGTCGCGAGGAGGACGCCCACGGATCCGGTGCCGGCTCGGACGCTCCTGACCGGGCCAGCCAGACGGAGTTCTGGGAGTCCGACTTCCCGGGCCTCAAGAACTGACGCCACAGGCCTCACTGCCTGGTCGTCACGCTCACGCGCCATCCCCTTCCGGTGCGGCCCTTCCCGTGCGGCTCAGCCCAGTGCAAAGACCACGGTCACGTTGACGCTGACGTCCTGGCTTCCGGGCTCGATCGGGACGCTGGCCACGTCGCGCGACGCATAGGCAGCCGTCGGGTAGCCCATGGGGATCGGCGACGGGGCGGTGACGTCCTCGGCGATGCTGATCACCTCACCCAAGCTCCGCCCGGCGGCCCGCGCATACTGCTCGGCCTTGGCCTTGGCGTTGGCGAATGACTTGTCCCGGGCGCTGGACACCAGCGCGCTGGTGTCCTCGAGGTCAAGACTGATCCCGTTGACCCGGACCGCGTTTCCACCTGCGCTGACGGCCTTGCCGATGATGTCACCAGCGCGACCCAGGTCTCGAAGTTTGGCAGTGACGCTCTCCGACACCTGGTAGCCCTTGATCCGAGGCGCACCTTGTTTCGAGTAGTCGTACTCGGGCTGGATGTTGAGCCCTGACGTCTGCAGGTCCTTCTTCTGGACCTTGTTGTCGAGCAGGGACTTCTGGACCGCGGCAGCGGAGCGATTCGCCGATGCAAGCGCGTCGGACACCGTGAGCGCAGTCGCTACGACGGAGAGATCCAGCCGGAGCGTGTCCGGGGTCCCGGCGACGGTGGCCCTTCCTCCGACCGTGATGCCCGGACCGCCGGCGATCGAGGTTGCCGAGGTCTGGGTTCTGGAAACGGCAACGGTATAGCCCGAGGCCGAAGCCGCGGTGCCGCCAGAACGTGTTGTCCCGATGGCGTACGCGACGGTGAGCGCGATCACGGCGAGCAGGATCATCGCCGCACGACGAGGGCTAATGGTGACTGTCATGTGGCTGTGACGCAGGACACCGCCGTGCGGTTCCATGCAGCCCGACATCAGGTTCCAGGGAGCCCGCCAGGAGGTTTCAGACCGCGTGGCACAGTGGCGCCATGGAGTTCTCCGAGGTCGTCCGCAAGCGCCGCATGGTTCGTCAGTACGACCCGGAGCATCCCGTGCCAGCCGAGGTCATCAACACCGTTCTACGCAACGCCATCAGGGCTCCCAGCGCAGGATTCAGCCAGGGGTGGGATTTCGTCGTGCTCACCGAGCCCGAGGAACGACGGGCCTATTGGGCCGCTGCCACCGATACCGACGACGAGCCGGACGCATGGCTTGCGGGCATGCAAACCGCCCCGGCCTTGATCATCTGCCTCTCTGACGAGCTCACCTATCTGCGTCGATATGCCGAGCCGGACAAGGGCTGGACCGACATGGACGAGGCGCGCTGGCCGGTGCCCTACTGGGACATTGACACGGGCATGGCTGCCCTGATGATGCTTCTGACTGCGGTCGACGAGGGGTTGGGCGGCTGTTTCTTCGGGGCGCCCCCCGAGACCCACGAAGACATCTTCGCGGCGTTCCAGATCCCTCATGACCGCAACCTCGTGGGCGTGGTGTCCCTGGGCCACCCGGTACCGCATCCAAAGAGCGGCAGCCTCAAGCGCGGCCTTCGCGGACTGGACCAGGTGGCGCACTACGGAAGATTCGGCGCGCATGTCGCGGACCTGTGAGCCTGGCACGGTTCATCCACGTGCGAACGTATGCCGACACGTGTCCGAAGACGTCCCAGCCAAGGCTGGGGGTACGGCCCTCAGACGGACACCCCCGCTCAGCTAGACGCAACGGCGGGTCGGGGACTGCTCCGGCACGGGCGTGGGTGAAGATGGGGTGGCTGAGCTCAGCCGTCGCCTGACCCGCAAGGAGAAGCACCGCGCATGGCCCGCCGCACGTCATCGACCCCACCGCCGCCAGCAGACTTCATCGAGCGCATCGTCGACATCGACGTCGAGGAGGAGATGCAGGGAGCGTTCCTGGAGTACGCCTACTCGGTGATCTACTCGCGCGCCCTTCCGGATGCGCGCGACGGGCTCAAGCCTGTGCAGCGGCGCATCCTCTACGGCATGAGCGAGCTCGGGCTCCGACCCGAACGCGCGCACGTGAAGAGCAGCCGTGTCGTCGGTGAGGTGATGGGCAAGTACCACCCGCACGGTGATGCGTCCATCTATGACGCACTGGTGCGCATGTCCCAGTCCTTCACCATGCGACTCCCGCTCGTGGACGGGCACGGCAACTTCGGGTCGATGGATGACGGCCCGGCGGCGTCGCGCTACACCGAGGCGCGGCTCGCACCATCGGCCATGTTGATGACGACCGGCCTCGACGAAGAGACCGTCGACTTCGTTCCCAACTATGACGACCAGCTGATGCAGCCGGCCGTGATGCCCGCCGCCTACCCGAACCTCCTGGTCAACGGCGCCAGTGGCATTGCCGTCGGGATGGCCACGAACATGGCCCCGCACAACCTTCTCGAGGTCATCGGCGCCGCGCGCCACCTCATTGCCAACCCTGCGTGCTCGCTGGACGACCTGATGCGGTTTGTCCCTGGCCCCGACCTCCCGGGCGGCGGCAAGATCATCGGCCTCGAGGGGATTCGCGACGCCTACCTCACCGGGCGTGGGTCGTTCCGAACCCGGGCGACGACGCGGATCGAGAACGTCACACCTCGCAAGCAGGGAATTGTCGTCACCGAGCTGCCCTATCTGATCGGGCCCGAGAAGGTCATCGAGAAGATCAAGGACCTGGTCCTGTCCAAGAAGCTCCAGGGCATCAGCGACGTCAAGGATCTGACCGACCGCAAACACGGACTACAGCTTGTCATCGAGATCAAGGGCGGCTTCCACCCGCAGGCAGTCCTGGAGCAGCTCTTCAAGCTGACGCCGATGGAGGACAACTTCGGCATCAACAACGTGGCCCTGGTCGACGGGCAGCCACGCACCCTCGGGCTCAAAGAGCTTCTCCGCGTCTACGTCGACTTCCGCCTGGACGTGGTGCGCCGCCGCAGCACCTACCGGCTTCGCAAGCGCGAGGAGCGGCTGCACCTGGTTGAGGGACTTCTCATCGCGATCGTGGACATCGACGAGGTGATACAGGTCATCCGCGCCTCCGACGATGCCGCGGTCGCCAAGGTCCGGCTGATGGACGTGTTCGACCTGTCCGACCCCCAGGCCACCTACATCCTTGACCTGCAGCTACGTCGGCTGACGAAGTTCTCGCGTGTCGAGCTCGAGACCGAGAAGGCTGAGCTGGAGCGCCAGATTGAGGCCCTCCGCGCCATCCTGGATGACGACAAGCTGCTCCTGAAGACGGTGTCCAACGAGCTCGCTGATGTCGCCAGGTCGCACGGGACGCCTCGGCGTACGGTTCTGCTCGAGTCGGCAGGGAGCCCCCTCACAGCTACGCCGCTGGAGGTCACCGACGACCCCTGCTGGGTGCTGCTGTCCTCCACCGGTCTGTTGGCGCGCACTACCAACGCCGAAGCACTGCCGACCGAGGGCGGCCGACACAAGCACGACGCCGTTATCGCGGCCGTGCAGAGCACCATTCGCGGTCAGGTCGCCCTGGTCACGTCGCGCGGGCGGATGATCCGGCTCTCGGCGCTGGATCTGCCCACCTTGCCGCCGACGAACGGCGCGCCCTCACTGTCAGGGGGCGCTCCGCTGGCTGCCTTCGTGGATCTTCCCAAGGACGAGAAGCCACTGACCCTGATATCACTGTCTGAGGACTCCGCCGGCCTCGCCGTCGGAACCGCTCTGGGCGTCGTCAAGCGCGTGGCTGTCGACTACCCCGGCAACAAAGGCGACTGGGAGGTCATCGGTCTCAAGGACCACGACGAGGTGGTCGGCGCTGTCGAGCTGCTCACCGGTGATGAGGACCTCGTGTTCATCACCTCCGACGCCCAGCTGCTTCACTTCCCTGCCGCGTCGGTGCGCCCACAAGGTCGCGCTGCCGGCGGAATGACCGGCATCAAGCTTGCGGCCGGTGCGCGCGTCACGTTCTTCGGCGCAGTCGATCCCCTGGGCGCCAACCTCGTGGTCACCTCGAGCGGCTCGTCCGCAGCCTTGCCCGGCACCGAGCCCGGGTCGCTCAAGGCCACCCCGTATGCCGAGTATCCGGCCAAAGGTCGCGCCACCGGCGGCGTCCGCTGTCACCGATTCCTGCGCGGCGAGGACACCCTGGTTCTGGCCTGGGCGGGTGGCAGTCCGGCACGTGCCGCAGCGGCCAACGGTGTTGCCGTGGACCTGCCCGAAGCCTCCGGCAAACGCGACGGTTCTGGGCTTCCGACGGCCACTACGATCGCGGCCATTGCCGGACCGTTGCCCCAGCCACGATTCTCATCCGGCTCGACGTCCACCATGCCCGCTGTGCCCGCCTCCACCATGCCCGGTCTGGAGGCTGCGCCGGATGGCCCCGAGATGTTCCTTGAGTTCCCCGAGTTCCCCGCAGGCCGCTCGTGATCGCAGATGGCGCCGGGACCGGCGCCACGGCCATGACCCACGCCCGAAGCAAACCTGATGCCTGCTCGGTCATCTGGGACAGAGCACAGGCGCCGGCCTTGGGCACCGCCGCCGGCGCGACGTTCTGGGTGGCCCTTGAACAGAGCGGTCCATGGGGTCGAGAAGCTGCGACGCAGTCGCGCCTGCCGCCAGATATCGGAACAACGCTTGACCGCACATGCCAGGAGAACGGCGGTCGGCTGCTCCTGATCCGTCGTCCTGGCGCCCACTCGAACTCTCGCCAGGACCAGAGGCGGCGGGTCTATCTCGCGGGCGGACTGGCAACCCGACCCTGGCTGCTCGAGGCCGACCTCGATGACCCGACGATGTTGCTCCGGCTTCCGTGGGCTGCGTTTCGGGACGGTGACAAGGCCGCGGTCCGCGACGGGCTGCCCGAGCTCCACGAGTCCCCAGCCCCGGTTCTCATGATCTGCGCGAACTCCAAACGAGATGTCTGCTGCGCAGTCCGCGGTCGGCCAGTGGCCATCGAGACATCGGCCAGGCGTCCAGGACAGGTGTGGGAGTGCTCACACACCGGAGGACACCGGTTCGCCCCCACTGGTGTCGTCCTCCCCACGGCCAGACCCTCGCCCGCCTCTCTGCCACGTCAGCTGTCGCCGTAGTCGATGCAGCGGCGCGAGATGAAGTGCCCGTGGAACTGCTGGGCGCGGCATACGACCGGGGTCGCAGCCATCTATTGCCTGCGGCACAAGCCGCCGAATCTGTTGTGCGAGAATGGGTTCAGGAACCAAACCTGTTGGCCCTGGCGACAACGGCTGCGCCACACGCAACCCGTGCAGACGCCTGGCTTTGCACGGTGCGTCATGTCGATGGTCGTCACTGGGACGTTGTCGCCGTGCGAGATCCAGGCGCCGAGGACCGCCCCGAGTCCTGCGGCAAGATGCCAGTACCAACCTGGAAGTGGTCGGTACTCAGCGGAACCGGTCGATGACACCAAGCATCTTCGCCCGCACATCGGTTGCCGTCAGGCGTCGATGCGCTGGCGATCCAGCTCGGCCGCCGAGTCGATGATGAAGTCCTTGCGCGGCGCGACGTCGTTGCCCATCAACAGGTCGAAGACCCGCTCTGCGACCTCGGCGTCCTTCAGTGTCACCCGTCGAAGTGTCCGGTGACGTGGGTCCATCGTCGTCTCGGCCAGCTGGTCGGCATCCATCTCGCCAAGTCCCTTGTAGCGCTGCAACGGCTGTTTGACCTTGCGGCCCTTCTTGTCCAAGGACGACAGCACGGTGCGCATCTCAACCTCGCTGTAGGTGTAGACGAGGTCGTTCTTCTTTCCGCCAGGGTTGATCACCTCTATGCGATGCAGGGGGGGCACCGCGGCGTAGACCCTGCCTGCCTGAACCATCGGACGCATGTATCGGAAGAACAGGGTCAGCAGCAGGGTGCGGATGTGGGCGCCGTCGACATCCGCGTCGGTCATGATGATGACCTTGCCGTAGCGCGCGGCGTCGAGGTCGAACGAACGGCCCGAGCCCGCGCCGATGACCTGCAGGATCGCCGCGCACTCGGTGTTCTTCAACATCTCGCCGACGGATGCCTTCTGGACGTTGAGGATCTTGCCCCGGATCGGCAGCAGCGCCTGATGATCGGAGGACCGGGCAAGCTTGGCGGTGCCGAGCGCACTGTCACCCTCGACGATGAACAGCTCGGTCCGGTCGACGTCACTGCTGCGGCAGTCGGCCAGCTTGGCGGGCAGGGACGAGGTCTCGAGGGCGTTCTTGCGACGTTGGGTCTCCTTGTGCAGTCGCGCGCTGATCCGCGACTTCATCTCGGCGACGACCTTTTCAAGCAGCAGAGCCGACTGGGCCTTCTCGCCGCGTTTGCCCGAGGTCAGCTTTGCGGTCAGCTCCTTCTCGATGACGTGGGCCACGATGGCCCGCACAGCGGAGGTGCCCAGGACTTCCTTGGTCTGACCCTCGAACTGTGGCTCGGCCAGACGAACAGTCACCACAGCAGTGAGCCCGGCCAGGATGTCTTCCTTGTCAACCTTGTCGGACCCGACCTTGAGCCGCCGGGAGTTGATCTCAAGCTGTTTTCGAAAGACCTTGAGCAGCGACTGTTCGAAGCCCATCATGTGGGTGCCGCCCTTGTGCGTGGCGATGATGTTGACGAACGACACGGCCTTGGTCTCGTAGCCGGTGCCCCACCTGAGGGCGACGTCGATGCCGCAGGTGCGCTCGACCTCGGTGGGCGCCATGTGCCCTTGTGCGTCCAACACGGGCACGGTCTCGCGGAACGTCCCGGACCCCTGCATCCGCCAGACCTCGGTCAGGGCCGGGTCGACCGCCAGGAACTCGGCGAACTCGCTGATGCCGCCCAGGTGGCAGAACGTCTCTTCGTGGGGACCGTGCTCGCCCGGCGTCCCCGGAACGCCGCGTTCGTCGCGGATCGCCAGAGTCAGACCCGGGATCAGGTAGGACGTCTGACGGACCCGCGAGACCAGCTCGTCGTAGGTGACAGCCGCTTCCTTGATGAAGATCTGGTGGTCGGGCCAGTAGCGGACCCTGCTGCCCGTCCGGCTGCGGGGTGCCTTGCCGATGATCCGCAGCTCGCTGTTGTCCACGTATGCCGTGAAATGTGCGTCAGGCGACTTGGCCAGAGCGCCAGCGCCCTTGGCATCGTCAAAGACCCCGGGCTCGCCGCGACGGAAGCTCATCACGTAGGTCCGCATGTCTCGGTCGACCTCAACGTCGAGACGGGCGGACAGCGCGTTCACGACCGAGGCGCCCACGCCGTGCAGGCCACCCGAGGCGGTGTAGGAGCCACCGCCGAACTTGCCGCCAGCGTGGAGCTTCGTGAACACCACCTCGACGCCGGACAGACCAGTGCGTGGCTCCAGGTCAACCGGGATGCCTCGCCCGTTGTCGCGCACCTCCACCGAACCGTCGCCCAGCAGCACCACGTCGATGCGGTCGCACGCACCGGCCAGCGCCTCGTCCACCGCGTTGTCGATGATCTCCCACACGCAATGCATGAGCCCGCGCGAGTCCGTCGAGCCGATGTACATGCCCGGGCGTTTGCGAACTGCTTCAAGACCCTCGAGAACCTGCAGGTGGCGGGCCATGTATCCAGAGGTGCCAGCTTCAGATCTGCGGGCGCCTGACGTCCCGCCAGCCTTGGCGGTCTTGCTGGTGCGAGTGGCGATGGCCACGGACGTCCTTTCGGTGCAACGGAAGGCCGGCTTGGCCAGCCTGGAACTCACTGGCAGGTTATCGCCCAGGGCTGACGCCAAGCCATCAGGCACGCGGAATACGGGCCCCACGAGCATTGCGCGGAGAGCGAAACGCGACGCAACTTTGTCCATATGGCGTCTCAATGCACTTTGGGAAGCAATCCACGTGTTTGACTGTTACATCCGACGAATAGGTTTGCCGTCAACCGAAAACGACGAGGGAGAGAGTACGACGCACGAGGACCGGGTACCCGCGAGATGCGCTCATCAGGTGAATAACGACGCAACGCCCAATACGACGAATGGATGGCTGACGTGACAACTGCACTGGCACCGACCTTGACCGCAGCCGACCGCTGCGACCGCTGTGGCGCCCAGGCCTATGTGCTCGCCCGCCTCACCTCTGGTGGCGAACTGATGTTCTGCGCGCACCACGGCCGCGAGCACCTGCCCAAGCTCGGGCCCCTCGCAACCGAGATCCAGGACGAGACCAATCGTCTGCACGACACGCCCGCCTCGGCCGGCGTCCACGAACGCTAGATCCCCAGACCGACTGGTTCGCCATGGACGGGCTCACCATTGTGGTGGCCCTGATCATGCTGGTCGGCCTCATCGGCATCGTCGTGCCGGTGCTTCCCGGACTGTTATTGGTGTGGGCCGCCGTCCTGCTCTGGGCCTACGAGATGCAGACGGCTTCCGGCTGGGTGGTCCTCGGGATTGCCACGACGATGGCCCTTTCCGGTTTCCTCCTGCAGTACCTCCTGCCGGGTCGCCACATGCGCATGGCCGGGGTCACGACGTCCACCACCTTGACTGGAGCCGGGCTGGCGGTTGTTGGCTTCTTCGTGATCCCCGTCGTCGGCGCTTTCGTCGGCTTCGCGCTGGGGATCTACCTGTTCGAGCGGGTCAAACTGGGCGCCCACCCGGCCGCATGGTTGTCCACCAGGCACACGCTCAAAGCCATCGTGCTGAGCATGGGTATCGAGCTGTTAACCGGCATGTCGGTCGCCGGCACCTGGGTGATCGGCGTACTCACGACCGCCTGAGTTCGGCTCCTAATGCTGGTTTATGGCCCCAATGCCAGGGCTTACGACGTCGGCCAATTTTTCCCTCTTCGCGCCATGAGCGGAAGGATTTCCCGGCCGTCATCGGTGACCTCGGCGCAGGCCCTGACCGAGTTGGCCCCGCTAGCACGAGTGACGAGATAGGGATGCTGACCGGCACGTCGAACACCTCAACTTGGACGCCGTCGACCACGCCCTCGCCGTCCCAGATGGGGCTCACCATCGCCTTGCGGTGACGTGCCCACGGGTCAGGAGGCGTGCTGTTCGCCAAGTTTGTCGAGTAGAAGGGACCGAGCCAGTGTCGATGCGGGCAGGTGCCGTTGTTCGGCGGCCCGCTCGATCGCGTCGTATTCGGACTGCCGCAGCCGCAGGGTCAGCATGCGGGACCGATTCGGCCAACTGATGGAGGCGTCCGCCGGGAACTCGGTCTCCGGGTCGGCGTCGGCGGCTGCCTCAACACGAGCCGCCTCGTCCTGCAGCTCGTGAGCCAGCTTTGAATCGAGTCGCTTGGTCATGAGGTTCTCCCTTCGGTGTAGAGCCGCAGCGCGCGGCCGGTGGCTGGCCACGCGGTCATGCCATGCAGGTCGCCGTCCAGATCTCGGTAGGCGAGTACAAGGAGCACGGCACCAGCGGCGGCCGAGTAGCCGATGATGGCCAGGGCATTGACCCGTGATGTCCAGTAGGGGTCGACCTGGACGGCGTCGATGTCATTGACTGCCTCGACTGTCCAGGCGAGCTCGATGTCGACCGCGCCGGAGTAGCGCTGCGACCGGGCGAGGTGCTTCGCGGCCGCGTCTGACCACATCACCTCCACAACCTCAAGTGTACACGAATGTCTTACATAATCGGACAGGATTGCAGTCGTCGATGCCAGACTCACTGCCACCCCGAACCGGGATCTCACCCGGTGCGCTGAGCGCACCTCGATGTACAGGACCGCTCCGGTCGGCGATCCCTTATCGAACGCGCGACTCGCGCCAGACATCCGGTCGTTCCTGCGGGCTGCGCTTGGTGCATACACTCGGCTGGTGACGATAGTGGTACGCGACCTCCCGCCACTTGCGCGCTTCGTCGTTGTCGGCGCGGTTTCCCTCTATGTGGTGGGAGGCATCGTCGGGCTGATCGTTGGCCTGTTCGCGTATCCGCCGACGGCATGGTTCGCCGTGTTCGAAGTCGGGATCCCGGGGGCGATTGTCGGGGCGATCGTTGGGCTCCTGGTCGGCGCATTCGCCATCACAATCCGAAAGCTAACGCACCGCTAGCACCCGCTCCTCGCCCGCTGCGCGAGTTCCCTATACGCGCCTATGAGCGGAAAGATTTCCGAGCGGCATTCCGCCGGCACGCGCGCCGGAAAAGGAGCAGTCTTCGGAGCAGGTGGACGCTGCTCTCCCTCATCTCGGTCGTTCCGTGGCGGGATCCGCCTACGGGGACAACCGGTGGATACGGATCGCCGCGTCTGGGGTGAGGCGATCGGCGCCGGGTGCGTCAGCTCAGGCCTAGAGCGGCCCGTAGGCGCGCCGGGCTCATCGTGCCGGGGCGGCCGTCGTCCTCAGGGAAGGAGTCGAGCAGTCGGATCAGGTCGGGGCGCCGGGTGGGGTCGTTCGCGCATTCGCGGGGTGTGTGACCGGCCAGCGCGGGGATCGGCTCGTCGAGCCAGGCCGTCTCGTAGTTGCGGGCCATCTCCTTCAGCGCGGCGGCGATCGCCGGATCCGCGCCCGGGTCGAGGAAGGTGGCGGCCGGTGCTGCCGCGCTGCTCGCGGCAGGGCGCTGGACTGCTCGGAGGTCGCCGACGGGGTCGCGGGTCTCATGGAGCACGGTCGCTGAAGGGTCAAGTTTGCTGATCGTGGCCAGGACGCGTTCGAGGCGGGCCTCGCTGTTGGCGTTGACGTACAGCTCGTCCCCACGCAGCTTGATGTTCGCGCGGATCCGCTCCATGCCGTGGGTGATCACGTGCTCGGACCAGGACAGCGTGGCATCCGGCTCGTCCTCGTCGCGGTCGTATTCGCCATCCAGCGACAGGGCCAGCCGGGCCGGGTCGGTGATCCGCAGCGTCGCATCGCACATCACCAGCGACTCGCCCTCGGTGTTCTGCAGCACCGGTGGGGCAAATCGGCGGGACAGGAATGCGACGAGCTCGACGGGGTCGGGATCGTTGTCGAGTAGTGCAATAAGCTCGTCGCGTTCGCCGAGGGATACCGGTTCGATCCCACCGAAGATCTGCATCGTGTCGCCCGCCGGGACGACCCGGGCGCAGTACAGCTCGCCCACCTTCACCTGCAGGCTGCCGGCCCGCTCGCGCACGTCGTGGACGTCGCCGGTGCGCACGTCTCGGAACGTGACCTGTTCGCCGCGTCGAACGGCGACGACCTCGTGCACCGAACGTTGGCCGAGGAGCCACTGCGCGGCCAGCAGCCGCTCGTCTTCGGGCAGCAACGACCCACGCACGGCAAGGAAGTCTTCGAACGCGCCACCCTCGAACAGCACCGCGTCGCAGGCCAGACCGTCCTGGATCGCCCGCTCGAGCGCGTCGGGTGAGTCCCAGTACCGTGCACGCGCCTGCACGGCCTGGATGAGCAGCGGGCCGGACGGGCCGTCGAGCAGGTCCGCCCCGGCCTTTTGATACAGCCACGCGGCCCGCTCGGCCAGCGGCAGCTGCTCGCTGTGCCGGTGGCACACCTTGTACTTGCGGCCCGAGCCGCACCAGCACGGGTCCTTGCGACCGATACCGGGGCGCGGAACGGGCCGAAAATGTTCGAGCAGCTGCACCAGTTCGTGTTCGGGGGGCGCCCCGGCCCGACGCAGCAGGGCCAGCCCGCGCTCGGCATCGCCGCGGTCGCTGACATAGCGGGCCAACGACATCAGCGTCAACGGCCACGATGGGTCCAGCGACTCGGCGGCACCGAAGGTCTGCTCGGCCAGTTCGATGTCGCCAAGCCGCTCGTACGCCTTCGCCCGCAGCCAGCGCAGCGCCGGGCGCGCCGCGCGCGGCGCCAGCGGCTCCACCGACTCGGCGAACAGCCCCAACGCGACAGCGCCACGATCCTCATCAACACTCGACTCGGCCAGCACGGCAGCCGCGACGGCCGGTTCAGCAAGGAATCCCAGCGCCGCGCGCACCGTCGTGTGATCGAGGTCCAGCTTCGGGTCGCCGTCCGATGGCGCCGGATCGAGCTGCAGCGGCGTCAGCTGGGACACGAGGTCGGCGAGCTCCTGGGCATCGCCGTCTGCCTGGGCACTGGTCACGGCGTCCACCAGCTCGCGCGTCTGCTCGCAGAGCCGCACGGTCGCCAGCACAGCAAGCGCCTCATCGTCGTCCAGCTCGTAGCGCGCCGTGATCGTCTCAATCCGGCCATGGATGCGCCACGCGCCGAAATCGAACCCGCCACGGGCAACCCAGTCACCCTCCTGGGCCAGGCCGCCAGTTGAGAGCAGATCGCCCAGCGGTGCCACCGGCTCGCGGAACAGGCCCTCGTCCGAGGCGCACACCGTCCAGACCGCGACGTCGAGCATCTCGGGCTCATCGGGACGCTCATCCAGCACGGCAGCCAGCACCGGGCCGATGTCGCACCCCGTCAGCGCCCCGGGCGCGGCGAGCTCGAACCCGGCGGCGGTGACACGCAACCCGACGAGATCACCGGCCCCGACGCCCAGCGCGGCGAACCGCCCAGGCTGCAACAGCAACACCCCCTCGTCGCCCACCACCATCTCGGGCACTCCGCGCTCGGCCAGGACATCGCCGTCAAGGAACGGAAACACCTCCGCGACCGGCGAGCCGTCGGTGAGCCGCTGGTAGGTCTGGCTCTCGGTCAGACCAGACAACGGCGCCAGATCGGGCATGAACTCGATCATGTCGTGCTCGGCCTCCGGGGCGCTCAGGCGGTGCGTGAAGATCCGCCCATCGAGCAAAGCCGGGATCCAAACCCACCGCCCGTCGGCCAGCGGCACGACCAGCTCAGCGGAATCGTCGAGAACATCGGCGAGCATGCCTTCAGGATCAGTTCCGAGGTCAACGCCGTCTGCGACCAGCACCCCCAACAGGTCCTCCTCGGCCATCGGGCCGCGCATCGACAGAACCTGTCGCACAGCAGTGCCGATCGCCAACAAGGAGGTCCCAGACATTGGCCAAACACTACCCTCCGGCAGGCATATGGACGATCCCGACAGCCCACCGGCCGGCAGGTCGACCTCGGGATCAGGGGGAAGTACCTGGTCCTCGCCAGGAGGTGCGTCAGTGACGTCGTGGGCCACGGCGGTGTCAGCGGTATGCCGCGCCGCTTTGGCTGGCTCGCGCAGCCGGTGGGCCTGGGAGTTGCGGCGCACGCGCAGGACCCGCATGACGTTTCAACGACGACGCCTCGACCAGCCACTCGCATCCGTCAACCGACAACCATCGCTCTCACGGCCGAGCCATTCACCGCAACCTCACCAGCCTTCGCCCGCCTCGCCGAACTTGCCGAACAACGAACGCGCACCTCACCCCCAGCTGCCGGTAAGACCGGAGACAACGCCAAGAACAGTCCACCCCGATCCGATCAAGAGTGAGAACGTCGGGGCCCAAAACCCGACTGTCCTTCCGCGGAGGGCCGCTGCGACCCAAGAAAGGCGGGAGAGCCTGGCCCCATGACTATCGACCCACTTGACCACGCCAGCGAACGGCAGCCACACCGGCCAACCAAAGCCGGAATCAAGAGGTGTAGTGAAAAGAAGATCTGGGGACAGTTGCACGGAAAGGAAACCTTCAGCGGCACCAGACTGACGGCCTCGACGACGTTCGGCCTGGCGTAGACGGATCACCGGTCGACGATCCCTTATCGAACGCGCGGAATGCGCCATGAGCGTGAAACACGTGCATTGCATGAACCTGGGCGTACTGACGGGCCAGTTGTTTGAAGTGGGCGCTGCTCACACGGGCTGGGGTCCAGGGGCCCCGCCAACTGATGCGATAGATGGCTTACCCTCGCATATGGGGGTCACTATGTCCGAGAAGAAGGATGGGGAGCTTGCCATCGTTGAGGTGGGTGACGATGCTTGCCGGAGGGCGTCCCGTGGGGAACCGTGAGGGTGTGAGCCGCGTCTCACAGATGTCAGGGCGCGACGCTTCCGACCGAGGAGGCTGTCGCCGTGGGTACTGAGATCGAGGACGTGGCCCCGGACGCAGATGGCCGGTTCCGCTCGGCGTTGCTGCTGTGGGGTGGGGTCGTGCTGCTGCTCGGGGCCGTTCTTCTGGCGGTGTCGTACGTGGGCCGGGCGATAGCCGTCTGGGTGACCCCGCTGGGACTTGGCCTCGTCGCGGCCGGGGGCCGGGGTTGGGTGACCCGCCGCGCGGTCAGTCGTTGGGTCCTTGTCGTGCTCGCCGTCGTTGCAGTGGCGCTCATCGCACTCGGGCTATGGACGCTGATCTACTCGCTGAACCATCAGCCTCAGGCCGTATGAGACCGCCGGCGTTCTCCGTCCGGTGCTGGTATGCGAGCGGGTTACTCGGCTTCGTCGTCGGGGTGTTCCATCGTGCCCCGAGTTTGCCGAATGGGAGGACGTCCTCATCAAGCAGGTGCGCGACTTCACTAATCGCGCCTTGAGAGTGCACCTTCCCGCCCGCCGTGCACGATGTCCGGGTGCAGTGCATGATGTCCGCATGGAGCCGCTCGGCCGGTGGTTGGGGACGGCGAGCTTGATTTTGGCTGCGGTCTTCGCCGCCTTGACCCTGTGGTCGTGGGGCAGTCACGTTCCGTTGACGTCAATGGGCGAGCTATGCGGCGCCCGGGTGTACAGCTTTCGCCCCGGACATGGGACCCCAGCGGGTTGGGGCGAAGTGTCGCCGGAGGCAAGACGATTGGGCGATGTGCTTTGCCAGGCTGCGGCCAAGCCCTACTGGGACCGGGGTGTCTGGTATGCGCGGGGTGCGGGCGGTGCAGCTCTGGGGGACGCCGCGTTATCGGCTGCCAGCCGACAGGCCACCAAAGGCCTCAAAACTGGCTCGTAGTTGGGCTGCTTACCAGCGCCAGTTGAGTGCGTTCTGGAGTTGGGTTTGATCTACCGACCTCACGTCTCAGAGAACCGAGCCCGGCACCAATTAGTCGTCACCGTGGAACGGAATCGACGCAAAGCCGTCGGTCCAGCTGTCGGCATCTACCGTGGACGTGTCGATGATGAAGCAGTCAGGCTCTTCTCCTCCTTGATCACCGAGGCCCTTGCCCATGATGCCTACTAATAGAGCGCAGATCTGCTTGTTGGCTGGGTCGCGCCATCCCTTTTCTCATGAGTTGAGTCCACTAGCTGCTGTGTCAGGCGGCCAGACCGTGAGCATCCACAGGATGCGCCGCGTCACGATTCACTCGACGGGCGCCGCCATTCGTCGTGATCGACCGACTCGCGCCATAGAGCGGACGCTTCTTCTGGGAACCAAAGCACACCTATGGCCGTCAGACCATCATGATTCGAGCGAACATCGCGGCGGTCCTTGGAGTCGCAATGCTGAGCGCCGCGGGTTGCGGGAGCGCCAGCGACGTCGTGACGGGCGGCAGCGAAGCCACGAATTCGATCAGCTCGCACCCCGACGCGGCGCGAGAGTCAGCGTGTCTCAGCACACCCACGACGGGAAACTCCACGGTGATGGTGGACTGGGTGGACTTCGTTCAGCTCGACGGGACTCAGTACATCGCTGGTCTCGATGGGAAGGTTCCCGCCATCGCATCGAACGAGCTGGGTTCCGTCGTGGGGCGGGTCAAGTGCGAGCTCAGCGTCCTGAAGTTCCACGCCGAGCCCGGCCCGGCAGTGGACGGCGACGCGGCATTCCTCAAAGTCGGCACAGAAATGCACGCCGTCCGGGGTTACGCGACATCCTGCCGGGTTGCCGCACAGATCGCCGGCGTGAACCGCGTTTACCTCGCCCACGCCGACCTCGCCGGAGTCTCGAGAGCTGTGCCCTGCGCCAAGGCGCCCTAGCCCACCACCGCGTCGTCGCCCGGGCGGGGCATCATCTGGGACTGCGGCCGGCCCCCTCAGGGATAACGCACGCCGAGCCTCCGGGGACCCTGACCCCACGCTCACCGCCGTGTCCGCCAACGCGCGACTCGCGCCATAGAGGAGGGGAAGGATTTCTCGGCCGTCATCCCGCCTGCACGAGTGCCGAAAGAGGAACACAGGGGCGGGCCCCGAAGTCGTCCGACCGGTGCCACCACAGCCGCCGCCTGCTCCGACACGCGCCAGAGTCGTGCCTCCGCGGCAGTATGGCGGTTCAGGATTTGCTGGTGGGGGCGACTGGTGTCCAGAGCCGGTCGATGGGCATGACGTGGAGGCGGTCGGCGTAGGTGTAGGAGCGGCGTCCGGTGGTGAGGATGATCCCGGCGGTGAACCGTGGTC